>WTGW01000123.1 GCA_011523395.1 Acidimicrobiia bacterium
CACTGACCACTGACCACTGACCACTGACCACTGACCACTGACCACTGACCACTAGTTGTTGATACGGTCCTTGAGAGCTTTCGAAGGCTTGAAGGCGGCGGACCTGGTGGCCGGGATCTCGACTGCCTCGCCTGTCCGAGGATTGCGACCGGTCCGAGCCTTGCGCTGCCGCACCGCGAAGGTGCCGAACCCCGTGATCCGGACGTCCGCTCCCTCCCGGAGCGCCCCGGCGATCGTCTCGAACACCACGTTGACGCTCGCCATAGCCCGGCTCCGGGACGTTCCGGTCTCGTAGGCAACCACATCTGCCAGATCGCGTTTGTTCATCTTGCTTCCCTCATCGCCGGACGGTACGGGTCGGACACCAAGGCCGACCGTGACTATAGGAGGATGCCGAGGACGGAGCCGGCATGGGCAGCCACGGCTCGACCCGGGAGTTCCGTCGCACCTCAGGCGCCCAGGATCGCTTCCATCTCCTCGATCTTGTCGCGCACCGCCTCAGCCGCGGCGTGGAGACCGGCTCGTTCGGTAGCGGTCAGGTTGAGTTCGACCACTTCCTCCACACCCGCGGCGCCCAGACGGGCCGGTACACCCAGGTATATGTCCGACAACCCGTATTCCCCCGTGAGCCAGGCGCACACCGGCGTCATCCTGCCCTCGTCGTTGAGGATCGCCCGGGCCATCAGCGCAGCCGCAGACGAAGGGGCATAGAAGGCGCTCCCGGTCTTCAGGTAGGCGACGATTTCCGCCCCGCCACCCCGGGTTCGCTCCACCAGGGCATCGATCTCCTCCTGGGCGAGTAACTCCGGGAGGGGCTGCCCGTCCACGAAGCACTGGGACGGCACGGGGACCATGGTCGCGCCGTGGCTACCGAGGGTCAGAGCCTCGACCGAGAGGATGTCCACCTCGAGGCGCTCGGAGATGAAATGGGCGAAGCGGGACGAGTCCAGCACGCCGGCCTGTCCCATCACCCGGTGGCGAGGGAGGCCGCTCACGTCGGCGGCCAGGACGGTCATCTGATCCAGCGGGTTGGTCACCACGATGATGGTCACGTCCGGGGACCGATCGACCAGTTCCCTGGTGACCTGCCGGACGATCTTGGCGTTGACCGCCAGCAGGTCCATGCGGGACATTCCCGGCTTGCGAGCCAGCCCGGCGGTGATGATTCCGACATCGCTCCCCGCCGTCTCTTCGTAGCCGTTGGAGCCGATCACCCGGGTGCGGTACCCCTCGACCGGACGCGACTGGTTCATGTCCAGCGCCAGACCCTGGGGCAGCCCCTCCACGATGTCGGTCATCACCACCTCGTGGGCGATGTCCATGGCCGCCAGCCGTTGCGCAGTGGTGGAGCCGTACTTCCCAGCGCCTACGACTGTGATCTTCTTCGATCGGCTCACGTCCGGTTCTCCCTGGTCGGATCTACATGTAGGCGCGGATGTGGCTCGGCGCCCGTCGGGTCCCGCTCATGGCGGCGTAGCGTTCGATTATCGGCATCCGCTCCACCAGGGCGGCAGCGAACTCGGAAGTCCGCACCTCGGTGGAATACTTCATCAGCCGGGCCAGGTCGTAGGTGACGACCCGATCCCCTATCACCGCCTCCAGGCTGGCCTCGATCAGGTCGGCGGCCCCCCTCCACCCCATGTAGCGGAGCATGTTGGCCCCTGACAGGATCACCGAGCCCGGATTGACCTTGTCCAGTCCGGCGTACTTGGGGGCGGTGCCGTGGGTGGCCTCGAACACGGCATGGCCGGTGGCGTAGTTGATGTTCCCGCCCGGCGCCAGGCCGATGCCCCCCACCTGGGCGGCCAGCGCGTCCGACAGGTAGTCGCCGTTCAGGTTGGTGGTGGCGATGACGTCGTAGTTGGCGGGACGGGTCAGCACCTGCTGCAGCATGGCGTCAGCGATCACGTCCTGGATCAGGATCTTGTCACCCGGCTCTCCCCCGCACTCGTCCCAGGTGATGGTCTCCGCGGGGAACTCCTCCCTGGCCACCTCGTATCCCCAGTTACGGAAGGCGCCCTCGGTGAACTTCATGATGTTGCCCTTGTGGACGAGGGTGACGGACCGCCGCCCGAACATCACGGCGTACTGGATCGCGGCGCGCACCAGGCGTTTGGAGCCACCGTCCGATATGGGCTTGATGCCCACGCCGGAATCGGGCTTTATCTTCCAGCCGAACTCATCGTCCAGGAACCCGATCAGCCTGCCGGCCTCGTCGCTGGCCTCCTCCACCTCCATACCGGCGTACACATCCTCGGTGTTCTCGCGGAAGATGACCATGTCCACGAGGTGCGGCGTACGGATCGGAGAGGGAATGCCCCGGTACCAGCGAACCGGCCGCAGGCAGGCGTACAGGTCGAGGGTCTGGCGGATCGTGACGTTCAAGGACCGGATCCCGCCCCCGACCGGAGTGGTGAGCGGCCCCTTGATACCCACGAGGTACTCCTGGAAGGTCTCGATCGTCTCGTCCGGGAGCCACTCGCCGTTCCTCTTGAAGGACGTCTCACCGGCGTAGACCTCGTGCCAGGCTATCCGGCGACCTCCCCCGTAGACGTGCTCGACCGCGGCATCGAACACCTGCTTAGCCGCCCGCCAGATGTCCGGTCCGATCCCATCGCCCTCTATGAAGGGAACGATCGGCTCGTCGGGCACCTCCAACCCCGCTTCTCCCATAGTGATGCGGTCCGGCATGGCAACTCCTGTCTGTGCTCGGTCCCCTATTACCAACCGCCGCGAGCCTAGTGGTCTCAGGGATCGCCGGTATCCTGCCCGCATGTCCCGCCTACTGCATCTGGTCGAGTTGGGCATCCCCCTCCACCACCGGTTCTCCAACTCCCAGGCGGCCATCTCGGAACGCCGGGTCGTCCTGGTGGGCATCACAGAGGACGGGATCACCGGCTGGGGGGAGGCGGCGCCCTATCCCGGCTACACGCCCGAGACGGTGGAGGAAGTCTGGGAAGCGTTGACCGCCACGGGCGGAGGCGTGTTCGACGGTGACCGCTCCGGGATTCCTGCTACGGCGTCCGCCGCTCTCGGGCAGGCTCGGACAGACCTGGCCGCCCGGCGGGATGGGATCCCGCTGTGGTCCTATCTGGGCGGGTCGGGGCGGCCATCCATGGTCTGCGCGGCCATCGGGCTCCAGGAGTCACCCGACTTGCTGGCTGCCCGCGTCGAACAGATGGTCGAAGCGGGCGCCCGGCAGGTGAAGATCAAGATCGAGCCCGGGAGGGATGTCGATCACCTGCGGGCGGTTCGCGAGCGGTTCCCCAGTCTGACGGTCGCCGCGGATGCCAACGGCAGCTACCGGCCGGGCGACCCGTCGCTGGCGGAACTCGACGATCTGAGCATGGCCTACCTGGAGCAACCGTTGCCGGCCGGGGACCTGGAGGGCCATGCCGGACTGCGGAGGCACGGCGTTACCCCGATCTGCCTCGACGAGCCGGCCACGACCGCGGAGGCGGTGGAGCGGATTATCGAGGAACAGGCGGCCGACCTCGTGAGCCTCAAGCCCGGCATCCTGGGCCCGGCGCCGACGCTGAGGCTGATCGAGATGCTCTCCTCGGCCGGCGTGGGCGTCAAGATCGGTGGCCTCGTGGAGACCTCGGTCGGACGGGCCCACGCCCTAGCGCTGGCCTCTCGTCCTTCGGTCTCCTATACCGACCTGGTGCCCCCCCGGTGGCTCCTTGCCGCCGACCCCTCCCCTGACGCATGGGAGGTCGTGGACGGGCGCATGTTCCCGCTCGACGAGCGTGGCCTGGAGGTGCGTACCGGCGAGGCTCCGGTGTCCGGTTGTGTCAGCCGAACGGCCGACTTCGCCCTCTAACGACGGGCGCGCATCCCGGACGCTACCGCGGTGTTATGCATCAGCATGGCCACGGTCATGGGACCGACCCCGCCCGGTACCGGCGTGATGGCAGCCGCCACCTCCGCCACCTCGTCGTATTTGACGTCGCCCACCAGCGAGCCCGACTCGGTCCGGTTGATGCCGACGTCGATCACCACGGCTCCGTCGCGGACGTAGCGGCCGGTCACCATCTCCGGCCTGCCGACCGCCACCACCAGGATGTCGGCCCGGCGGGCTACGCCGGCCAGGTCCTTCGTGCGGGAGTGGGCGATCGTCACCGTGGCGTCGGCGCCGCGCGCCGCCATGAGCAACGCCAGGGGCCGGCCCACCAGGAAGGACCGTCCCACTACGACCACGTTCGCTCCTGTCAGCGGGATGTCGTAGTGCTCGAGAATACGGAGGCACCCGCTCGGCGTGCAGGGCGCGAACACGGGGCGATCCAGAACGATCATCCCCAGGTTGGTGGGATGGAGGCCGTCCACATCCTTGGCCGGATCGATCTCGATCGTCGCGCTCTGGTCGTCCAACCCCGCCGGGAGCGGGAGTTGGAGCAGGATGCCGTCGACGGAAGGGTCCTCGTTGAGTCGCCGGATGAGGCCCACCACCCGGTCCTGGGAAACGTCACTGCCGAGTTCATGGTGGACGGAGCGGATGCCAACTTCCGCCGCCCGCCTGCGCTTGGAACGTACGTAGGCGGCGGAGGCCGGGTCGTCCCCCACCAGGACGGTCGCCAGGGTGGTCTCCTTGCCGCGGTCTTTGAGGGCGGCCACCCGTTCGGCGGTCTCATCCAGCACCGCTCGCGCCACTGCTTTGCCATCGAGGATCTGTGCGCTCATCTCGTTCCCCTCATCAGTGCCGGAATCGTCGCGTGCCGGTGAAGATCATCGACAACCCGAGGCGGTCGGCCGCCTCCACGACCGCCCGGTCGTTCACCGAGCCGCCGGGCTGGATCACCAACTCTACGCCTCCGGCAGCGGCCGCCTCGATCCCGTCGGGGAACGGGAAGAAGCCGTCCGAGGCGCACACACCGCCCGCGGCGCGTCCGCCCGCCCTGGCGACTGCCATCTCGACCGCCCCCACCCGGTCCTGCTGGCCTCCGCCGATCCCCCAGGCGGTGCCGTTGCTTGCCAGGACGGCGGCGTTGGAGGCGACGTGGGCGGCCACCCGCCACGCGAATTCGGCATCGTCCAACAGATGACCGGGATCGCGCCGGCTCACCACCCGCCATCCCGACCTGTCCGACGACTCCGGTGACGCGGCCTGCACCAGCCAGCCCCCCTCGATCTGGCGCAGCGTCCGGCCGGCACGCCGCGGAGTCGGAGCTTCGAGGACCCGCGTGCCGGCTCGCCGGGCCCGGATGCGCTCGACCACCCCCTCGGCGTACGCGGGGGCGATGATGACATCCGCTTGCGGCGCCCCGTCCATCAGCGCCGCCGTCTCGAGATCCACCGGCCGGTTCAGAGCCACCACTCCGCCGAACGCAGCCCGCTCATCGCATGCCAGCGCGCTCCGGTAGGCGCCCGCCGGATCCTCCCCGACGGCGGCGCCGCACGGCCCGGCGTGCTTGATGACCGCCGCCGCCGGCCGATCGCCGAGGTCGTGGACCAGGGCCCAGGCCGCTCCGGCATCCAGCAGGTTGAGGTAGCTAAGCGCCACGCCACCGTGCTGGACCACGGCGTTCCACCAGTCCTCGTCATCCTCCGCTGATCCGGCGGTTCCTGTTCGCCGGTAGCTCGCGGCCGGTTGATCGGGGTTCTCTCCGTAGCGGAGCACCCCGGCCCGCTCCAACGAGAGGTGAAGCGTCGGTGGGAGGAGAGCTTCGTCGTCGAGTTCGTCGAGCCAACTCACGATCGTTCCGTCATAGGCGGCGGTGCGGGCGAAGGCCTTCCTGGCAAGCGTCTCGCGCGTGGGTCTGGACAGCCACTCCCCGGAGCGGATCTCGTCGAGGACAGCCGGGTAGTCGGCCGGGTCGCACACCACCCCGACATGGCGATGGTTCTTGGCCGCCGCCCGGATCAGGGCCGGACCGCCGATGTCGATGTTCTCCACGCCGGGCTCGGCCTCGAACGGGTAGAGGTTGACCACCACCAGGTCGATCGGCTCGATCCCGTACCGTTCCATATCGGCCCGGTGGTCCGGGTCCGATCGGTCGGCCAGGATGCCTCCGTGAACCTTCGGGTGGAGCGTGACCACCCGGTGGCCCAGCATGACCGGCGAGCCGGTGTGGTCGGCCAAGTCGATGACATCGAGACCCTCCCCGGCCAGGACAGCAGCGGTGCCGCCGCTCGCCAGCAACTCCCATCCCGCATCGACCAGGCCGGCAGCGAACTCGACCAGGCCGGACTTGTCGAACACCGACAGGAGCGCGCGGCGGTTCAAGCTCGCCACCCGCAGGGTCGGAAGGGTGGTTGCGGGATGGGCCTCAGCAAGCCGTCGTCCGGACCATTAGCCCCAATCATTCATGGATGGGGGTCTGTACGGGCACGGGAATGGGAGTTCCGTGTCTTCTGACCTGGGTTTATAGCCATCCTGGAAGCCCGATCGTCCGGCCGGATGTGGTATCACCTAGCAGGTGAAATGTAGCCTCTGCAGAAAAGGTGTGGTTGAAGTGGCCTGATCCGGGTCGGTGTGCTGGGGACATGAATAATCAGGGCTAGAGACCGGCGACCACTTCCACCATGAGGCGACCGGCCTCCGAAGGACTCTCCCCCACCCGCACACCGGCTCCGCTCAGCGTCTCGATCTTGGCGGCGGCGGTCCCCTTCCCGCCCGAGACGATGGCGCCGGCATGGCCCATCTTCTTGCCGGGAGGAGCAGTGATCCCGGCGATATAGGCAACCACCGGCTTGGCCATGTGCTCGGCGATGAAGGCGGCCGCCTCCTCCTCCGCCGAGCCGCCGATCTCCCCGATCATCATCACCGCCCCGGTCTCGGGATCGTCCTCGAACGCGGCCAGGCAGTCGGTGAAGGAGGTTCCGGGTACCGGATCACCGCCGATCCCCACGCAGGTGGTAACCCCGATCCCGGCCTGCTTCAGTTCGTAGAGGGCCTGGTAGGTGAGGGTGCCGGAGCGGCTGACCAGCCCTACCGGGCCGCCGGGCAGGGCGATGTCGCCGGCGGTGATCCCGACGTTGGCCTTGCCGGGGCTGATCAGGCCGGGGCAGTTGGGACCGATCATCCGGACATCGGGGTGGTCGCGCCGCAGCTTGCCGTAGAGCCAGGCCTCGTCCTTGGCGGGCACACCTTCGGTGATCACCACCACGAGGGTCACCCCTCCCTCGGCGGCCTCCACCACGGCGCCCCTTACATACGGGGCGGGAACGAACACGCAGGAGACGTCGGCGCCCGTGGCCTCGACGGCGGCGCCGACCGTGGCGAACACCGGGATGCCCTCCACCGATGCCCCGGCCTTGGACGGGTTCGTGCCGGCCACCACCCGGGTGCCGTAGGCGCGGTTCCGGAGGGCATGGAAGCGGCCGGCCCGGCCGGTCAGGCCCTGGTAGACCACCCGGCTGCGCTCGTTCAGCCAGATGCTCATGCGCTCCCCGCTATCTCCACTGCCCGGGCGGCGCCTCCCGACATCGATCCGGCCATCATCAGCATCTCCGACAGCCTCGGCGCCACCATCGCCCGGCCCTGGTCGGCGTTGGTGCCGTCCAGCCGCAGGACGATGGGCGCTCGCAACTCGACCCGATCCAGCGCGTCGAGGATGCCCTGGGCCACCACCTCTCCCTGCACGATCCCGCCGAAGATGTTGATGAATATCGCCCTGACGGCCGGGTCGTTGTTGATGACCCGGAGTGCGGCGGCCATGGTCTCGACATCGGCTCCGCCGCCTATGTCGAGGAAGTTGGCGGCCGCGCCGCCGGCCTGGGCCACCACGTCCACCGTGCTCATCGCCAGCCCGGCGCCGTTGGCGATCACGCCCACCGTTCCGTCGAGCCCCACGTATTGGAGACCCCGGGCATGGGCAGCCGCCTCGCGCTCGTCCCTGGGTTGGGTGGCGTCGTAGGCGCGGTACTCGGGATGACGGAACACCGAGTTGTCGTCCAGGGTCACCTTCGCATCAAGGACCCTTACCTGTCCCTCCGGCGTCAGGATCAGGGGATTGATCTCGACCAGGTCGGCGTCTCCCTCCACGAAGGCCTCGTAGAGCTTGAGCAGCACCTCCACCAGCTCGTCGGCGGCGGTCTCGTCAAGCCGGGCGTCCCGGACCCACGTCCGGGCGGCTGCTTCCCCGAGACCATCAAGAGGATCCACCCATATCCTGGCGATGCTGCCTGGATCCGACTCGGCCACCGCCTCGATGTCCACCCCGCCCCGCGATGACAGCATGCCCAGATAGCTGCGGGCTGAACGGTCCAGGGTGAAGCTGGCGTAGTACTCGGCGGCGATCCGGGCGGCCTCCTCGACGAGTACGCAGCCCACCGTATGGCCCCTGATGTCCATGCCGAGGATGGCATCGGCGGCCGCCGCGACCTCGTCCGCGTCGCGTGCCAGGCTGATGCCGCCGGCCTTGCCCCGGCCTCCGATGTGGACCTGGGCCTTCACCACGACCGGATACCCGAGCCGGTCCGCGATCTCACGCGCCTCGGGCGCTCGTCGAGCTACGAGACCAGGCGATACCGGAAGCCCGTAGCGACCGAAGAACTCTTTTCCCTGGTACTCGAGAAGATCCACGGGCCGTGATTCTATCCCTGCCGCTCAGCGGGAACGGACGTTGGATTCCACCCATCCGGTGACATCGGCCAGCGGGGTTCCGGGTGTGAAGATCGCTGCGATCCCCTGTTCCTTGAGCAGTTCGGCATCGCGTTCGGGGACTATTCCACCGCCGAAGACCACGATGTCGCCCGCATCCCGCTCCCGGAGCAACTCCACGACCGCCGGGAAGAGGGTCATGTGGGCGCCGGAGAGGGCGGAGAGGCCAATGGCGTTCACATCCTCCTGGATGGCGGTCTCCACTATCTGGGCCGGGGTCTGGTGGAGTCCCGAGTAGATGACCTCGTTCCCAGCGTCCCGGAGCGCCCTGGCCACCACCTTGGCGCCCCGGTCATGGCCGTCGAGGCCGGGCTTGGCAACCAGGATGCGTCGGGGCATGCGATGCTCGGCGCCCGTCACTTGCCGGAGGCGGCGGACAGGGCTCGTTTCCGCTCGATGTCGTCGACCATCTCACGGAAGGAAGCCGCGAAACTGCTCACGCCGTCCCGCTCCAGCTTGGCCGCCACGTCGTGGTAATCGACCCCCACCGTCTCGAGGTCCTCCAGCACCATCACACCGTCCGCCATCTGGTTGATGCCGAGCACTTCCGGGCTGTCCGGACCATGGTCCTGGTAGGCGGCGATAGCCGATTCCGGCAGCGTGTTGACCGTCTCGGGCGCCACCAGGGTGTCGATGTAAAGGGTGTCGGAGTAGGCCGGGTTCTTGGTGGAGGTGGACGCCCAGAGCGGCTTCTGCACGTTGGCCCCGTGCCGGCGGAGCCGGAACCACCGGTCGGACGAGAATGCCCGCAGGAACTCCAGGTAGGCGACACGGGCGTTGGCAACCGCGGTCCGGCCGGCCAGAGCGCCCGCCTGAGGCGTGCCGATGGCATCGAGGCGCTTGTCCACCTCGGTGTCGAAGCGGGAGACGAAGAACGAGGCCACCGAGTTGACGGCTGCCGGGTTGCCTCCCGCCTCCCGGAACCGCTCCAGGCCGCTCATGTAGGCGTCGATCACGGCCAGGTAACGCTCCAGCGAGAAGATCAGGGTGACGTTCACCGATATGCCTTCCGCGATGGCCGCCTCGATGGCCGAAAGGCCTGCCCGGGTCGCCGGTATCTTGATGAGCAGGTTGGGCCGGTCGACCCTCTTGACCCAGTCGCGAGCCTCCGCGACCGTGGCCTCCGCCTCGTGAGCCAACTCGGGTGACACCTCGACCGACACGAACCCGTCCAGACCACCGGACCGGCGATGGGTGGGCGCCATCACGTCGCAGGCCCGGCGGATGTCGCGGGTGACGACCGCCGTATAGATCTCGTCGACATCGGCGTCGTGGGCAACCAACTCGTCGATCTGGGCGTCGTAGGAGTCGCCGGACAGGATCGCCTTGGCAAAGATCGTGGGGTTGGAGGTGACCCCGCTGATCCCGGCTTCTACGTACCGCTCCAACTCGCCGGACCGCAGCATCTCCCTGGAGATGGAGTCGAGCCATACCGACTGCCCCAGCACCCCGAGGGCTGCCAGCCTCGAGTCATTCCCGCCGAACACGTCCTGCCTCCCCGATCTCGTGTGGGTCACCCGCAGGTGACTCCCTCACCATGCCCGCCCAACGGTAATACGGACCGTCCGCCTTGGGATACGCCCGTGACGCGCGAGCCTCGAGGCCGGACGGGTTGGAAGCAGACGATCCTCGATCGAGAACCTCATCTACAAGAGCTTTTCCAGCGGGGCCCAGTGAGCCAGGAGCCGCTTGGTGCCCTTGGCCGGGAAGTCCACCTCGACCTGGGCGCCGCCACCGGTGCCCTCCACGCTTACCACCCGGCCGACTCCCCAGACGTCATGTCGCACCCGATCGTCCACTGCCAGTTCGGTACCGAGCCGCGCCCGGCGGCGCCCGCCGATCGACTCCCGGCGGTGGTCCCTCAGGCGCCTGCCCAGCTTGTTGACCAGGCCGACCGGGATCTCTCGCAGGAACCGGGAGGGTGGGTTGTAGGTGGACATCCCGTACAGCAGGCGGGACCGGGAGGCTGATAGGTAGAGGCGCTCCTGCGCCCGGGTAAGACCGACGTAGCAGAGCCGGCGCTCCTCCTCGAGCTCGTCGTGGTCGGTAAGGGCCCGGGCGTACGGGAAGATCCCGTCCTCCATGCCCACGATGAACACCACCGGGAACTCGAGGCCCTTGGCGTTGTGCAGGGTCATGAGGGTCACCGCGCCGCCTTTGTCATCCAACTCGTCGGTATCGCTCACCAGGCTGACCGACTCGAGGAACTGCTCCACCAGGCGCATCCCGTCCGGTTCTTCCCCCTCATCCGGCAGGGCGGCCAGTTCGAACTCCTCCGCCCCGGAGAGAAGCTCGCGCAGGTTCTCGGCCCTCCCCTGAGCTTCAATGGTGCCCTCGGCCTCGACCGCCTCGAGGTAGCCGACCTCCTCCAGCACCGCCCTGACGGCTGCCGCCGGACCGGACGCGGCATGGTCGGCGACCTTCTCCAGCTCGGCCAAAAAGGAGTCGATGGCGCCATGGGCCCGCTTCGCCAGCGAGTCGTTCTCCGCGTGACGCCGGGCCGCCTCGAAGAAGGTGGTCTCCTCCTCCTCGGCGAACCGGGCCAGCCAGCCGGTCGTCACGTCGCCGATTCCCCGCCGGGGCAGGTTGATGATCCGGCGCACCGACACTTCGTCGGCCGGGTTGACCAGCACCCGCAGATAGGCCAGCACATCCTTTATCTCGCGCCGCTCGTAGAACCGCACCGTGCCGATCACGCGGTAGGACACACCGAAGCGGGCAAAGCTCTCCTCCACGGCCCGGCTCTGGGCGTTGACCCGGTAGAACACCGCCATTCGCGACAGGTCGAAGCCCTCTCTCGACAACTTGCGGATCTCCTCGGCGACGAACCCACCCTCGTCGGCCTCGTCCTCTGCGGTGTAGAGCGAGATGGGAGCACCCTGGCCGAGGTCGCTCCACAGCCGCTTGGGCTGGCGGCGACCGTTGTGGGAGATCACCGCGTTGGCGGCTTCCAGGATGGTCTGGGTGGAGCGATAGTTCTGGTCGAGCACCACCACCCGAGCCTGGGGATAGTCCCGCTCGAAATTGAGGATGTTGCGGATATCGGCCCCGCGGAACGCGTAGATCGACTGATCGGAGTCGCCGACCGCGCAGACATTGGCCCTCTCCCCGGCCAGCTGGCGGACCAGCACGTACTGGGCGCGGTTGGTGTCCTGGAACTCGTCGACATGCAGGTACCGGAACCGCTCGCGGTAGTACTCGAGCACGTCCGGGAAGGCGTCGAGCACCTCAGTGGCGACCATGAGGAGATCGTCGAAGTCCATAGCCGAGTTCTTCAACAGCTGCTCCTGGTAGAGCCGGTAGATGTCGGCCTCGATCTCGTGACGGAAGTTCCCGCCCTGCTCGAAGAAGCTCTCGTAGTCCACCAACTCGTTCTTGGCGTTCGAGATCTTGGCCCGCATCGCCCGGGGCTGGAAGCTCTTCGGGTCCAGGCGCAGATCCCGGATCACACGGGTGATGGCCCGGAGCGAGTCCTGGGCGTCGTAGATCGTGAACCGTGACGAGTAACCCAGCCGGGGCGCTTCCCTACGCAGGATCCTCACGCACGCGGAGTGGAAGGTGGATATCCACATCCCCTTGGCCCTCGGACCCACCAGACTCCTAACCCGCTCCTTCATCTCGCCGGCCGCCTTGTTGGTGAAGGTGATAGCCAGGACCTCCCACGGCGCCACCCCGAGATCGCGTATCAGGTGGGCAACCCGGTAGGTGAGCACCCTGGTCTTGCCCGAGCCGGCACCGGCCACCACCAGCACAGGACCCTCGGTGGCGGCCACCGCCTCCCGCTGGGTCGGGTTGAGATCGGCGAAGAGCGGAGAGTCCGATGGGTCGTTCGGAGCAGTGTCGGTTTCGATCAACTGGACCATCCCGATCATGTTAACCAGGCCCCATGTCACGTAATCACAGCGTTGTGATTAGATGACATGGCGGATACGCCCCCCTCGCGGCGCGTGCCAGAATGGCGCACCCGACCCCGCCGACCGCGTCAGGAGATCGCGATGAGCAACCAGCCTCTCTACCTCCGGCCGGGGCGGATCGGGACGGTCACCATCGCCAACCGGATCGTGCGCGCCGCCACGTCCGAGACCATGGCCGCGCCCGGTGGAGAGGTACTGGACTCGTACGTGGACCTGTACCGTCGCCTGGCCGCCGGAGGCGCGGGCCTGATCCTCACCGGCCACATGTACGTCGATCCGCGAGGGCAGGCCAGCCGCCACCAGACCGGGATACACCGCGATGGTGTGATCCCGTATCTCCGGCGAGCCACCCGCGCCGTTCACGAGGCCGGTGGGACCGTATTCGCCCAACTCGGCCATTGCGGAAGCCAGACCATGATGTCGTCCATCACCCCTGTGGCTCCCTCGCCGGTGCCGAACGCCATGTACGCCCACCAGCCCGAGGAGTTGTCCGAGGCCGGGATCGAGGCGCTGGTCCGGGCGTTCGGTGAGGCTGCCTGGCGAGCCCGAGAGGCGGGTTTCGACGGTGTCCACATTCACGGCGGCAACGGTTACCTGATCTCCGAGTTCTGCTCGCCCCACGCCAACACCAGGCAGGACGGCTGGGGTGGTGACGCCGAGCGCCGCGGCCGATTCTTCGTGGAGGTTTACGAGGCCGTGCGCGCGGCCGTCGGAGCCGGATTCCCGGTGACGGCCCGGCTCAGCGTGGAGGATTCGGTTCCGGGCGGCCTGCAGCGGGAGGAGTCACTACAGCGGGCCAGGTTGCTGGCGGAGCGGGGCATCGACGGATTCGAGACCACCTTCGGCGTGATGCGCAGCTACGCCGAGAACATCCGCCCGTACGTGGCGGTGGGCCGTCGCCAGGCCTGGAAGCAGCTGCTGGCGCAACGATGCTGGACCCCCGAGGGCCCTGAGGCCTATTACCGGCCCTTCGCCCGGGACGTCCGCCGGGCCTCCGGCGTACCCACGATCCTGGTGGGAGGCATGCGGACCACCGGCACGATGACCGACGTGCTGGCCTCCGGCCACGCGGACTTCGTGGCCATGGCCCGCCCATTCATCCGCGAGCCCGACCTGGTGCGGAAGCTCGAGGCCGGGCGTACGGGCGGGGTCGAGTGCGTGTCGTGCAACATGTGCCTGGCCCACGACGGCTGGGACCCCCTCCAGTGCTGGCGCGACACTCCGGCAAACGTCATGCGCCACATCCGCAAGCGCTACTGGACCAACCGCCGCAACCCGCAATAAGGACTGGAGCTGATCAGTGGAATGGCCGCCGGTGGGCGTATCCTCCGGGTATGCGCAAGCGTTGAGAACCGATACCATGTGATCACAGCCGCGTGGCCCGATGAGCAAGGAGGTTTCATCGGACTTCTCCTACGACAACGATGCCGGTGCCCTCTATATAGAGATCAAGGACTCTCCTGTCGCGGGTACCCGGCAATTCGACGAAGGCACCATGGTCGACCTGGACGCATCCGGCGAAGTTGTCGGCATCGAAATACTCCGACCCGCGCGGGACTGGCCTCTGGAGGAGATAAAGGCCTCCTTCGGACTTGGGGAAGACAACACAGCGATTCTCGAGTCCTTGTGGGGAACCACGCCCGAGGGACAGCCTTATCCCTTCACCAAGCCCCTGCACCTAGTCGGCTAGGCCGCGCACACCAAGGGTGGAGCCGGCAGCCCCGATCGTCACGTCTGACCACCACGCCAGGTCTCGATCCCCTACTCCCACTCGATGGTGGCGGGTGGCTTGGAGGAGATGTCGTAAGCCACCCGGTTGATTCCGGGAACCTCGTTCATCACCCGGCGGGAGATCCGCTCGAGGACCGGATAGGGGATCCGGGCGAAGTCCGCCGTCATGGCGTCCTCGGACGTGACCGCTCGCACCACCAGAGCGTGGGCGTACGTCCGTCCATCGCCCTGTACACCTACCGTCCTCACGTCCGGCAACACCGCGAACGACTGCCATATCTCCCGGTAGAGCCCAGCCCGGCGGATCTCCGCGGTAACGATGGCGTCGGCGGCCCGAAGGAGTTCCAGCCGCTCCCGGGTGACCTCTCCGATCACGCGCACCGCCAGGCCGGGGCCGGGGAAGGGCTGGCGCCAGACGACCTCCTCGGGAAGCCCCAACTCCTCCCCCACCGCTCTGACCTCGTCCTTGAACAGGTCGCGAAGCGGCTCGATGAGCTCGAAGCCCAGGTTGTCGGGTAGCCCGCCCACGTTGTGGTGGGTCTTGATGGTGGCGGCCGAGGCGCCGCCGGACTCGATGACATCCGGGTACAGCGTGCCCTGGACCAGGAACCGGGCGTCGGGAATGCCTGCGGTGGCCTCCTCGAAGGTGCGGATGAAGAGCTCACCGATGATGCGTCGCTTCCGCTCGGGATCGGTCACTCCTGCCAGCGCGTCCAGGAACCGATCGGCGGCATCGACCCGTATCAGGTCGATCTCGAAGTTCCGGCGGAACGTCTCGTCGACCTGCTCCGCCTCGCCGGCTCGCAGCAGCCCGTGATCCACGAACACGCAGGTGAGGCGGTCCCCGACCGCCCGATGGACCAGGGCGGCGGCCACCGCCGAGTCGACCCCTCCGGAGAGCCCGCAGACAACCCGGGCATCTCCCACCCTGTTCCGGATGGCGCTGACCTGCTCGGTGATGATCGACCCGCCGGTCCAGTCTTGCGCGGCTCCGCACGCGTCCCTCACGAACCGCTCCATGATGTCGAACCCGTGGTCTGTGTGGATCACCTCGGGGTGGAACTGGACGCCGTAGAAACCGAGCTCCGGGTTCTCCATGGTCGCCACCGGCGATCCCGGCGTGGTGGCTACGCCCGCAAACCCTTGCGGCGGCCGAGTGACGGCATCCATGTGGCTCATCCAGACATCCTGGCGGGCCGGAGCTCCGGCCAGCAGCAGGGAATCGCCGGTCACGTCGAGGGAGGTACGTCCGTACTCGGCCTCTCCGGTGCGCTCCACGGTGCCCCCCAGCAGGTGGGCCAGGAGCTGGTGGCCGTAGCAGATGCCGAGCACTGGGACGCCCATCTCCAGGAGGCCGGGGTCGATCAGGTAGGCGTCATCGGCGTAGACGGACAGGGGGCCGCCGGACAGCACGAGACCGAGCGGCTGGTGGCGCCGGGCCTCCTCCACGCCGATGTCGCGCGAGACGATCAGGGAGAAGACGCCGGCCTGGCGGATCCGGCGGGCGATCAGTTGGGCGTACTGGGCGCCCAGATCGACCACCAGCACCGGCCGATGGCGGGCCTCCCCGCCGGTAGGCGGCACAGGATTCAAGAACCCATCCCGACTCGCTGGCTCCGCTGGAGGGCCTTCCCCTCGGTCCGGACCGACGGCGCCACCACCAACTCCGCCTTGTGGAACTCCTTGAGGTCGGCGTACCCCGTGCTCGCCATGGCCAGCCTCAGCGCCCCGAACAGGTTCTGGCGGCCGTCGTTCTCGCGAGCCGGGCCCACCAGGATCTCCTCGAGGGTGCCGAGTTGTCCGGTCATCACCCTCGTGCCCCGGGGCACCGACGGGTGGAAGGTCGCCATTCCCCAGTGGGCGCCTCGCCCCGGCGCCCCGGCCGCCGAGGCCAGCGGCGAGCCGATCATCACCGCGTCCGCCCCGCAGGCGATCGCCTTTGCTATGTCACCGCCGGTGCTCATGCCGCCGTCCGCTACGACGTGGACGTACCGTCCTGCCTCGGCCAGGTACCGGATCCGGGCGCCGGCCGCGTCGGCGATGGCCGTGGCCTGCGGCACCCCCATCCCCAGCACTCGGCGAGTGGTACAGGCCGCGCCGGGACCGACCCCGACCAGGATGCCGGCGGCGCCGGTGCGCATCAGGTGGATCGCCCCGGCGTAGGAGGCGCAGCCACCCACTATCACGGGAAGGTCCAGGCCGGCGATGAAGGACGACAGATCGAGAGGATCGTCGCGGCTGGACACGTGCTCGGCCGACACCACCGTGCCCTGGATCACCAGGACGTCGAGCCCGGCCTCCACCACCCCGTCGATGTAACGCTCCACGCTCTGCGGGGTGAGGGACGCCGCGGCGACCACCCCCGCCGACTTGATGTCGGAGATGCGCTGCCGCATGAGATCCGGGTCGATGGGCGCCCGGTACAACTCCTGGAGGCGGGCGGTGGCGCGGTCGGCCGGCAGCGCCGCCACCTCCTCGAACACCGGTTCGGGATCCTGGTAACGCGCCCACAAACCCTCCAGGTTGAGCACGCCGAGGCCTCCCAGCCGGCCGATGGCCACCGCGGTGGCAGGGGACACAGCCGAGTCCATCGCCGACCCGAGCATCGGTAGCTCGAACCGGTAGCCGTCCAACTCCCAGGAGAGGTTGACGTCATCAGGATCACGGGTGCGGCGGCTGGGGACGACTGATATGTCGTCGAAGCCGAAACCGCGCCGGCCCGACTTACCGATTCCGATCGAAATGTCCACCTAGTCAACCTCCCAGTGCGCTCCAAGAAAATACCAGACCCTCCACCGGTGTCCGGATCGAGAGCTTCCGTCCGGAACGGCCCGGCTGACCGGCCGCGGCGAGCGTCTAGCTCTGCTGGAAAGCTTCGAAGTAGAGGTCGTTCCACCGCTCCGATTCGTCATCGTTCAGGCAGGAGTGAAGCCGGTATCCGTCCTGCAGGTACTCGGCGCGGTCTGCCGCGTCGACCGCGAGCTTGTCCTCATACGGCGTAAACAGCAGGTAGTCGATGTAATGCTCGTGCTCGCCCGCGAAGTCGATCATGCAGCTCGCGGACTCTTCTGTCAGGTCATCCCCGAGCATGGTCTCTACGAACGCGGCGTACAGGCGTCCAGGGGTCTCCCGCGTGAAGCATGCCTCGTGCAATTCGTGATCTGATATCGGACCGGCACCTCTGAGCGGGGAGTCCAGGATCGCTTCGAACTCGTCAGTGCCCATCTGCTCGCGGAAGCAATCCTGTTCGGAGTCCGTGAACGCCCCGATGACGTCCACCAACCTTATGTCGACCATCTCGACCACCTGCTGGTAGACGCGGAACTGCAAGGCCGCCACCTCTTCGTCGGAGAAGCACTCCAGGATCCTGGAGTTGATCTCCGCCAGTTCCTTGGCGGGGACGCGCTCCCCTTCCCACTCCAGACCGGCCTGCTCGTGGTAGCTCTCCGGGATCTGCAGGGCGAGGGGTACTCGGCACCGGCGGGCCTCCTCGTCCATCCTGCCCGCGGTAGCGTCTCTCAACACGATCATGGCCAGCACCACGTTGTCCTGGGTTAGGCACGAAAACAGCCTGGTGACAAGCGAGGGATCCCGGCTTGCGTCTTCGCTCAGGACCGGTCTGGTCACGAAGACGTTGTAGACCAATTCGCCGAGAGCAGCTTTGATGCACTCCCTTTCGTCCTCGGAGACCCTGTCCATCACGTCCTGGTAGGTGGTGGAGGCGTCCACGAAGAAGTCCGCCAGAGTGCCGGATGGCTGCCCGGCCGTCTCCGTCTCTTCGGGCGCCGTAGTCGTGGTTGTCGTAGGCGCCGCCGTGGTCGTGGTTGTGGCAGGCGCCGCGGTGGTCGTAGGCGCCGCGGCGGTCGTGGTGGTCACAGGCGCCGCAGTGGTGGTGGGGTCGGACTCCGAATCGCCCGAACAGGCCCCGGCGAGCAGCGCCACGGCCAGAACCGCGGCCGCGGTGAACATCCGCCGGAGCCCGAGGTACTCGCGCATCCCTCGGACTCTACCCCTCCCCCTACCGGAACTCCACGATCTCGGCAAGCGGAGACGGTGCTAGCGGGAGACCGCCGGCAGCCTGCCCGCCACAGGGCACTAGCCTGGCGGGTCAGTGCTGGAAGCTCGCTGGCGTTGGTACGACGCCCTTACGGTCCTCGGAGCAGGAGTCCTTGGGGCGGTGGTCGCAGGACTGCTCGCCGGCGCACTCGGCGCGGACACCGCCGACCCCCACTTCTACTTCTGGGTCCTGATTCCCCTCCAGAACCTCGGCCACATCGGCGCGCTCGCCCTGCTAGGCAGGGTTCGAGGGTTCCCCGACCTGGCCGAGGCCCTGTCCTTCGAGGTCGAGCCGCGGCACGCCCGCTGGGTGCTGGCGGGTGCGGCCATGTCGATAGTGCTCGCCTGGCTCGCGGCCGGCCTCCGCTTCTTGCTGGGCGTCGAGGATGCAACCCCCCAGGCGATCGTGGAAGCGGTTGCCGAGACCCGTGGGACGAGCACGATGGCGGCCGTCGTGGTGGGCGTGGCGGTGCTGGGCCCGGTCGTGGAGGAGATGATCCACCGCGGGCTGGTCTTCCGGATGCTCCTGGGAAACAACCGCAAGCCGATCACGGCCGTGATCGTCAGCTCTGTCCTCTTCAGCGCCATCCACCTGGTGGATCCGTCGCTGTACAGCGCCGCCGGCGCTGTCACCCTCCTGGTCCTCTTCGCGTTCGGGTTGTTCCTGGGAACGCTGCGGGCGCGGACCGGCACCCTCGGACCCACGATCTTCGCCCACAGCGGCTTCAACCTGACGACGCTGGTGGTGCTGTTCTTCTTCCCGACCCCTCCAACTGGTTTGTAGTTGTGGTGTCAACCAGGAACTAACAACTGATCCCGATGAGGTGGCGCACGCCGGTCATGGTCTCCTCGGCCCTGGTGCGGGCCGCTTCGGCGCCCTCTGACATGATACGTTCCACGTCGGGGTCGTCCAGGTCGAGATAGGCTCGGCGCACCGGCGCCAGGCCCGAGATCACGGCCTCGGCAACGGTTTGCTTGAACCGTCCGTAGCCGACGGAGCGGTACTCCTCCGCCAGTTGGTGGACGTTACGGCCCGTGAACGCGGACAGGATGTCAAGTAGGTTGCTGATCCCGGGCTTGCGCTCCACGTCGTAGGCGACCAGGTTGCCCGAGTCCGTAACCGCCCGCCGAACCTTGGTGACGATGGTGTCGGCGTCGTCGGTCACGATTATCCGCGAGCCCGGATCCGGATCGGACTTGGACATCTTGGAGGTGGGATCCTTCAGGGACATCACCCGTGCTCCGACGGGCGGGGTTATCTGTTCGGGCACGGGGAAGAAGTCCCCGTAGCGGGAATTGAACCGGTCAACGAGATCACGGGTGAACTCGAGGTGCTGGGTCTGGTCGTTACCGACCGGCACGGCATGCACTCGGTGGATCAGGATGTCGGCTGCCATCAGCACCGGATAGGAGAACAGACCCAGGTTCTGCCCGCCCTTGTCCTCCTTCTCCTTGTACTGGGTCATCCGGCCCAACTGGCCCATCGATGCGAAGGTCCCCATGATCCAGGACAGCTCGGCGTGCTGCGGCACCTGGCTCTGGTAGTACACCATGGAGCGGCCGGGGTCGATCCCCGCCGCCAGCAGGATCTTGGCGGTCCGCACCCGGGCCCGCGCCAACTCGGCGGGATCCTGAGGGAGCGTGAGGGCATGGAGATCGACCACGCAGTAGACCGTGGCGTACTCGTCCTGCATGGCCACCCAGTTGCGGAGCGCCCCCATGTAATTGCCGATGTGGATGTCACCGCTGGGCTGGATCCCCGAAAAGACCCTTCTGGTGGTCACCTCATCACCTCCGCTCAAGTCATCCAGAGGTTACGCGGACCGCCCGATGACCGCTAAACGGTGCGTCCGCGCAGCAGCGGTCCACCGGCCCGTCCTGAAATGGGTGTTGACAGACCGGACCGGATCAGCGACACTCGGTGCGGAGATGACCAACCACACCGGGATCATTATCGACTAGGGCATAGGGAACCGACCCTGTGTCCGCAACCCTGCGCCCCGGCGCAGGGTTCTTTATTTGGCGACCAACGTCCGCCGGCCTCACAAAGGGAGGAAGGCTCGCATGGCACATCCCCGACTCGAGATCTACGACACCACCCTGCGCGACGGGGCGCAGCAGGAAGGCATCTCGCTGACCGTCTCCGACAAGCTGCGGATCGCCGCCCTGCTGGACGACCTCGGGGTCGGCTACATCGAGGGCGGATGGCCCGGGGCCAACCCGAAGGACAGCGAGTTCTTCAAGCGGGCTCGTTCCGAGCTCAGCCTCCGTACCGCGTCGCTGACCGCTTTCGGCGCCACGCGCCGGCCCCGCCGGTCTGTTGAGGGCGATCCGCAGATGCTCAACCTGCTCGAGGCAGAGACAGACGTGGTCTGCATCGTCGGGAAGGCGTGGGACTACCACGTGCGCGAGGCCCTCCTGACGGACCTGGACGACGGCGTCGCCATGGTGGCCGAGTCGGTGGCCTACCTGAGGCGCCACGGCCGACGGGTCTTCTTCGATGCGGAGCACTTCTTCGACGGCTACCTGTCGAACCCCGACTTCTCCATCAGAGTGCTCCGTGCCGCATTCGAGGAGGGCGCCGAGCGCCTGGTCCTGTGCGATACCAACGGAGGACGCCTGCTGCCGGACATCGCCGGCGCCATCGACCGGGTCCAGGAGGCTCTTCCCGACGCAGAACTGGGCGTGCACTTCCACAACGACGCCGGCTGTGCGGTGGCTTCGTCGCTGACCGCAGTCGAGATGGGGATCCGGCAGGTTCAGGGGTGCATCAACGGCTACGGAGAGCGAACCGGCAACGCCGACCTCTCCACCATCCTGCCTGACCTTGTGCTGAAGATGGGAGTCCCCGTACTCGATCCGGTCCGGCTCGAGATACTGTCGCCCATCGCCCACCACATCGCAGAGATCGTGAACGTCAGCCTCGACCCTCACAGTCCGTTCGTGGGCGCGTCGGCCTTCACCCACAAGGCCGGCCTGCACACCTCGGCGCTGGCCCGGCGCCCCGACGCCTACGAGCACCAGAACCCGGCTCACGTTGGCAACCGGACCCGTACCGTGGTCTCGGAGTTGTCGGGCCGCTCGACCATACTCGCCAAGGCCCGGGACCTGGGCATCGCGTTGACCGGAGCACAGGCCACCGAGGTGCTGGACGAGATCAAGCACATGGAGAACCGGGGTTACCACTTCGAGGCCGCTGACGGCTCGTTCGAGCTGATGCTGCGGCAGGCCGGCGGATGGTCGCACAAGTTCTTCGAGCTGGAGTCGTTCCGGGTCTCGACCGAGCATCGCTCCGACGCCCTGGTCATGGCGGAGGCCACGGTCAAGATCGTGATCCGGGGCGAGCGGGTGATAAGAACCGGCGAGGGCAACGGGCCGGTCAACGCCCTCGACCATGCCCTCCGGGAAGCGCTCAAGCACCACTATCCCCAACTCGACACCCTGCGCCTCACCAACTACAACGTAAGAGTCCTTGACGCCACCGCTTCAACAGCCGCGGTGGTGAGGGTCTTCATCGAGATGAGCGACGGCCCCTCGACCTGGGGGTCCATCGGGGTGCACGAGAACGTCATAGAAGCCACCTGGGAGGCGATGGCCGACGGGATCGTCATCGGCCTGCTCCGCGCCGGAGCGGAGCCGGCCGGACCGGCCGGCAGCCCATCATGAGCCGCGCCGGCGGACCTCCGGTCGAGGAGTCGCTGCTCAGCCAGGCCGTGCACCTGGCCCGCCAGGCGGGACAGCTCACCCTGCGCTGGTATGACGGAACCACGGAGGTGATGGTGAAGGGGGATGGGAGCCCGGTCACGGAGGCGGACCGGGCGGCGGAGCAGTTCCTCCGCACCGAACTCTCCCGGCGCTTCCCCGAAGACGGCATCGTGGGGGAAGAGTTCGACGACACCGCCGGGTCATCCGGACGCACCTGGTTCATCGACCCAATCGACGGCACCCAGTCCTTTATCCGGCGCGTGCCGCTCTTCGCGACGCTGCTCGCACTCGAGGACGAGCACGGCGCGGCGGTGGGCGTCATAGACCTCCCCGCGCTCGGCGAGACCGTCGCGGCCGGCCGGGGCCGGGGCTGTTACCTGAACGAGCGGGCCGTATCAGTGCGCCGCCGATCCGATCTGGATGGCGCCGCGTTGTGCACCAGCGGCTTCGACCTCCTTCCCCAGGACATGGCCGAACGCCTCCATGCCGGGCCGATGATCCTGCGGGGATGGGGCGACGCCTACGGTTACAGCCTGGTGGCTTCGGGCCGGGTGGACGCCATGCTCGACCCGATCGTGAATACTTGGGACGTGGCGCCGATGGCGGTGATCCTCCCGGAGGCCGGTGGCAGGTTCACAGACCTGTCCGGACAGCCATCGTTCCGATCCGGAACCGGCCTGGCGACCAACGGCGATCTCCACGATGCCGTCCTCGAACTCGTTACCGGCCGATCATCCGCCGGTCGCGCCTAACCAGCAGCACCCCTACCAGTACGGCTCCAGGCCGATCAACCGCCGAACCATCCGAGCGGTCGCTCCCCACAGGGTGTCGCCATCCAGGTCGAACACGAACACCTGGTGGCCCTTCCAGGACTTGCTGTGCCAGCGGGTCTCGTCGAGAAGGGAGTCCACGGTCGGAGTGTGTATCCGATCCACCTCGTTCGCGTCGGGACACAGCCTGGGGACTCCGGAAAGCCACCCGACCACGGGCACGACCAGGAGCGGGTAGCTCACGGTGTGGATGGCGGGCAGGTAGCCGAGCACCTCCACCGTGGCGGGCTCGATACCGACCTCCTCGCGGGCTTCGCGAAGGGCGGTGTCGAGCGGCCTCTCCCCCGGTTGCGGCTTGCCGCCCGGGAAGGCAATGTCACCGCCGTGCGTGGGCATGTGGAGCGGACGACGTATCAGGACCAGTCTGAGATCGTCGCCGTCCTCGTACAGAGGGGCCAGCACCGCCGCCTGCTGGGCTCCGTTACCGGTCGGCGGCTCGGGCAGCAGGCGGGCGGGATTCCAGGGATGGTCCATCAGGAGATGCTAGAAGGGCGACCAGAAGCCCGGGCAAAGGGATTGGAGTGGTGGCCGGAGCCCCCCATACCGGATAGGCTCACGATTGCCATGCGAATCCCTTCCCGAGACGTGTTACCCCCGCTCGAGCACTACACGCAGCGTTTGATGCTCCGGCCCTTCAGGCGGCGTGACATCGAAGCCCTGTACACCGCGGTACGCGACTCCCAGACGGAGTTGGCCGAATTCCTACCCTGGGCTACCAGGACCTTTACGAGGGCGGGAGCGGCCGGCTTCGTCCGGGAGAGCATGCGCTCGTGGCGCGAAGGTAAGGCCTACGACTTCTCGATCCGGCTCCGCGAAAGGCCCGAGCGCCACGTCGGCAACATCAGCATCTGGCATGTCTCCCGCAGCTCGCGATCCGGCGAGATCGGTTACTGGATCAGAACGGAGGACACGGGACGGGGCATCGCCACCGAAGCCACCCGCGCGGCCCTCCGGATCGGGTTCGAAGAACTGTCCATGCACCGTATGGTGCTCCGCGTAGCGGTGGGCAACAAGGCGAGCGAGAGAGTGGCTACGAAACTCGGCTTCGTGCGCGAAGGGGTGCTGCGAGAGGAGATCCAAGTGGGCGGTCGCTGGATGGACCACTCGGTCTGGGGCCTCCTCGACCACGAGTACCGGCGCCTGATCCGGACCGACCGCAGCGTGGAGGACCCGGACTCCGGCGGCCCGGATGGTCGATAGGCCAGGACACGATCACTGCCTGGCCTATCGACTAACGAGCGTTATCAGCTGCCTTCGGTGCTCGCTGGATGAGCCCGGACGAAGTCCAGCACCTCGCTACGGAAGAACTTGAAGGTCCTACCTCCCGGAAGGCGATAAGCGGGAAGGCGGCCTTCCCTCGCGTACTTCCGGATCATCTGGACGTCCATGCCCAGAAGGTCGGCCACCTCGTTGGCGCCGAGAATCTTGTCTTCGCTTTGCATCAGCCCGCTTCCTTGGTCGGATACCATGACGGTTACCTGTGGCTACCCGGAGAAGCCTCTGACCCTTCGGCCAAAGCCCGCCTCTCGTGGGTAACTAGGATAGTTTAGCGTAATTCTATGACTATTGCCAACAATAGGCTCGAAAAGGCACGCCAAGGAGCGCGACCATACCGGAAATGTACGAATGACCAGGCTCTTTAGGGCTCACGACAAGGCTCGTGTCGTCTACACGATAACGATCTTCGTGATCCTGGCGTCACTGGACAACGCTGCAATCGCGCTCTATCCGGTACTCACGAACGTAATAGCCGCCGACCTCGGAGAGAGCCAGGCCGGCGTGGCGGCGGTCACCGCCCTGATCATCCTCGTAACCGCTCTGACCGCGGTGGGCTGGGGATACATAGGCGATCGGTCACGACGCAAGCCCCTACTCTTCTGGGCCACGCTGGCATGGAGCGGTGGCTTGCTGCTGGCGGCGAGATCAGGATCCCTCACCGAACTGGCGCTGTGGTCGGTCCTGGTCGGTGCCGGCCTGGGCGCCATAGCCTCCGTGGGATTCTCGGTGATCTCCGACTTCATCCCCCCACGGCGTCGAGGTCTGGCGATGAGCTTCTGGGGACTCTCCCAGGGTGCGGGCGGCTTCCTGGGCATCCTGGTGGGCGGTGTCCTGGGCGCGTCCGACTGGAGGCGCCCGTTCGTCGGCTTGGCACTGGTCGGCGCCGCGGTCGCCCTCTTGTACCTGACCACCGCCGAAGCACACCGGGGCCGGGCGGAGCCGGAACTGGCCGAGGCGCTGGCCGCCGGAGGAACCTACGACTACCGCATCGAGCGATCCGACATGAGGAAGCTCTGGAAGATCCGCACCAACCCGTGGCTGGTTCTCCAGGGCCTGACCGCCCAATTGGCGTACGGATCGTTGGTCTGGGTGCCCCTCCTGTACCAGGGCAAGGTCGAGGCTGACGGGTACGACCTTGCCACCGCTACGGCGGTAGGAGCTGTCTTCGGCGCCATATTCCAGCTGGGTGGGATTGCCTCCATCCTGGCGGGGCATCTGGGCGACCGCCTCCAGCGCAGGACCGCCCGCGCCCGAGCCGCCATCTCGGCAGCCGGCATCCTGGGCGCCATCCCCTTCTTCGTGGCGTTCTTCTTCATCCCGTTGCGCGGCCTCGAAATCCCCACGGACCAGGGAAGCATGGCAATCGTCCTGGCCACTCTCCGCAGCGTCGTCACCAACCCGTACGCGGCGAGCGCCTTTCTGCTGATCCTGGTGGCGGTCGTCCTCAGTTCGGCCGACTCCCCCAACTGGTTCGCCCTGATCTCCGACGTGAACCTGCCCGAGCATCGGGGGACCATGTTCGGGATCGCCAACCTGTCCAACGGGGTGTCGCGGGCAGCCGGGAACGGACTCACGGTTCCGGTGGCCGCGGCGCTCGCCGCCAGCTTCGCGGCGCCGTTGAACTACGCCATCGGCCTGGCCCTCTTCCAGGTCTTCTTCATTCCGACGGGCCTGTGCTATTGGATGGCGTCCCGAACTTGTCCCGGTGACATCGCCCGGGCCCGGGCCGTGCTGGCCGAGCGGGGCCGCCGGGCTCGGCCGGATTCCGGACCCGGTTGATGAACATCCGGCTAACCAGGCCCTCCGGCAGCGCCCGCCATGCATTAGCCTTGGTCGGTCAGGGCCTCAGCACCGCCCGGAGCCCGGCCACATTTCCGCTACAGAGAGGACCCTTCTTGCCCAAGGATGACGTGCTGCGGGTTCAGGGCAGCGTTGTCGAGACCCTGCCCAACGCCATGTTCAACGTGAAGATCGACGGTGGCCTCGAGGTGCTTGCCCGAGCCTCCGGCAAGATGAGACGGGGGCGGTTCATCCGTATCCTCCCGGGCGACCGAGTCGACGTCGAGCTATCCGCCTACGACCCCAGCCGCGGACGCATCGTCTGGCGATACAAGTAGTAACCGGTCGTTGCGGTGGCCCGGAAGTTCCCGGTCACCAGAACATCATCCTGATAGCCGCCCCCACCGCCGCGACCACCAGCACCCACCTTGCCCAGGCCGACCCCTTGTGCACTGCCAGCCGCGCCGCCAGGTAGGCGCCCGACGAGAAGCCGAAGGCCAGGATCACGCCTAGCCACAGGTTCACGTGTCCGGCCCAGAAGTAGAACGGCAAGGTGATCAGCGAGTAGGCGGCGATTATGACGACCTTGGCACCGTTGCCCCTGAGCATGCTGAACCCGGAGCCGAGCACCAGGGCCGTCAGCAGGAGGATCCCCACCCCGATCTGGACGAACCCGCCGTAGAAGCCGATAAAGAAGAAGGCCACGGTCCGGCCGACGGGGCCCAGCCGGGACGGCGCCTCCTCCAGCCACTGCTTGGTGTTGACCACCGCCGAGACGGCCACCAGCAGCAGCACCACTGCGAAGACCCGCTGCATCCCGTCCGGCGGGATCAGAGTGGCGATCCAGGCTCCCAGGCCGGCGCCAGCCAGCACCGGCGGTATCAGCACCGATATCCGGCTCCAGGGGACCGAGTCGCCCCGCTGGTACGCGGCGATGCCGGCCAGGTTGGCGAACAGGACCGGCACCCGGTTGGTGCCGTTGGCGATGTTGGCGTCGGACATGAGCGTGAGCAGCGGGATGGTCAGGGCCGATCCCCCACCGGCCACCGCGTTGATGAAGCCGGTGGCGAACCCTGCCACCAGGAGTAGGACCAGCTCCAGGGTCACGTACGACTACAGATAGAGGCCACCTCCGCCGTGGTCCTCGTCGGGTGAAGGGCCGCCCCTGATCTGCTTCAGCTGGGCGCGAGCGGCCATCTGCTGGGTCATGATGGCCGCCTGGATACCGTTGAACAGGCCCTCCAACCAGCCGATCAGCTGGGCCTGGGCCACCCGGATCTCCGCCTGGGTCGGAACTCCCTCGTCCAAGGGGACGAACACCTCGGACAATTCCTCCCGTAGATCATCGGTCAGCACCGTGTGGAGCTGCTCCAGAGTGGCGTCGAAGACCGCCTTCAACCGCGCTCGCCCTTCTTCATCGAGCGTGGCCGTCCTGACCTCCTCCAGCATGGAGCGGGTCATGGAGGCGATCCGGAGTAGCTTGGCGGGCTCCTCGATCCGGTCCGGAATGTCTTCCTCTTCGGCGGAGGTCTCCACCACCATGAGGCCGCCGGCCGATGCCGGAGCGTCGGTTTCCTTGCGGTCATCGGTCATGGGGTCTCCTCCATATCGGTCGGTAAATGGCACGGAGCGGGAGCTCCTGGGGGGAGCGGATTCGAGACTATCACGATTCCGGGCCTTCCCTCCGCTCGCCGGGGAGACTCACTCCGCCCAGTCGTCAAGGACCAAGCGGCGATGCCGGCGGCGCCCCGTCACCAAGCCGGCGAGGCCTGCCCAGAAAGCCCGCCACACCACATCCCAGAACCTCCTCCATCCCGCCAGCAGGAAGACGATCACATGCAGGACGACCAGCCACCAAAGGTCGGCCCAGAGGTACGACGCCGTGATGAACATCCCGTACTGCGCGGCGACGCCCACCATGACCGCGGCGGGATTGGATACCAGGACCGACATGACCAGAACCACTGCGGCGAGCGGCACGGCCACCCACCACGAGAAGTAGCCCGCCAATCCCAGACCCAGGCCCGCCGCGCTGGCCAACCAGGCATCAGCGCGCAGGTCCCAGTCCTTCAAGCGGGTCTCACGATGAGCTCTGCGGGCCAGGCGGCCGTCCAGGAAGTCCGTCCACCAGGCGACAACGACCACCAGAGCGGCGGCGTCCAGGCTGCGATTCGACACCAGCCAGAGCATGATCGGAGCGCTCAGCAGGCGCGCCAGCGTGAGCAGATCGGCGACATCGGCCCGATCGAGTCCGGTCCCGACCTCGGATGCGTCGCGGTGCATGGCTGTTTCCATCCGTCAACGGTGCTACCGAATTCTATAAACGAGGACAGGCGTAGCGGGACCTCTGCCGGCCCGGCCATGGGCGCCGCTACTATCGGTTGCCCTCATCCGGCCCGTCACCTATCCAGCCCGCGTAGCTCAGGGGATAGAGCAACCGCCTCCTAAGCGGTAGGTCGCAGGTTCGAATCCTGCCGCGGGCGCACCCCCCTGGGACTAACCGTCTGTCCCAACTTGCCACATAGGCCCGATTGGACTCGTAAATGACTGTGTGCCGAGTCGGAGCCGCCACCCCAACAAACCACAGAGGATACTGATGATGAGCGACCCAAGACTCGCCCAGGAAGGCTATGGCTGGCGTAAGGAAGACTGGGTCTTCGCCCGACTCGGCGCTGTCGAAGTAGAAGGTCTGAACCAGGAGGTCAATAAAGCTCACCAAGAGGTGAGCGACAGTATGGGGATCAACTGGATGGAACCATCGCTTATCTCTCGGATAATTATGGTATTTAATATAGTTTTAAGGAAATGCTACCAAGTCATCATTCATCGGGTCAACTGCGGCTCATCCGCACTTCCACGCGGTGGCAACGTCGTGAAGCTATCGCCTATGCGCTTCGCCCCACATCGCGCGCCAGAACTTCGGCTAGCGACGCCAGCACACTATCGAAAAAGCGAGAGCCCCGACTCCGAACCCATGGATCGGCACGATGGCTACTTAACGAAGGACGCCACGCCTTGGGCATGGGACGTAGCGTTGAGGACGGCTGGCTCCTTCATCCACGATCTCAGTGCTTCGGTGACCTTCTCCTCTGCTCCCGACGAGCCGTGGATCTACTGCACATCGATTGCACCTGCAAGCGATGCCGACATGGAGCGCCTGAGGGCAAGATTCCCTAGGTATGACACCATCACTTCGATCAGGGACCCGGAAGCCTTCGCGATGCAGTTAGGCATCGACTTCGCGACTAGCGTCGACAAGTCCAAGCATGTTGAACTCGGCCCTCTCGACGAACTGGCCTATCGACGAAGTCGTTATACAGTGAGCCTATGGGAAGGCGAGCATCGAATCGACAAGTTCATCCGCGTCTACCACGGTCCCGTTGTCTACGAGGACCGATCCGGCATCTTGGAATCCATGGAGGATTTCGTAGACTTCTCGATGGTGCCGCGGGGATGGTTCACTAAGAAGACAAGTTTCTCTGACGAGCGAGAGTACCGGTTCGCCGTGTCCACTCTCGGAAGGCCCCGAACAGAGACCTTCAAGCTCCCCATATCGGACGAATTGAGAATGCTTACCGCCAACGCGTGACCGCGCTCCGAGATGACCGGCAGCCCTGGGAGCAGAGAGCCGGTTGAGAAGACCTTGTCCCACGCCTTTGTCGGCCCGACGCGGCTAATTGGGCTCACGAACCCTCTGAGTATGAGTGGGTTTCAGTGGGGAGTGACGCCGGCGATCAAGTCCCGGGTAGGTCTTCCCGCGTATAGGAGCGCGCGGATTCGGTAGTTCGCAAAGTTGCGGAACCTCAACGCTGCTCGCTTGTGGGGTTGATCGACTATCTGGCGTCGGGCGTGCGGTTATCCACCGGGGTGGGGTTGTTGGGGGTGGTATTTGTCGAGGAAGGCCTGGTAGGCGCGCT
>WTGW01000122.1:0-17635 GCA_011523395.1 Acidimicrobiia bacterium
AGTGGTCAGTGGTCAGTGGTCAGTGGTCAGTGGTCAGTGGATGTTGTAACACGGGGTTGTTGGGAAGCGAACACCAGGCTGGTGGGCCCGGAGGAACTTGCTCACCAATAGGTCGCAAACTGGCCACTGGCAACCGGCCACCGGCCACTACAAGCCACCGGCAACCGGCCACTGCTCAGTGGCCAGTCCCTTCCGCCGATGTCAGACGACTCTGGAGCGTACGTCGGCGAGCCACGCATCGGCCTCGTCGCGGCTCGTCTGGTCGGGCACGCCGGCCATGACCAGGTAACCCTCATCGTCCACGTAGGACGCATCCACGTCCTCGCGCAGCGCCGTGCCGGTGGGAGTGTCCCCTCGGCCAACGGAGTCCGCCGGGTAGGAGCCGAGGAACTTGACGCTGGCCGCCCTCATCTGGAGGTTGCGCAGCGCATCGCCGAGGATCTCGTCCATCACGTGACCTTCGCAGTCGATGAGGAAGCAGTAGCTCCCGAGGCTTGCCTTGGTCGGGCGGCTCTGGAGGCTGGTGATGTTGATGGACCGGGCGACGAATTCGCCCAGGATCCCCACGAGGGAACCCGGAGCGTCAGCGCGCTGGTACACGACCAGGCTGGTCTTGTCCCGTCCGGTCGGCGGGGGCACGGTATCGCGGCCGACCAGCAGGAAGCGCGTCTTGTTGCCGGTCCGATCCTCTATACCCGCCTCGAGAACCTCCAAACCGTAGACCTCGGCGGCCCTCTGCGGAGCGATCACCACCGTGTCCATGTCCCCCCGGGCGACCAGGTCACTAGCGGCGCCGGCAGTCGAGTTGGCCGCCACCATCACGGCGTCGGGCAGTCGCCGGGTGATGAACCGGCTGCACTGTGCCGAGGCGAGGGGGTAGGAGAGGATGTACTTGACGTTCTCGAGTTCCGTGCCGGGTAGCGCCATCAGCGCGAGGCTGACGTCCATTATCACCTCGTCCTGGATCAACAGACCGGTTCCGAAGGCCAGGGTGTCGATGCTGGAGGTGACGGCCCCCTCGATCATGTTCTCTATCGGGACGAACCCGACATCCACCACGCCGGACTCCACGGACTTCAGGACCTGCAACATCGAGTTGAACGGTTGACGGCGCATGGCGGCCAGGTATTGGCGGGTGACCAGCGCCTCCTCGGTGAAAGTACCGGCCGGTCCCAGGAATCCCAGAGAGCGCGGGCTTGTAGCGGGAGAATGGACCATCGGTCAGTGGATTGTACCCCCGCACGCGGTCGGATGGTCCGCACCTCAGGCACAAACCTGTGCCGGGCCGACCATGCTTGAAGGTAAGGCGTGGAAGCGATGATCATGTCCAGGTGAGAGACGGTGGACTCAGATGGAGTGATCCGATGAAGCATCGCTTGACGCGTCCGATCACGGCGGCGGTGCTGGCTACGGCCCTCACCACGACAGTTGCCTGTGCGCCGAGCGGGTATGCGGGATCTGTCTCCGGCGAGGTGCGGTTCGCCCGCGAGGTCGAGTTGCCGGAGGGCGCGGTCGTCACCGTCAGGCTGCTGGACATCACGCTGGCCGATGCCCCATCGGTGGAACTGGGGATCGACGTGATCGAGAACGCCGACCGCCTCCCGACCGGATTCCGCATCGAGTACGACCGCGACCGCGTCGTCAGCGGTAACGAGTACTCACTGAGCGCCGACGTCCGGCACGGCGATGACTTGCTGTACGTCAACGACACGGTCCACCCCGTGCTCACCCGGGGAGCTCCTGCGAACTCCGATGTCGTGGTCGTCTCCACCAACCCCTTCGACACCTGCGTCGAGCCCCTACCGGGACAGATTCACGTCGAGATGGAGGATGAAGACCTGCCCCACGAGGCCGTGCTCCACGTCCGGCTGATCGACGTCACCGATCCCGAAGATCGGGTAGTGGTCACCGAGACGACTCGGGGCGACCTCGACAGGTTCCCGATCGAGTTCTCACTCCCCTACGAAGGCGTGCAGATCAGCCGCCACAGCAGGTACGAGTTGGAGGCCGAGATCACTGCCGGCGACGAGATCCTCTACCACATCATCCCCGGAGACGAGTGGCGCCGGATATGGCTCCCCCACTGCCCCAATGCCGACCTGCAGCTAGTCAACAGCGTGTTCCCGGCCAGCGAGCTCGCCGAACTCGGGTCTGCGCCATGAGTCCGCGGGGAGCGGTGCCTACACGGCGCGGGCGGCAGTGTGAACAATCACACCGGCTAGCCGTTCTGATAGGCGATCTTGGGTGACTTCGAGATCGTATTGGGCCTGCAGTCCCATCCAGAAACCCGGCAAGTTCCCGAAGAAGCGCCCGAGCAGGCGAGCCGTCTCCGCGGTAATGGACCTCTGCCCGTGAACGATGGAATGAATACGCCTCGGATCCACACCTATGCACTTCGCCAGCCGATACTGAGTGATGTTCATAGGGCCGAGGAACTCCTCGTTGAGAATCTCGCCAGGGTGGATGGGCGGTAGCTTCGCCTCGGTGCTCATCGTTCCGCGACGTTCAGGGGGCTGCGGGCGGTTGCTGGCCTGGTGGTTCTCCCTTACATCTTGACCGAACCCCGCGCCGCCCCGAGCGGCGAGATCCTGACCCACATGGACCCCGCTCTGATCGGAACCGACATCGAGGATCTGCTGGGACCGGCCGTGCGCGACGCCACCGCCGAGGGCGGCTGGATCACCGCCGACGACAACCCCGCCAGAGCCGGCCCCCAGACGATGCGCTTCTGGGTCATCGACGTGGACGGTATCCTCATCGGCCGGCTGGTACAGCAACGAGACCAACTGATGCAATGCCTCCGTTCGGACGGGTTCGCCGACACGGAAGGGACCGCCCACAGAGCCAACATCGATGCCGGAGTTCGGCAAGGACTTACCCAGTGGAAAGGTCTATGACCTCTTTGGTCCAGTTTGAGATGAAATCTCGAACGTAGGTGACTGACCCATCTTCGCCCACAGTCTTTGGTCCTCTCGCAATAACACTAACGCCTCTCTCACCTGTCAATAGATTGAAGTTTATAAAACAGGCCAATTCTCGATAACCAGTGTGTTCCCTATCCACAGCTATCTCGTAGACTCCACCAAACGAACTGGATGGAAGGTTGTTCCAGCCATCGTGCCAGCAAGTGAATTCATAAACCCCGGTGTCGAAGTCCGTTAGTTGATATCGCACATGACGGCAGTTGATTGAAGAATCATGGCACGGTCTTCCCGATCTCACATCGTCCGGGTCGGATGGGCCGCGTGTACCACCTACAACCGTAATGCTGGGCTCACGCTGATCGTCTAGTGCCGGGGCTGAAGTCGGACTCGAGGTGGGGTCTGGAGTGGGCGTGTCCTCTAGAGGTTCAACAACCGGCTCCTCTTCGGAAGATCCCTGCTCATAAACTGTGACCTCTTCAGCTTGGACTTCGATCTGCTTGCCAAACACATCCACCTTCTTACCAAACACATCCACCTTCTTACCAAACACATCCATCTGTTGAGCAAACACATCTACCTTGTCACTAACGATATCTGCCTCATCTGCGAGGATAGTCAGCTGGTTATATACAAACCATCCTATACCAGCAATAGCAATAATCACAATAGTCTGAATCATACCCCATCGGGCAGCAATTCTATTGTAGTCTTCTGTTTGCCTCGGTCGATCACTCATAATAGTCAGTAGCCTCACTGCCTTGCCTCAGTGGACCTGAACGATGTATCACGCCGTCGAGCACGCCCGCGAGAGCCGCCGGCCGGCTTGATATGGGATACCTTGAGGCTGCGCCATTTCGTAGGCTTGGGAAGTTCTGTTGTCGGTGTGGGGTCATATTCCAAGGAAACAAAGTATAGTAGTCGTAACTGGTTTAACTCGTAGGACCAGGACCAGGACCAGGACCAGGACCAGGTTGTTGATGCCCTCAAGACAACCGGCCAGAGCCATCTTCAACGCAGGCTGGTCGGGTCGTAGATTTCGGTGAGCCGCCCGGGTTACCGGAGAGTGATGGCGACCGGGCCTTGTGGAGTCAGTTCAGAAATGAGGCGGGGGTGACAAACTCATCCAGCGGGACTCCGTGGGAGGGAGAAGCGGAGCTGGCGAATGACGTCTAACCGCGAAGCGACCGATCGCGACTCCGCGGGCTACGGGCTGGAAGGCTACCGCAAGTCCGTCATCGTCCCCCTGCTAATGGTCGTTGCGGCTGGAGCGGTCGGCTGGGAGTTGGCCGAGACCTACTCTGGTCCGCTTCTCCGCGATGCGCTGATGGGCGCCCTCGTGCCTGTGGGTTTCCTCATGGTGTTCGGTTTCGGGTACGCGAGTGACACGCTCCCGAAGCGGCTCGCCCGGTTCGGGAGCGCCCGGGAGACAAACACAACCGGCATCGTCCTCATCTTTTTCCTCGTGGCAGTCGGAACGGTAGCACTGATCCTCGCCTACCTAGCTGTCGACGATGGCGAGCTCGTATGCTTGGGTTTCACCTGCGACTTCGAGGTACCGGTAGCCGGTTCTGATAAGCCGTGGCGACCTCTTGTCCTGCCTCATGCGATGCTCGGCATGTACGCCATGACCGGCGTGGGATTGCTGCTAGCGGGGTCGGTGATGTTGATCCGCCTCCTGCTCCGACCCCGTGCGTTCGACTACCCGGAGGACTTTGACTGGCCCCGTATCGGCGGTCGGGCCCTTGATGTGGTGATCCTCCTCGCGATCACCGTCGGTCTCTACTCGATCCGCGCCGAGGTCAACCGGTGGCTCCTTGTCCCGATGTTCGTGCTGCTGCCGTTCCTGTATGAGGTCCTGCCGTGGGTCTTGCCCCGTTTTCGCCGGTGGCGCTGGCTGAGGACCCCCGGGAGCGGCGGTGGCGATGGTGTGGCTCGTGGGAAGTGGTGGCCCTGGCTGCAGATTGCTCCGGCCCCCAAAAAAACCGACACCGACACCGACACCGACACCGACACCGACACCGACACCGACACCGAGTTCGTGGTGCGCGCCCTGGTCACCTCGTCCGTTTTCTCGTTCGGTGTTCCCGTAGCGCTTGACACCGCCGGTGCCCCGAGCGGGGCCGAGCCCTGGCTGGCCGGCGCCTATGTAGCGTTAGTTCTCGCAATGGCAGCTGCTCCCATGATGCATCCGCGGGGACAGGGCCTCCACGACGCGTTGTTGGGTACCCATGTCCGGAGAGTGGAAAAGACGGTCAGATCTGAGGTTGAAGACAGCCGGCAGCCGCTCAGGTTACGACCTAGAGATTTGGGTGATGATGCGACCCGTCTCGCGTCGGCAGACTTGTTGGATCGCGGGAGCCAGGTAGCGCTTGTCTCAGGTGTGTTACGTCGCGATCCAGGACCTGTGATGGTGATGATCGACGCGCCATGGGGTGCGGGGAGGACGACGTTCCTGCGTATGTGCGCGGCGGAGTTGAGAAGCGACATACTCGTCGTGGAGTTCAACAGTTGGACCGAGCAGTACACGCGACACCCGCTATCCGACCTGGTGAGCGCCATTTCACACCGATTGGGGGACACGAAGGAACAGCGGCCCGTAGCCGGCACGCTTGAATGGATGAGTGAATCGCTGACCGGCGTGTTCGGCGTCACCGGCGACACGAGCCATCCAACCGGCTCGTGGAAGCGCCTCCACGAATCGGCTCGACAATTCCGCTCCGAGCTACGACGAGTCACAGCAGAACACGGACGGCTCCTGCTCATCATCGACGAACTGGACCGTTGCCGGCCTGGATACGCCCTTGCGACGTTGGAGACGTTGCATCACCTGTTCTCCGAAGAAGGGGTCTTGGTCCTGGTCGCGGTCAACCGGCAAGCGCTTCAAGCTTCGATCCAGTCCACCTACGGGTTCGACGCGGACGCCTATCTGCGTAGGTTCGCCGACCTCCCGGTGGACCTGCCCACCCCGACCCCTGACAACCTGGAGCGCTTCCTTCACGGACAACTCGAGGCGACAGGTCTCGCAGACCAACTCGACCGTGATAGCGCGGGCATCCTGCGCCTCGTTGCAGACTTCGACGGGCCCAGCCTCCGTGACCTCCAAAGAGCCGTCCGTCTCGCCGCGCTCGCGCTCGCGACGGACCCACCCGACGGGCACCCCAAGACCGTTTGGGAGAGGTCGGTCATGGCGATGATCGTTCTGCAAACAGCAGACCGCCGGACGTATCGGCAGCTCGCCCGCCGGGAGATCGACAATCTCGACGCGCTCGCAACCGCTAACTCCAAACTACCTCCCTACCCGGACGTCGCCGGACCCACGCTGCCCGTACGCCCCGAGGTGTACAGATTCGAAGCAGCCTTGCTCAACATAGACTCCAAGGGCCCGATCGACACCGACAATCGGACTCGGTTCCAGCGAGCCTACGTTGACAAGCACGAACGAATACGACGGGCGCTCGATACAAAGGTCCCATTTCGCATCGGGGGTACGTCACAGGACGCGGGGCACATACTCGATGAAGTGGTCGAACTGCGCGGAAGGTACCCGGATCCCCCCGGGTGGAGACCACTGAGGGTCGAACTGATAGCCGAAAGGCTTGATCTCCTAGCGGCTGACTAACCGAGCAGTGACGAGAGGCTCGGCCCCCTTCCGCATCTCGACGCAGGCCAGGCCCGCCCACCTAACCAACGATGCCGACCAATGATGCGACCAATACTCGCCATGTCGCGCATCGCTTCGCCCTCACACCGATAGGCACCATTCAACCGATCCCGCTCTCTGTTGATACCCACATGAGGTGGGGCGCACCGATGTGTTCAGGGGGTGGCGGGCGGTTCACTTCTTGGTGGCTCTCCTTTGGGCATCAGGAAGCCGACGCGGGGTTTGGTGAAGATGTAGGTGGGGGGTTGGCGGCGTCGTCGCCTAGCTTGGGGCGGATCTTGCTGACCATGGTGCGCATGGGTCGCAAGCTGGCGCCGGGCGTCTCATGCCAGACTCTTTCCGGCAGGTGTCCGTACGTCAACATCCCTTACCGACAGACGAAAGGGAGACACCGTCTGGAAGCGGCCCTTGCGTCGGAACACGTATCAATGTCCCCACGGAGCTCTCAGGCCGGCCAAAAGACGCCCATCGCCCTATGGCTTCTCGCCGCCTTCGACATCAAGAATGACGGCCTCAAGATCAGCGTCTGACACCTTGACCCGCTCGTAGAGCGTCGCTGGGTCCTCGTCGTGGTTCTGTGCTGCGCGCTCGAACAGTTCCCACGGATCTTGTGGCTTCGGTGAACGAGGTCTCAGCCAGAACACTCCGGTCTTCCCCGACTCGATCGCGTTCACCGCAGGCTGCAGATCGAGCAGCAGCGCCCCAGTCGCGCGGATCGGATTGTGGCCAACACCCTCCACGGCAAAGATGTTCAGCTTCGTCTTGAGCACGGCCGCCAGTTCCTTGGGGTTGCGCAGCATCTTGTAGTTCAACGTGACGAGACCCTGGAATTCGAGCTGCTTGAGGGCGATCAGCAGATCTCGATCATCGAGGTGCGTAAGTTCTTCGTCAATCGTACGCAGGGGTAGCAGCTGGATGTCCCCCATCCATGGCTCTAGTTGTTTCAGGATCGGTTCGGGGAAGTTCTGGTCCAGCGGTAGACGCATCAGGCCGCGAGTGAGAATTCGAGCTCTATGGCTTCTTCGAAAATGCTGGCATCGAAGCCTGGATAGAGGGCAGCAATCTTCTCGACGTCTGCGACGTTGCGGTGCAGGGCTGCGGCGACCTGCGTAGTGATTCGCGAACCAGCCAGGTGAGGCTCGCCCGACACCTTGCCAGGGATGATCCGAAGGTTCGGCCGAGGACGGACGAGATCAGGTCCCCGACGCCTGTCACTCTCAAAGGGACCGAGCAGGTCCAACATGCCAGCAAGGGATTGCTGACCATCAATGCGGGTCACGTCATCGCCGACTACGAAGATGCTGGCGGACGAATCAACCCGCAGCGGCGAGTCTGGGTGCCTCCTGCCGTCGTCCCAGATGTCCAGCCCGAGGCGCTCCAACTCGGCAAGTGCCCTGCGCACCTGCGGCATGGGGCTAGCGGCTATCTCAATGCCCCGACCTTGCTTGGGATGCCGAAGCCAATAGACGATACGCAACGCCATCAGATCGGCGTAGGACCACAGCTTGACCTTCGTAGGTGACACTGAGGGCCGGACGATCCCGGTGCGGGCCCACAGATACACCGTCGACACGGGAACGCCTGAGAGGGCAGCGGCACGCGGGCCTTCGTAGCATCCCTCGAACGCGGCCTTCACGCGCGCTGAGAGTGCCTGTCTGTCGTTCATGACTGCCCGTGCCTTCACTAGTTGAGAGCGGACTATACGCGAGAGACCCGTGCCAATCGATGTTCATGCGATCGGACGTGCCTTGGAGCGGTTCGCGAAGCGGTCGATTAGGTGAGCCTCAGGAGCGGGGATCATCAAGAAGTCCCTACGCTCGATCGGGGGACCGGCTTCCCAATCCCACCCTCCGGGATGTCGACCCCGAGGGTCCACGCCGCCCACATCGCCTGCCTCACGCGTCGACATCACCAAGGACACCACCCAAACCCTTTCTCCAAGGCCGGGACACCCGAACACAAGTAGCGGCCCTAGGCGCCGGGCTCCAATCCCGGATCGTGAAAAGCTCCCCCCCCCCAACCCCAACCAATCAAACCGCCCCAGTTTTCCGGAGACTCTGACGGTGCTTCGTCGCCAAGGCGCCAAAGGAGGGCTCCTGAATGGGATCGCCTGCGCGGATGGCAGAAGGCGATCGATTTGACGGGCCCCGTGGTAGAGATGTTCCCGGCCTTTAGGTCGTGGTGCTCGCCACCGGGGCTGATACGGCGCGATCCTGCAGCCCGGCTAGTCACCCCGATCTGTTCGGTACAGTAGTGATAAGTAAAAGTAATACCGGATGGATACTCCATCTGAAGTCGGGAGTTGGATGGCATGGCTGCGTCCTCGGCCGGGATGACACGTTCCAGTTGCCTCGTACGAGGCGAGCAGATCGCACGTCCCGCTGATGTGAGGCTTCCTTGACCGCCGATCTGCTGTCGGTCGTCAACGGTCTGGTTTTCGACGGTGTGGGCCCGGAGCCGGTCGAATACCCGATCCATACGGAAGGCGGACGGATCGTCGGCTTGGAGGGTCCGCCTCCGGAGGGGGCGCGGGTGGTCGACGCTCGTGGCCGTGTTGTGACGCCTGGTCTTATCGACGCCCATTTGCATGCGTACATCGTGAGCTTGGATCTGTTGGAGAACGAGGCTCTGCCGATGAGTTACGTCGCTTCCAAGGCCGCCCGACGCCTCGAAGGGGCGCTGCGGCGGGGTTTCACCACAGTGCGGGACGTGGCGGGCGGCGACATCGGCCTCCGGATGGCCATCGACGAAGGGCTCATCGACGGTCCCCGCTACCTCTTCACCGGTCCGGGTCTCACCCAGACCGGAGGGCATGCCGATCCCCGCCCCGGCCATCTGGCAATAGACGTCCTCGGCCATCATGCCGGGGAGATCGTCGACGGCGTCGACGACCTGCGACGGGCGGTGCGGGAACGGTTCCGCACCGGTGCCCACGCCATCAAGCTCTTCACCTCCGGCGGTGTGGCCTCGCCGACGGATCCGCTCCGCAACCCCCAGTACTCCGCCGAGGAGGTCCGCGCCGTGTGCGACGAAGCTGCGCGGCGGGATTCCTACGTTGCCGCCCATGCCTATTCACCCGAGGCGATCGTCCACTCGGTGACAAACGGTGTACGTACTATCGAGCACGGGAACCTGGTGGACGAAGAGGCAGCAGCCGTCATGGCGGAACACGGCGCCTATCTGGTTCCCACCCTGATCGCCTATGACGCCATGGGACGCCGCGGCGCCGCCCTCGGCCTGCCCGAGGTCTCCCACCGCAAGAACCGCGAGGTGCTGGACGCGGGCCTCTCGTCCATCGAGGTGGCCCGCCGGGCGGGGGTACGCATCGGGTTGGGAACCGACCTGGTCGGCGACCTCGAGGACGAACAGCTGCGCGAGTTCAGGAACCGGTGCGAGGTGGACACGGTTGGTGATGTCCTCCGCTCCGCCACCTCGGTCAACGCGTCCATCCTGCGCCGGCCCGACCTGGGGGTGATCCGGGAAGGCGCCGTCGCCGATCTGGTAGTCCTGGCAGGCAACCCCTTCGAGCGGACCGACGTGCTCTGGTCACCGCAGCGGCTGGTGATCCGATCGGGAAAGATCGTGAACGCAGATCGCGGCGGGGAAGGCCGATGAGCGCCAACCGCATCGCAGTCGACGTAGGGGGCACATTCACGGACGTGGTGAGTCTCGACGGCATGGGAGAGATCCGGTTCGAGAAGGTACCGACCACGCCGGACGACCCGAGCCTGGGGGTGATCGACTCCATCGCCCGGGTCGACGCGGCGCTTGACCGCACATCCCTGTTCACCCACGGCACCACCCTGGCCCTCAACGCGCTCCTGACCCGCTCCGGCGCCCAGACGGCCGTGGTGGCAACGGCGGGGTTCCGGGACGTATACCTGCTGGGGCGGACCTCCCGGGAGGGCAACTACGACATCCTGTACCGGACCCCTCCCCGCCTGGTGGAACGATGCGACACCTTCGAGGTGACGGAGCGCCTCATGTACGACGGCTCCGTCCACACCGAGTTCGATGAGGCCGACGCCCGCCGGATTGCCGCACTGATACGCGACGGCGACTACCAGGCGGTGGCCGTGGCCTTCCTGCACTCCTATACCAACCCTGCCCATGAAGCGGCGATGCGGGAGGTTCTGGCAGAGGTCGTCCCCGGAGTAGATGTGTCGATCTCATCCGATCTCTCCCGCGAATACCGGGAGTACGAGCGGACCAGCACGGCAGTCCTCGACGCATACATCAAGCCGATCGTGCGGACCTACCTGTACGACCTGGGCGCAGAACTGGCGTCCGGAGGTTTCGAAGGCCGGTTCCTGATGATGCGGTCCGGCGGCGGAGCGATGACCGCCTCCTCCGCACGAGAGAACCCCGTGAACCTGATCCTGTCGGGACCGGCCGGAGGGGTCATCGGGGCGGCGGGTTTCTCCCGGATGATCGGGGAGCCCAACCTCGTCACGGTGGACATGGGGGGCACCAGCCTGGATGCGTCGCTCATTATCGATGGACAACCCGTCATGCATCAGGGCGCCGAGTTCGAGAGCCTTCCTATAAACATCTCGTCCCTCTACATCCACACGATCGGGGCTGGCGGCGGCTCGATCGCCTGGACCGACGAAGCTGGAGGACTCCAGGTGGGACCGCACAGCGCCGGAGCAGACCCGGGCCCGGCTTCGTACGGATCCGGTGGAAGCGAAGCCACCTTCACCGACGCCGCCCTCGTAGTGGGCTATCTCGGCCAGGAGACCCCGCTGGGAGGGACCCTGACCCTAGACGTGGACCTGGCCCGCGGCGCACTGGAACCGCTCGCCGAGCGCATGGGCATAACAGTGGAGGAACTCGCCCTCGGCGTGGTGCGGATCTCGGCGGTCAAGGTAATGGGAGCAGTGCGCTCGATCACCGTCGAGTTGGGCCGCGACCCGAAGGACTTCGCCCTGCTGGCGTTCGGCGGCGCCGGTGGGATTGTGGCGGTCGACGTGGCCCGAGAGTTGGGTATGGGCACCGTCATCATCCCGCCGGGCCAGGGCGCCTTCTCCGCGCTCGGAATGCTGATGGCGGACGTGCAGCACGACTTCGCGCAGACCGCCCTGATGCCGCTCGAGTCTCTCGACGCCGGTCGGCTGGAAGGCTCCTACGCCGAGATGTCGGCCCGTGCGGAAGATGTGCTGCGGTCGGAGGGCTTCCCTGTCGAGAGGCAGGTGCTGGCGCGGTCGGTCGACGTCAGGTACGCCGGCCAGGAACATCCGGTGTCGATCACCCTCCCGGCCGGGACGGCGGACCCGATCGCATATCTGGGACAGCGGTTCACCGAACTCCACCATCGCCAGTACGGCCATACGATGACCGATCCGGTGGAGGTCACGACGCTGCGCCTGAACGCAACCGGCACGGTGGACCAACCCAGTTTCCCGACAATTCCCCGCCGGGAGGCCGGGCTGCCCGAGCCGTTCGCCACCCGGCCGGTTCTTGACGCCGGGGGCGCCCACCGGAACCCCGCCGGGGTGTACAGGAGGGAGGACCTCCGCTGTGATGACGAGATCGCCGGACCGGCGGTGATAGTCGAGCACACCGCCACCACCGTGATCCACCCGGGCGACCATCTGGCGGTGGGGGAGCACGGCGAACTCGTGATAACGCTGGGGGCTACCGATGATTGACGCCATAACGACCGAGATCATCCGTCACGGGCTTCTCTCGGCCTGCGAGGAGATGGCCCGGAACCTCTGCCGGACGTCCTACAACACGGTCGTCTACGAGACCCACGACTACGGGGTGGGGCTGCACGACGTGAACGGGGACATCGCAGCCGACGCTCCGGGCATAGCCGTGTTCACCCGCGGCAACGACTACGGCATCAAGCGGTCGATCGAGTTCCTGGGACGAGAGTCGATGAAGCCCGGGGACGTGTTCATCAACAACTATCCGTACTGGTCGTCGGCCCATACGCTCGACCCGCTCGTGTTCGCTCCCATCCACGTCGACGGGCGCCTGGTCGGGTTCGCGTCCTGCCGGTGCCACGTGCTCGACCTCATGCAGAAGGACCCGGGATACGTACTCGACTCCACCGACATGTACCAGGAGGGGATCTTCTTCCCGGTCGTAAAGCTGTACAGCGAAGGCGAGATCAACGAGGACGTATTCAACATCGTGCGCTTCAACAGCCGGCTGCCCAGCCACACGATCGGGGACTTGCAGGCCCAGGTGTCGGCCGTCGTCACCGGGGTGAGACGAACCCGTGAGATCGCCGACAAGTTCGGGGCCGAGACCCTCACAGCAGCCCTGGACGCCATCAACGTCCACGGCGAGCGCTTGGCGCTGGCGGCCCTGCGGCGAATGCCCAAAGGCACGTGGAGCGCCGAGGACTACATGGACCACGACGGGGTGGATCTCGACAGACCGATAAAGATGGCCGTGACCATCACCATCACCGACGACGAGATGATCGTCGACTGGACGGGGAGCGACGAAGGGGTGCGCGGTCCGATCAACCTACCGCGGGGTTTGACCGAGGCGTTCAACTGCCTGATCTTCAAGGCTCTCACCACTCCCGAATGGCCTGTGACAGCCGGCAACTTCCGCCCGTTGCGGGTGATCACCAAGGAGGGATCGGTGATGCACGCCGTTCCACCCATGCCCACCTTCACCCTGTGGGGTGGATTGCTCGGCGGCGAGGTGATGCTGAAGGCCCTGGCACAGGGGATGCCCGACCGGGTGCCCGCCTGTTCGGGGGGCGACGTGTGTTCCGTCATGGCTCTCGGGGACGACCCCCGGACCGGAGGACCGTGGCTGGAGGGCATGAACGACGCGGTGGGCTTCGGCGCCCACGCCGGCGGGGATGGTGAGGACGGCATCATGCATCTGAGCGAGCCGGGCTGCCGCAACAATCCCGTGGAGGTGCTGGAGATCAAGGCTCCGATGATGATCGACCGCTACGGCTACCGGCCCGACACCGGAGGCCCCGGCAAACACCGCGGCGGCGTGGGTATCAGCAGGGTCTACCGGTTCCTCGCCCCCGCCACCGCCATCGCCATCCTGTACAAGACCGTGAGTCCACCATGGGGTATCAACGGCGGGAAGGAAGCCGATCCCAACCACGTCATGATCGACCCGGGATCCGAAAACGAGGAGCGGAAGGGGAGCAGCTACAACTACCTCGAAGCCGGACAGGTCCTAGCCAACAACACCGGAGGAGGCGGCGGCTGGGGCAACCCCTTCGAGCGCGACCCGGCACTGGTGGCGAAAGATGTCCGCAACGGCTTCGTATCCGTCGAGGCAGCCGAGCGGGACTACGGCGTAGCAGTGGACCCGGCCACCTTCAGCGTGGACACCGCAAGAACGGCAACCCTCCGCGGTAGCGATGGGTCCTTGCTAGAGGATTAGTTACTAGTCGGTGGTTGGTAGTTACTAGTAAGACTTAAGTAAAACACTCTCCGGCGAACCCGAGGCGGCCCAGTCTTAACTTCGGACATGTCGTCTTCAAGCCACCCCACCTCAGTCAAAGCAGCGTGGGTGTTGGTGTGCTTTCCGACGGCCTCTCAGACAGCTCTGATCGAACGATTGTCACGTTGACAGCCTGGTGTTGATCCGGAAGATCAGTTCGAGGTCGTCGTAATCCATGTCGACGATACTGTTCCAGCCCGCCCATATGGCAGCCGCGGTGCCCATGGTATAGGCCGGTCCCAGGGACTGCTCGATTTCTTCGAAGGCTTCGCCGACCCGGTCCGGGGCGGAGGTATCGACGGTCAGTGTCAGGATTCCGTCTCCCAGCGTGGCCAGGCGGGCCGCGTCTAGATTGAGACGGCTACCGCGGCGCCGGCCCGATGGAGTCGAATGGCGGTGGCCCGGCCCTGTCCCGAAACCGCCCCCGTTACCACGGCTACCCGCCCGCTGAGGTCCAGTACGTCCATGTCGGGTGCGTTCATACCGTGCCCCTATTGGAATCTGGGGAGAGCGTACCGCCGGTGGCGCCGCCGTGTCCGGTCTCGGCGGGGCCCGGGTCGTGGCGCTCGGTCGTGCATTGTTAGCCCGCGGGAATCGGGTGGTGCAGGCGGGCGTTCAGGCATGGTGTTAGTCTGCGGCTCATGACCGGCTGGCTCGAAGAAAGACCCGCCGCGCCCCGAACCCGGCCCAATGTCCGTATCCCGATGCGCGACGGTGTCGAGTTGTCGGCCGACCTGTTCTACCCGGAGTCGGACGAGCCCGCTCCGGTGATCCTCAAGTACTACCCATACCGCAAGGACGACCTGCTGCGCGGCGCCACGGTGGACAACGTGGCCTATTACGCCGCCCACGGGTACATAACCGCCCTGCTCGACATCCGCGGGACCGGTGCCTCGGCAGGTGTTGCCGACCGGATGTTACGCCTCCAGGAGTGGGAGGACGGTTACGACGCGGTGGAGTGGTTGGCCGCGCAGCCATGGTGCGACGGCTCGGTGGGCATGACCGGGGTTTCCTACGGTGGTTTCTCGGCCCTGCTCACCGCTGCCCAGGCGCCTCCCCACCTCAAGGCCATCGCGCCGGTCTACGCCGGATGGGACCACTACGAGAACAGCCATCCGGGAGGGATGTGGCAGACGTTCATCTGGTCGGGCTCCTACAACGCCATGATGAGCGCGTTTTCCGCGGCGCCTCCGGCGGCCGATCCAGAAGGCGCCTGGTTGGAGATCTGGGAGGAACACCTCACCAACAACAAGCCGTGGCTCAACTCCTGGTTGCGGGACCAGGTCGATGGCCCCGCGTGGCATGAGGGCTCGATCCGGTACGGGCTCGAGAACATACAGTGCGCCACCTTCATCATCGGCGGCTGGCACGACATCTTCGTGTCGGACCCGTTCTACATGTATATGGGCCTGAATCCGGACGTTCCCAAGAAGCTAATGGTGGGCCCATACCTGCACACCCCGCCCAATATCGGGTTCCCGGGGCCGCGCGTCGATCATCTCCACGAGATCGTGCGGTGGTTCGACCAGCACCTGAAGGGAGAGGACACCGGGATCGTCGACGAACCTCCCATCGCCATATGGGTGCGGGGTTACGACCAGCCCCAAGCTCGCCGGGAGACGGCGGCCGGTTACTGGCGGAGCGAATCCGACTGGCCCCTGGCCCGGGCCGAGAGCGAGACCCTCTATCTCCAGCCGGGAGGGCGCCTGACGGATGAGGCGCCCGAAGATGGAGGGGGCGGCAGCGTCTCCTACGCGTACGACCCCGCGGTGGGTGTGTCGACGATGGGGTTGATGACCGGGCTCGCCGGGGATACGGGCCTGCCCCTGGACCAGCGCCGGGAAGCGCCCGGGTCGGTGGTGTTCATCGGAGAGCGGCTTGAGGCCGATCTCGAATTGACCGGTTTCCCCCACGCCACGCTGTACGTGTCCTCGACCGCCGAGGTCACCGCCTTCTCGGTCAAGCTGGTAGACGTCCATCCCGATGGGCCGTGGGCGCTGGTTTCCAGGGTGATCAAGAACGCCACCCAGCGGAACTCCCGGACCGATCCGGCACCCCTCGTGCCGGGGGAAGTTATCGAGCTGAACATCGAGCTGGAACCCGTTTCCTACGTGTTCGGCGCGGGCCACCGATTGGGGATAATGGTCGCCAGCTCCGACTTCCCACTGGTGTGGCCGCTGCCCGAACATGCGACCAACACCGTCCATATGGACCGCGATCACCCCTCGCGGGTCACCCTGCCGGTGGTGAGCCGGCACGACTCCGGCCTGCCCGCGCCGGACTACCGGCCCGCGCCGCCCCTTCCCGAGGCATCGGGGACCACCGAGCCCTTGCGCTGGGAGCTGGTGGAGAGCCTCTCCGGCACGGAGGTGAGCGTGGTTATCTCATGGGGCAGCGACGCCATCCAAGACAACGGTGCCCGGATCTCCTGGCACGTGGACTTCAGGGCTACCACCGACCGGGCCAAGCCGGCGGAATCGAGCATCGAAGCCGGCTTCCGCTTCGACGTGGACCACGGGGCTTCCACCACCGAGGTCCGGACGACCAGCCGCGTTGCCGGTAACAGTGACGCGTTCCACGGCGTTACGGCGGTCGAGGTTAGAACTGATGGGATGCCCTGTTTCTCGCGCACCTGGCACTGCTCGGTCCCACGGGGATTCCTGTGACCATCGACGTCGCCCACCGCTCGGCGATCGGACGAGACCGCTCGCACGTCCTCCACCCGTAGCCAACTGGCCACCACCGAGGTCACGCCGGACGACATGTATGTGGGCGCGGCCGAGTGCTACCTGGAGGACGCCCACGGCAACCGGCCCTTCGACGCCAACGCCGACCTGTGGTGTGTCAACATCGGCTACGGGCGCGAGGAGATGGTGGAAGCCATCCGGGAACAGGCCGACGGATGAGCTACGGACAGATCTTTGGCCGGGATCGCAGATCTGGCCCCACCGGGTCTCAACAGAGTCTTCTTCAGCACGGGGGCTCGATCGCCAACGAGACGGCGGTGCGGACCGCCCACCATTACTTCCGGCTTCAAGGTAGGGACAGCAAGCGGTTCGTGCTCAGCGTCGACCAAGTCGTACCACGGTTCCACCTACCTGGCGGCTTCGCTCACCTTCTCGGGCAACTACCACGAGACGTTCCATGTGGTGGACGTGGTCCGCAAGGTCCCCGCCAGCCGAGGCGCTCACGAACGCCGGGGCCCCAGCGTCGGCAGGCTCGAGTCGGGGGCACGCACAAGCCCCTGGATGCGTGCGCGCGTAGCGTCAGATTCTGACCAAACTACGTGTAGGAAGGTCCCCAGGGTTCATACGTTCACGGCAACGGGAGAGACGCCTCGAATGACAGACATAGTTTGGGATGCTCGCACCCTCGGATCTGGCGGCGTCCTAGCTTGATGATCCGGACACGCGTTCGCAAAGTGGGTGTAGCCATCGGCGGGGGGTTTCTCGTGGTTGCGGGCATAGCCGGACTCGTGCTCCCTGTTGTGCCAGGCACGGCGTTGTTGGCCTCGGGTCTCTTGCTGTGGTCGAAAGAGTTCAAGTGGGCAGCGCAACTATTGGAACCGGCCCGCCGCTGGATCACGAGCCACATAACGAAACTAAGAGACAGGAGA
>WTGW01000122.1:17735-24637 GCA_011523395.1 Acidimicrobiia bacterium
CAGCGCGACAACCGTCACACGGAACCGGCCCGCCGCTGGATCACGAGCCACATAACGAAACTAAGAGACAGGAGATGGCTCCGTCTCCGGCTACGAATCTCATCCACGGAAACCCAGCGCGACAACCGTCACACGGAACCGGCCCGCCGCTGGATCACGAGCCACATAAGGAAACTGAGGGGCAGAACCCGAGGATTATCCGGTCGAAGAGGGTTTACGCGACAAGAGACGCCGCGAAGCTGGCCGCATTCGACACGATGATCTACCTCCGGGGATGAGTGATCCTTCGCCTGGTCATGAGCAGGTCGCAACTCGCTGCTGGTCCTACCACCGCTGAGGCAGTGGACCAGTTCCGTAGCTGGTATGTGGGCCCGGCAGGACTCGAACCTGCAACCAACGGATTATGAGTCCGCTGCTCTGACCGCTTGAGCTACGGGCCCTGTGGGGGAAGGATAATCCCGACTGGGGATCGACCTGGCGCTAGGGGCGGTAGAACCGGCCGGGCACGCGGGCTATGGCCACGTCGCAGGGGACGGTGCCCATCATCCTCTCGGCGTTGCTTCCCAGGAGGACCATGTTGGAGTTTCCGGCGCCGCGGCTGGCGGCCACCACCAGGTCGGCGTTGCTGATGCGGGCGAACTCGGCCACGGTCTGGGGCGGGGGTCCGTCCAGGACCACCGGCGTTACCAGGCCGCCCCAGCCGGCTACGAACTTCTGCATGCTGTCCTCCAGTAGGGAGAGCCGTTCCCGCCGCAGCACGTCGAGCCGCTCGGGCATGACCCCTGCATCCGAGAGCATCGTCTCGTCATCGGTCGGCAACGACGCCACGGCCGTCACCGTGTCGGCACCTGTAGCCAGGAGGAGGGCCAGGTCGACCGCCGAGGTGCTGGCTTCGGAGAGGTCTACGGCCGCGATCGCCCGGCGATATGGGGAGCGCAGCAATCTCCGCACGCTGAGCACCGAGGCATGCAGCTTGCGGGCCAGCCTGGTGGTGCGGGGGCCGATCCTCGTCTGGTCGACCGACGAGGTGCCGGTGATCACCAGCCCGGCCTTGTGGGACAGCTTGGCCAGTTCGATGGCCATGTTCCCCGACCGGACCTCCAGATCCGTCCGGCAGCGGGCGCGGGCATTGATCCATGTCAACAGGTCCTCCGCCTGGCTCTGGCGGTACAGGTGGATCCGCTCCATCATCTCGTCCGGGAGCGGGACATCCGGGGGTTCCGCTACGTGGACCAGCTTGAGCTGCGTCTGGTGGGCCTCTGCGAGGATCCGGCCTCGATCGGCCACGCGGCGGGACATCGGGGACAGATCGACCGCAGCAAGCACCTGCTTCATATCGGTCTTGACCTAGTCCCGGGAACCAGCACGGGCAGGAACCTTAGCCCAGCCAGGCCGGGCAGGTTCCGCTACGGGCCATGATCGAGCGAGAGTGAGAAAAAAGGCGAACTGCCCCGCCGCCAGACCCCTATCCGGAGCTGCCCGTACCGCCTGCTTCATCCGGCAGCGCCGTGGCCGGCTGGGAACGTACCCAGATGGTGCGCTGCGGGAACGGGATCTCGATCCCTGCTTCGTCGAGCGCGTACTTGAGCCGCTTCCGCAACTCCCGCGCCGTGCCGAACTGCTCTCCGGGCTCGGTCCTGACCATCAGGCGGAGGGCGATCGAGTTGTCCCCGAAGGCCTGAACCCCCGCCATGGTCGGCTCCTGGATGATCGTGAACGACTCGAGCTGCTCCCGCCACAACCCGTCCGCCACCTCCTTGATGAGGGCCATCGCCGCCGCGATGTCGGTGTCGTAGGCCACCTCGATGTCGACCACCGCCTGGCCCCAGTCCTGGGTGAGGTTGGCAACCCGGGAGATCTCGCCGTTGGGGATGTACCAGAGCGTCCCGTTGATGTCGCGCACCTGGGTGGTGCGGAGCTTGACCTCCTCCACGACTCCGACCGTGTCCCCCACGTCCACCACATCGCCCACCCCGTACTGGTCCTCCAGCAGCATGAACACACCGGAGAGGAAGTCCTTGACCAGGCTCTGGGCGCCGAAGCCGACCGCAACGCCCGCTATGCCGGCGCCGGCGATCAGGGGGCCCAGGTTCACGTCGAACTCCGCCAGGGCCATCATCAGGGCCATGCCGTAGATGACTGCCGAGGAGACCGACCTGAGCACCGAACCGAGCGTTCTCGTCCGCTGGCCGCTCCGCTCCTGCTGGTCCACCATCCGGCGGGCCCTCTCGAGCGCGGCCTCGCCCAATCCCGGCCCGTCGTCATCCTGCTCCATGGTGCCGGAGATGGCATCCGCCAGTTCGGAGCGCCTCGTCAGCCAGCCCTCGACCAGCCTGTCCAGCCACCGGCGCACGATCCGGCTGACGACCCAGGCCAGCAACAGGATGAGCAGGACCTTGATGGGACGGGCCGCCAGATCGGCCAGGCGAGCGGTCCCGCTGCTACCGGTCAGGTCATAGACGAGGCCGCATACGGACCCCGGATCGACTCCGCAGGCGTCCGCAACGGACTGAGCGATCAGGTAGAAAGGCATATCGCGCCACCATTCCGTTTGAAAGATCTCTTCGAGGCCGTATCCGTACCGGCCCGGAGGGCAGGTTAGCCCTGCCCGATGGCACAATCACCGCATGACACGGAACGACGCATGAGGTTCACCGACCGGTCGCACGCCGGCCGGGTGCTGGCAGGCATGCTCGACCACCTCGGCGACGAGCCCACCGTGATCCTGGGTCTGCCCAGGGGCGGGGTCCCGGTCGGCTACGAGATCGCCCGGCATCTTGCCGCCCCCCTGGAGGTGTTGCTGGTCCGCAAGCTGGGAGTACCGACCCAGCCGGAACTGGCCATGGGCGCCATCGGGGAGGGCGGGGTACGCGTCCTGGATGTCCAGCGGATCGAAAGGCTCGGGATACGGCCGGCTGCCGTCGAACGGGTGGAACGGCGGGAGCGGCGGGAACTGGCCCGCCAGGCGGGACGCTTCCGGGGCGAAGCCCCTCCCGCAGGCCTGGGAGGCAAGACCGCGGTGATCGTCGACGACGGCATCGCCACGGGCGCCACCGCTCGGGCCGCCTGCCTGATCACTCGTCGCCTCGGGGCCGGTCGGGTCGTACTGACCGCGCCGGTCGCTCCCCGCGAGGCATCGGCGATATTCGCGGAGGTGGCTGACGAGCTGGTGGTGGCGCACACGCCGCGGCGGTTCGCGGCCATCGGCATGTTCTATGGCGACTTCCGCCCCACTCCGGACGCCACGGTGGTCGAGATGCTGGAACGCTCCCGGGAGCGGGCGCCCGGTCAGGGACCAGGAGGCTGAAGGGCCCTTTTGCCCCGGTATTTCCGGTCACCCTCCGAAGTTGGGCGGTGAACAGGGTTTCGCCTGTAGAGTATTGACAATGACACTTCCCGATACGCCCCTCCTGGAGACCATCCGGGGACCCGCCGACCTTCGAGCTCTCGGCTTCGAGGAGTTGGAGGAGCTGGCCACCGAGATCCGCCACCTCATCGTGGCCACGGTCACCCGGAACGGCGGCCACCTGGGGTCGAACCTGGGCATAGTCGAGCTCACCCTGGCCCTGCACCGTGTCTTCCGGTCCCCCCACGACGCCATCCTCTTCGACACCGGGCACCAGGCCTACCCTCACAAGCTGCTGACCGGGCGACGGCGCCAGTTCGCCACCCTCCGGCTTCCCGATGGAATGTCCGGTTATCCCAGCCGGGCCGAGTCGGAGCACGACTGGATCGAGAACAGCCACGCCTCGACCGCGCTCTCCTACTCCCACGGTCTGGCCGCCGCCTTCGAGGCCGGGGGCGATGACCGGCAGGTGGTAGCGGTGGTGGGCGATGGCTCGCTGACCGGGGGCATGGCGCTCGAGGGGCTCAACAACATCGGCCACTCCGGCGCCGACGTCACCATCGTCCTCAATGACAACGGCCGTTCCTACGCACCAACCATCTCGAGGCTGTCCGAGAGCCTCATCAAGCTACGGACCACCAACGTCTACGAGCGCGGGCAGGGCGTGGCCCGCTCGATCGCCGAGGCGATTCCCTGGGTTGCGGACCTGGTGAGCCGTGGGATAGACGCCACCGAGGTGGCCATCCGCCAGATGTGGGAACCGCCCCAGATCTTCGAGCAGTTCGGCATCCGCTACTTCGGTCCGTTCAACGGCCACGACCTCCCCGAGCTCGAACGAATCCTCAAGAACGTGCGGGCGATGAGCGGACCCACCGTGGTCCATGTGATCACCCAGAAGGGCCGCGGCTACGCCCCCGCCGAGAACGATCCCATCAAGGCGATGCATGACCTCTCGTCCATCAAGGAGGGGAGCTTCACGTCCGCCTTCGCCGACCATTTGCTGGCGCTCGCCGACCGCCATCCCGAGCTGGTGGCGATCACCGCCGCCATGCCCGACTCGACCGGCGTGCTGCCGCTCCAGAACCGGTACCCCGACCGGGTCTTCGATGTCGGAATCGCGGAGCAGCACGCGGTGGCTATGGCCACGGGCATGGCCATGGGAGGCCTCCGCCCGGTAGTGGCCATCTACTCCACCTTCCTCACCCGGGCGCTCGACCAGATCAACCTCGATACCGCCCTTCACGGTTGCCCGGTCATCTTCTGCCTCGACCGCGCCGGCATCACGGGAGACGACGGCGCCTCCCATCACGGACTCCTCGACATGGTCCTGCTGTCCAAGATCCCGGGCATGACCATCTTCGCCCCCTCCGCCTACGAGGAGCTCCCCGTGATGCTCGACACCGCGATGGAGATGACGTCCGGCCCCTCGGCCATCCGGTGGCCCAAGACGCCGCCCCTCCGAGCATCGATCGACGAGGTGGGATCCGGATTGTCGGGCCGCCGGGTCCGCGAGGGATCCGACGTCTGCCTGATCGGGATCGGCAAGATGCTGGAGACCGCCTGCGAGGCGGCCGACCTCCTCGAACTCGAGGGAATCAGCTGCTCGGTGTGGGACCCGCGGGTGGTGAAGCCGCTCGATCCGGTGATGATCGGCGATGCCGCCCAGCACGGACTGGTAGTCACCATCGAGGACGGGCTGCGCGCCGGAGGGATCGGGCAGGCGATCCGTGACCAGGTGGACAGCGCCGGACCCGCGAAAGTTGTGACGATCGGCCTCCCGACTGCGCACCTGCCTCATGGTAAGATTGATGAACTTCTCGCCCGTTACCGGATGGACGCTTCTGGGATCGTCTCGGCGGTCAAGCAACACCAGCATGCGGCGGTTTTATAGCCAGAAGTCCCGGCAGGTGGGGAATGATGCCGAACCTAAACGCGAGAACGGAAAGGGGCCTACCAATGACTCGAAGGCTTGTACCGCTGTTCGTGGTACTTGCGATGGTCGTCGCTTCGTGCGGAGCGGACGACGAGCCTGCCGCCACTACAGCAGCCCAGGAAACGACTACGGCCGCTACGCAGGCCACCACCACCCAGCCCGAGGAAGTGGTGGTCGTTCCCTCGCAAGGCGGCACACTGGCCGAGATACAGGCCCGCGGTAGCTTGAGATGCGGTGTATCGACCGCCGCGATCGGCTTCGCCGAGCCGCAGGACGACGGTTCCTACACCGGATTCGACGCCGACTACTGCCGGGCTCTTGCCGCGGCTGTGCTAGGCGATGCCAATGCGGTCGAGTTCGTGGGCACCACCGCCGCCGAGCGCTTCAACGTGCTCGCCGCCGGCGAGGTCGACGTGCTGTTCCGTAACACCACCTGGACCCAGAGTCGGGATACGGAGATCGGCGGCGACTTCGGGCCCACCACGTTCTATGACGGCCAGCAGATCATGGGTAAGGCCGACTTCGGATTCACCGATGCTTCGACCCTGGTGGACGTGGACGGCGCCAGGCTCTGCACCAACGCCGGTACCACCACCGAGAAGAACATCACCGAGGGCGCCCGCGTGGTCGGCGCCGAGATCGAGCTGGTGACCGTGGAGAACTTCCCGGAGGCCATGGATCTCTTCCGGGCGGGTTCCTGCGACCTGGTGACAACCGACGGATCGGCCCTGTTCGGCCACCGGTATGCCGCCATCCAGAACGGTGAGATCGCCGAGGGAGACTGGATCATCTTCCCGACGACCCCGATCTCCAAGGAGCCGCTCGGCCCCATGTACCGGCAGAACGACAGCCAGTGGGCTGACGTGGTGAACTGGTTGGTGTACATCCTGATCATCGCCGATGAGAAGGGAGTCACCTCCGAGAACATCGACGAGATGGTGGCCAACCCGCCCGACCCCGAAGCGGGTCGCTTCCTCGGCGTGGGCGATGACGAGCTGCAGACCAAGATGGGTCTTGCGGCTGACGCGTACGCCCAGGCCATCCGGCAGGTCGGCAACTATGACGAGATCTACGCGAACAACCTGCACCCGCTCGGGTTCGCCCGAGCCGGGTCCGCCAACGCCCGCTGGACGGAGGGCGGTCTGGTCTACGCACCACCGGCCCGGTAGATACTGAATCGATCCGAACGAAGGAGGGGGCACCGCTCAGGTGCCCCCTCCTCGCGTCCCGGTGGCCACTGACCACTGATTCTTCGAACCACCCGTCTCGTGGTCTGCCAGCCACACGACGCCGCCGTTCCACAGACAGGTCCCCCCCTAGTTGGTATTGTCTGAGTGCCGGCTAGAACGGAAGGTCAATTGGTCACGCCCACCGACCGCTCCTCTCAGACCCGCGTGCCCATATGGCGCAACGTGGTCGTCATCAAGTGGGCCACCCAAGTCGGCATCCTCGTCGGCATCCTCTGGCTGGGCTATGTCGTCATAACCCAGGCCACCAGCAATCTCCGGGCTACCGGCATCCCGTTCTCGTGGGACTTCCTCGGCGAACCGCTAGGCGTCAAACTCGGTGAGGGGTTCAACACCGATCCCGAGTCGGGCCTGGAGGCGCTGGCGGTGGGAATGG
>WTGW01000122.1:24737-29229 GCA_011523395.1 Acidimicrobiia bacterium
GAGGGGTTCAACACCGATCCCGAGTCGGGCCTGGAGGCGCTGGCGGTGGGAATGGTCAACATGTTGAGGGTCACCTGGAGCGGTGTCATCGCCGCCACCATCCTCGGCACGGTGATCGGCATCTCGAGGTTGTCCTCCAACTGGATCGTCTCGCGGATCGCCAACGCCTACATCGAGTTCTTCCGCAACATCCCGCTACTCGTCCAGATCCTCTTCTGGCAGGCGCTGATCGTCGGGCTCCTGCCGGATCTGACCCCCGAGATGGAGGGATCCCGGTGGCTGTTCGCCAGCCCCAAGGGCATCGCCATGCCCTGGCTCACCCCCCTGGCCGGCCGCTGGCAGTACACCGTGGTGCTGATCCTCGGCGTGGTGGTGGCGCGCTGGGTGTACCGGCGCCGGATCGCGCTCCAGGAGCGAGAGGGGCACGATACCCACGCCTTCGCATGGTCGATCGGCACGTTCGCCGTCTTCCTGGTGGGGGGCTGGTTCGCCCATCCAGCCGCCGGAGTACTGGGTTGGCTGTTCACCGCCCTCGCCTGGGTGGCCGGGGCCGTACCGGTGATCGGTCTCCAGTTGGTACTGGCCGCCCTCGCTGTCGGGCTGGCGGCCCGCTACATCGTGCGTTATCTGAGGCGGCTCCGGTCGCCCGCCGGTATGGCCAAACTCTCCGATGACGACTACTTCCGTTTGGCGGTGGCGGCCTTGGTGGGAGTCGGGGTGATGCTGTTCTTCGTATCCGGGGCCGGGCAGGCAACCCTCTCCAGCGTTCTGGGACGGACGCTCTGGTACCAGATGAACTGGGGATTCGAGCCGCTCTTCGACTTCCTGGCATCACGGTTCGACTTTGCCGGCGGCGCCCCCCTGCGCTTCACCCTGCCCGAGGTGGTGGTGCCCACCAGATTCCCCCAGTACTCCCACGAGGTCGGTAAGGCACTCACACCGGGCTTCATGGCGGTCTGGATGGGAGTCACGCTCTACACCGCGGCCTTCATCGCCGAGATCGTGCGCGCCGGGATCATGGCCGTGCCGCGCGGTCAGGGTGAGGCCGCGGCGGCGGTGGGTCTGCGCCGGGGCCAGGTGCTGCGCCTGGTCGTGCTGCCCCAAGCGTTCCGGATCATCCTTCCCCCGCTCGGTTCCCAGTATCTGAACCTGGCCAAGAACACCTCCTTGGGTATCGCCGTGGCCTACGCCGACATCGTCCAGGTCGGCCAGACCATCTTCAACCAGGAAGGCCAGGCGCTGGCGGTGTTCATCTTCTGGATGGGCTTCTACTCGCTCGTGAGCCTGATCCTGTCGGGCATCGTGAACTACTACAACCGCAAGATGGCTCTGGTGGAGCGCTGACATGACTGACCCCGCCTCCGCCGCCGTCGCCGCCGACCTGACCGAGCGGGCTCCCGAGCCCCCGCCCACCGGGCCGTGGCGCTGGATGCGCGAGAACCTCTTCTCGGGCCACACCTGGGGACAGATCGCCTTCAACTCCTTCCTCACCCTGGCCTTCGCCCTGGTGCTCCTGAACATCCTGCGGTTCATCACCTCGTACCTCTTCGCTCCGGAACGCAAGTGGGCGGCCGTCACCCACAATGCGAAGCTGCTGATGGTCCAGGCCTTCCCGCAGGACGACCTGATCCGGATCTGGACGTCCCTTGGCATATTCATTATCCTGGTGGTCTGGTCCATGGCGTCCTGGAAGGTAGGAGGACGGCTCGAGCTCACCACCTTCGCGGGAGGCTTAAGGAGCGGGGCTGTCCTGGTGGCGGTGACGGCGATCATGCACCATGCGGCCGAGGCGCGCACCTTCGGTGTTCCCGGCCTGCAGTTCGACTCGCCCGCCGCCTGGAGCAGCGTACGTACCTGGATACTCGTGGCCGCCGTCCTGGTGGCCGTCCTGGCCCACTTCGGCGTCCGGTGGAGCCGCGCCGCCGATCCGTCACCGACGATCCCGCTGCTGACCGTGCCGGTGATGATCATGGCGGCGGTGGCCGCGCTCCTATGGACCGTGGAGCTCCCGGTTCCGTTGGGCCAGTTCGACCAGACCACCGCACCGATAGCCGCCACGACCGCGGGCCCGTGGACGACTCTGTTCGTGCTGGCGGTGGCCGCCTACCCCCTCGGGGTCCTGATCGAACGCATCTGGCCCCGCGCCTTCCGGCGGCTCCTGATCTCGGCCTGGGTCCTGTCCTATCCGGTGATCATCTTCATCATCCAGCGCAACCCGGTCCTCGACTGGACCGACATGATCTTGCTGCTGGGCATAGTGCTGGGCGCCGGCGCGCTCCGGGTGCTGGTCGCTCTGCCCCGAGGGCCGACCGGCGCTGCGGTGGTGGCAGCCATCGGGCTGGTGATTGCCGCCCTGCCACTCACTTCCGAAGAGGAGCCGCTCTGGGTCGCGGCGGGGTTGGTGCTGATCGGGTTGGCGACAGTGATCGCCGCTCTGACGATACGGGAGCCGGTGGTGATGGTCAGGGCGTCGGCTGCGGGCCTTGTCTTGGCATGCCTGTTGATCTGGCTCGTCCCGATGCCGCCCCTCTTCCGGGTCCTGATCATTGCCTTCACCCTGTTCCTGCTCGTAACGCCCGCGGTCGGACGAACGCAGCGGGGAAGGACCAACCTGGTCCGGGTCTGGGTAGCGGCCACGGTGGTGGCGGTGGTGGCGGTCCGGCTGGGAGCCACGTTCGTTGACGGCTCGAGCCTGACCGCGTTCCTGCGCTCGGATGTCGTCTCCATCCTCTTGGCAGTCGTACTGGGCGGCGGCGCGCTCTGGGTCCTGGGACTCCCCCCCAGGGGGCATGCCCCCACCGCGGTAGTGGCCGCGATGGGGCTGGTGACGGCAGCCCTGCCGTTCGCCTCCGGAGAGGAGCCGTTCTGGCTCACTGTGGGGTTGGTGCTGGTCGGCCTGGCGATACTGGCCGCCGCCCTCACGATCAAGGAGCCGGTGGAAATGGTTCGCGCATCGGCTGCGGGCCTGGCGGTGGTGTGCCTGTCGATCTGGTTCATCCCGATGCCGTTCCTCTACCGGACCCTGATCGTGTCTTTCACCCTGTTCCTGCTCGTGACACCCACCTTCGGAGGAACGCAGCGGGGAAGGACCAACCTGGTCCGAGCCTGGACAGTCGCTTCGGTGCTGATAGTTGTGGCATTCCGGCTGGGCGCTGCCAGCACGTCCCTCGAGTTCCAGGGAACCACCTTCCTGGGCGGTTTCAACCTGACCATCCTCCTGGCCGTCAGTGGCATCGCCCTGTCCCTGCCCGTCGGTCTGGTCCTTGCCCTGGCGCGAACCTCCTCGATGCCCATCTTCCGCCTGCTGGCCACCGGGTACATCGAACTGGTCCGAAGCGTGCCGATGATCACCTGGCTGTTCTTCGGCTCGGCCATGCTGACCGCCTTCCTCCCGGCCGGAGTGGAGTTCGACGAGATCGTCCGGATAGTCGCGGCCATCACCATTTTCAACTCGGCCTACGTCGCCGAGAACATCAGGGGAGGATTGCAGGCCATCGACCGTGGACAGTACGAGGCGGCCAGGGCTGCGGGCCTGAGCATCGTCCAGTCCACCTCGCTGGTGATCCTGCCCCAGGCGGTGCGGACCGTGATCCCGGCGCTGGTCGGTTCGATCATCGTCGCCTTCAAGGACACCTCGCTAGTGGCCATAATCGGGCTGGCCGACATCCTGCTGATCGCTCGCAGCTTCATACCTCAGCAGAGCGACCCCAACTTCCAGGGCACCCTGCCCCAGATGATGTTCTTCATGGCGTTGTTCTACTGGATAGTTACCTTCACGATCTCGAAGCTGAGCATGCGCTACGAGCGCAGCCTCGGTCTTGGGGAACGCTGATGGCCGAATCACCGAGGAGGATGTAGTGACCACCAACGGATCCCAGGCGATCATCTGCGAGGACGTAAAGAAGTGGTTCGGTGACTTCCAGGCCTTGAGCGGGGTGTCAACCTCGATCGGCTGGGGCGAGGTGGTGGTGGTGATCGGACCTTCCGGCTCCGGCAAGTCCACCTTCATCCGTTGCATAAACCGCCTCGAGGCCCACCAGGCGGGGCGGATCGTGGTCGATGGGATGGAGCTGACCAACGATCTCCGCAACATCGACGCCATCCGCCGCGAGGTCGGCATGGTCTTCCAGCAGTTCAACCTGTTCCCCCATCTCACGGTCATGCAGAACATCACCCTGGCGCCGATCTGGGCTCGCAACCGGACCAGGTCGGCTTCCGAAGCCGCCGCCATGAAGCTGCTCGAGCGGGTGGGCATACCCGAGCAGGCGCACAAGTACCCGGGCCAGCTCTCCGGCGGGCAGCAGCAACGGGTCGCCATCGCCCGGGCCCTGGCCATGAACCCGAAGATCATGCTCTTCGACGAGCCCACCTCGGCGCTCGACCCCGAGATGATCAAGGAAGTCCTCGATGTGATGAAGGAGCTGGCCGAGTCGGGCATGACGATGATCGTGGTCACCCACGAGATGGGCTTCGCCCGCGAAGTCGCCGATCG
>WTGW01000202.1 GCA_011523395.1 Acidimicrobiia bacterium
CCCTCGACGTCGAATAGCTGGAAACCGGTGGTGTTTGTGACTGCCGGGCAGTATGCGACGGGGCTGGGACGCTTTCAACCCCCTTGTCGGGCGCGGCGCCCGAGGAGCCCGCCACGTCCACAGGTCGCAGAGACACGGGACGCTAGGTGGCCTGCTACTCGCCGGTTTCGCTCTCCGTGGTCTCGCCTTCCCCGGTCTCGCCTTCCTCCACGAGCTCCTCGGCGTCCGGGTCGGGAGGCAGGGTGACGGGGTAGCCGTCGGGGAAGTCGGGACTGGGCGGGCATGGGTCCCCGGTGTAGTCCTCCGCATCCTCGGGCAGCTGGCACGGATGGACCTCGAACCGGTGCGCCCAGGGCCGGTAGCGAACCTTCCACTCCTCAAAGGAGGTGGTGCCGTCGGTGAAGGCGATGCTCCTCGTGACGTCGACGCTCCATCCGTCAGCGCCCTGCTGGACCTCCATCGGCGGGTCCCAGGGCATGACCTCGGGGTTCGGGACATACTCGGTGGGGTAGGGGACCGGTTCGTAAGGCTCGGAAACCGAGGCCGTCACCTCCCGATCCGAGTTGTTGCCGTAGAACCTGACGGTGATCGAGGTCCTCGTGTACGCGGTCTTGATGACGAGAGGAGTATCGGTGTCGTTGCGGAACACCAGGTCGGGCACCGGCCAGCTGACCGTGGCCTCGATGCCCATCGGGTAGCGCGAGAAGTAGTAACTGTGGGGCTTGTGGTCGATGACCTCGAGCCCGGCCCAGAACACCGCGTTGTAGAAAGTGCTGGCGAACTGGCTGACTCCGCCGCCCACCTGGTCTTCGATCTCTCCCCTGATGATGGTGGGGGCGGGCAGGAAGCCCCGTTCCAGGGTGCGCTCTCCCACAGCCTCGTTGAGCGAGAGGGTTTCCCCCGGTAGCACGTTGACGTTGTCCATGACATCGGCGAACAGGTGGATGTTCTGGACCCTCGGCTGGCAGCAGTTGTGCTTGGTGGTGAACTCGCTGATCAGGCTGAGCGGACCCATGGCGGCCAACTCCTCGGCGGTTATCTCGGGCTCCACGCCGGTCTGGAGGGGGAGGGTGGACTGGCGCGACTCCCGGCGGGTCGCCTGGTTGATCGCCCTGATCACCAGGTCTACATCCAAGAGAGCGCCCGGGAATCCCGGGACGTAGGTGATCGTCTCCTGGTCGTCGATCAGGATGTAGGCGTTCCGCGGCGGCGCCTCGAAGCCTGATCGGAGAGGATTCAGATACCCGTTGATCACATCCCGATCGAAGGCGACCTGGAGACCCGGGCTCGGGTCCGTGACCACCTCGGTGGTGAGGGCGCGGCCCAGTTGGCCGACATCGAGGTGGAGGGTGGCGGCGGGGTCGGTGCGGGTCAGGGTGACCGGTCCCGCCAGTAGCACGGTGGCTTCTTCCAGAGCCGCGTCCACCGCGGCCCTGGGCAGGACGGGTTGCACCTCGACCGTAGGCAACCGCACCGCGTCGGCGCGGGGTTGGCCGAGTAGGGCTTCGACGATCCGGTTGCGGGCCACGCCCCGATCGATCACGAAGCCGGCCCGGGGGTAGCGAGCCACCGGCGTCGAGCCGCGGATGTCGATACCCCCCTCGTCGGGTGCCACCAGAGCCGATTCGTACAGGTCCAGCAGCCCGTCGAGGGCGGTCTCGTCAATGGTTCCCGAGATCGCCCAGGGCAGACCGGCCCCAGAGTCGTCGCCCCTGCGTTGGAGGTCTTCGAGGATCGCGTCCAGCGAGCGGTCTGCCAGCGCCGTGTCGAGCGTGGCGTTCTCGTCCAGGTCGAAGCCGATGGCCGCCGGCAGCAGGCTGAAGCTGGACTCGCTCACCTCGATCCGGATCGGCGTCAGCGCCAGGCTGTTCTCCAGGTCGGCGAGCGCGGATATCGCTTCCAGCCGGGAGGGGTCGAGGCGGGTGGTTGCGGTTCCGCCGCCGTTACCCGGCCCGGGGGTGGTGCCGTCCTGGTTCATGATCACCACGGCCAGGACCCCCAGCGCGAGGATCGGAACTCCGAGGAAGAGGACTAGACGGCGCGAACCGGACATGAGGACTCATTGCCAACCACCGCGCCGGATGTTACCCGCCATCCGGGCCTTTTCCGGGAATGTCGTCGGGTCCGGGCTGCTCCGGGGATTCGGGCTTCAGCACCCGGAGGTGGTCGGGGCGAGCGGCGACCGAGAACTTCACGGGCGACCTGAGCAACTCGCCGTCAGCCTGGGCCGGGAACCCGCCGGGTGCTGACACCTCCACGGAGGTGACGCCGGTCCAGACCTCGAGTCCCTCAGCGCCGGACAGCGCGGCGCCGGTGACGACCCGTCGCAGGATCGAGACCAGGCGTCGTCTCGGTAGCTCGCGGGCCACGAGCACCGACAGCGTGCCGGGCTCGTGGGATCCGAAGCGGACGGGGATGCGCCCGAAGTAGGTGTATCGGTCGTACAGGCTGACGAACACGGCCACCGCCTCGGCTGACCGGTCCCTTGTGGTCACCTCCAGATCGGGTGCACGTTCGGAGAAGCCGGTCCATGCGACCGAGGCGGCCGACCGGGCATAGTGCAGCCCCGAAAAGCGGTACTTGCGATGAGGCTCCTGCTCGGCCCGCTCCACGACGGCGGCGTCGAACCCGGCGCCGCACGAGAACGTGGCCAGCCGGCTCTCCACGCCCGACTCCCCATGGTCGAGGGTGAGCATGGCGGTCGGCACGGCCGCCACCGGCGGTCTCCCGCAGATGAACTCGGTGGCGGCCCGGGGATTACGGGGGAGGCCCAGTATCCGGGCGAGTACGTTGGTGGTTCCCGCCGGGATGATCCCGAGGGCGGTGCCGGTCCCGGCCAGGCCGTTGGCTATGTGGTGGACCACGCCGTCCCCGCCCATCGCGACCACCACGTCGAACCGGTCGGCTGCGGCGGCGGCGCTGATCGATCGGGCCTCGGCGGTGGTCCCGGGCCACTCGGTCTCGACCTCGTAGCTCTCCCGGAGCCGGGCCACCACCGATCGGTGGAGCCCGCCGGTGAACCCGGAGGCGGAGGGATTGGTACACAACAGGATCCGCGCCATCCGGCCAGGTTAGGAGGGGATCCACTGCTTACCGGTTCGCCGGGGGCGTGTGGGTTGCGCCGCCAAGGTGATCCCCGTTGGTATTCTGAGAGCACAGCCCGATCCCGAGAACGGACCGCGCAGTCATGGAAGTAGTACATCCGGCCGACATCGACGACGCCGTCGGTGCGCTTGCCGCGCATCCCGAAGCCGTGCTGCTCGCGGGAGGAACAGACCTGATGGTGGAGGTCAACTTCGACCAGATCCGCCCGGAGACGGTCGTGGCGTTGCGGAGGCTGGAAGACATCCAGGACGTCTCCCGGCGCCGGATCGGCGCGGGCGTGACCTTCCGGCGTCTCGAGTCGGGCGACCACAACGCTCTCGCGCAGTTGGCCCGCACCATCGGCTCTCCCCAGATCAGGGCGGCGGGGACCATCGGCGGGAACATCGGGACCGCCAGCCCGGCAGGAGACTCCCTTCCCTTCCTCGCCGGCCTGGACGCCGAGATCGAGCTTCACTCCACGTCGGGAACGCGCCGGCTGCCCTGGGACGAGTTCTTCACCGGTGTGAAGCGGACGGCCCGCCGTCCCGACGAGCTGATCACCGCCGCGGTGCTGCCCGAGGACCTCCCCGACTTCCAGGAGTTCGCCAAGATCGGCCAGCGAAGCGCCATGGTCATCTCCATCGTCGCGGCCTGCGTCTTCAGGTGGCGCGACGGCCGGACCCGGGTGGCGCTCGGCTCCGTGGGCCCCACCCCGATCCGGGCCCGGCGGGCCGAGGAGATGATCTCCCAGGAAGCCGATCCGGGCCCGGCGGCGCTCGAGGAGTTCGCCCGGTTGGTGTCGGAGGAGGTGAGCCCCATCACGGATCATCGGGGAACCAGCGACTACCGGCGTCACGCCTCCGGCGTCCTGGCCCGCCGCCTACTCGAAAGGTGCCTGTCGTCATGAGAGTGCAGATGAACGTGAACGGTGAGGCACGGGTGTGCGACGTGAAGGGTTCCGAGAGCCTGCTGTTCGCCCTCCGCGACTACCTCCATCTGACCGGCTCCAAGGGGGCCTGCGAGCAGGGGGAGTGCGGGTCGTGCTCGGTGCTGCTGGATGGGGAGCTGGTTTGTTCCTGCCTGGTGATGGCGGTGGACGCCGAGGGTTCGGAGGTCGTCACGATCGAGGGCCTGGGCGGACCGGAACTCCATCCCGTGCAGAAGGCCCTGGTGGACTCGGGGGCGGTGCAGTGCGGCTTCTGCACCCCGGGTTTCGTGGTCGCCGCGGCGGCTCTCCTCGAGGAGAACCCGGCCCCCACGTCCGACGAGATGCGCGAGGCATTGGCCGGCAACATCTGCCGGTGCACCGGTTACGGCGCCATTCTCCGAGGCCTGGAGACGCTGGTGGGGGGCCGATGACCACCCGGGTGAGGTCCCGCACCGTCCGGGATGGCGTCGGCGAGTCGACTTCCCGAACCGACGGGATCCCGAAGGTGGACGGCACCTACCTCTACTCGGGCGATCTCTACATGGACCGCATGCTCTTCGGCGCCACCCTCCGGAGCCCCCATCCGAAGGCGAGCATCACCCGGCTCGACATCGGCCCTGCCGTGGCCATGACCGGCGTCCACGCCGTCCTCGTCGGCGACGACGTCCCGGGTCTCAATGCCTTCGGCCTGGAGTCCGCGGACCAGCCGATCCTCGCCACGGACCTGGTCGAGTACTGGGGCCAGGCGGTGGCGCTGGTCGCTGCTGACGACCCCGAGACCGCCCGCCGGGCCGTGGAGGCCATCGAGATCGAGTACGAGGTGCTGGAGCCGCTCACCGACCCGGAGGAGGCTGACCGCCGGGACTCCGTGTTCCACCGGGCCAGATGCCGCCGAGGCCCCCAGGATGCGTCCGGGGCCGTGGTCGTGGAGGGCTACTACGAGGTGGGGATGCAGGACCAGGCCCCGCTCGGCACCGAGTCCGGCCTGGCGATTCCCGACGGGCAGGGCGGGGTCGACCTCCACATCGCCACCCAGTGGACCCACGTGGACCGTGATCAGATCGTGGAAGGCCTGGGGGTGGACGAGGACATGGTGCGGGTCCACCACGCCGGGGTCGGGGGCGCTTTCGGGGCGCGGGAGGATGTCAGCCTCCAGATCCACCTCTGCCTGCTCGCCCTGTACACGGGACGGCCCGTGAAGATGGAGTACAGCCGGGCGGAGAGCTTCGTGGGCCACGTCCACCGCCATCCGGCCCAGCTGTGGATGCGCCACGAGGCCGATCCTGACGGAACCCTCCGCCGCATCGAGGCGAGGATCATCATCGACGGGGGCGCCTACCGCTCGACCAGCGACTCGGTGGTGGGCAACGCCGTCTACCACGCCGCCGGTCCCTACCGGTGCGACTCGGTGTCGGTGGAAGGGGTGGCCGTACGGACCAACAACCCGCCCTGCGGAGCGATGCGGGGCTTCGGGGCGGTGCAGGCCTGCTTCGGTCACGAGGCCCAGATGGACAAGCTGGCCGATGCCCTCGGTATGGATCGGGTGGAACTCAGGATCCACAACGCCGTGCGCCGCGGGGATCCTCTGGCCACCTCCGGGCAGGTGATCGACACGTCGGCGCCGGTCACAGAGATTCTCGAGAGGCTTCGCCGCATGCCCCTGCCGGATGAGAACCGCAGCGACGATCCACGCCTGTTACCGGGCGGTACCGGGCTGACCACCTCCCGGCCGATGGTGAGGCGGGGGGTCGGGTACGCGGTCGGACTCAAGAACCTCTGCTTCTCCGGCGGTTTCGACGACTACGCGGAGGCCAGGGTCGCCATAACCCCGTTCGGCGTGGAGGTGCACACGGCGGCGGTCGAGGTGGGCCAGGGTCTCGGAATGGCGTGCGCGCAGATCGCACGGACCGTCCTCGGCATCGAGGATGTGGTGGTCTACTACGACGACACGTCCAAGATCGGGTCGGCCGGCTCCACGTCGGCCTCCCGCCAGACCCAGATGACCGGGGGAGCGGTCATGGAGGCGGCTCGGATGGCCCGCCGGATCGCCTTGGAGCGGGGCGGGGGCGACGAACTCGACGGCGAGGGAGTCTGGAAGGACGGAGTCCTCGTGACCCCGATGGAGGAACTGGTCGGACGGGAGAGCATCGAGTACCACACCCGGTTCCACCATCAGCAGACGGATGCGCCGGATGACAACGGCCAGGGCGACATCCATGTGGACTTCGCCTTCGCGGCGCATAGGGCCGTGGTCGACGTGGACCAGGAACTGGGACTCTTCCGGGTCGTGCAGGTCGACACGGTCCAGGACGTGGGCTTCATGATCAACCCCCGGTCGGTGGTGGGCCAGATAGAGGGCGGGACCATGCAAGGGATCGGCCTGGCCACCCTCGAGGAGATCGTGGTCGAGGACGGTGTGATCAAGAACCCCACCTTCACCGACTACCTGCTGCCCACCTTCCTGGACGCCCCGCCCATCGAGATCGAGGTGATCGAGGAACCCAGCTCGTTCGGCCCCTTCGGCGCCAAGGGCGTGGGGGAGCCGCCCACCGTCTCCTCAACAGCCGCCGTGGTGGCCGCCATCCGCGACGCCACCGGCCTGGAGCTCAACCGCACCCCCGTGAGACCCGAACACGTCGCGCTCAGCCCTCGCTGACAAGCTCCGGCCCTCCCGCCAGCGTCGATGGGATCGCTCAGGCTTCCACTTATGACTCAATCATGCTGGTGACGATCTGACTGCATCGAATATGTCATATCAGGTGTCTCAGGTCGTCTCGCGGAGCCGGACCGCGCCGACACGCGGCCTGTGCGGCGGTGTGCGCGACATCTGCTTCCTGTCGTAGCGGTCGCTGGTCAGATCACAACCACTCCGTAACGGGTGTTGACAGGAACCGCCCGATGTCGACTCCCCCGCCGCCGACCAGCAGGGTTCGGGATGGTCGGTGGGCATTGGCGAAGGCGTCGATCCCCGGCTGGGCCCGGGCCGCGCGACCGCTCTTGACCTCGATGGCTACCAACCGTTCGCCGGATCGGACGACG
>WTGW01000060.1 GCA_011523395.1 Acidimicrobiia bacterium
TACACCCTGGCCGACTCCTTCACCCTGGCCGACGACCTCACCTTCGAACCCACCACTCCCGACTCCATCAGGAACTGTTTCGCCCAGGCTCGAGAGAACGCCCGCCAGGTGCGCCACCGCATTTCGGCGCAGATGTGGACATCCCTCAACCGGCCATACCTGCGTCTCCGCGACATCGAGATCCAGGACATCTGGGCGTCTACGCCCGAGCAGTTCTATGCCGCAGTCGAGGCGGACATCGACACCTTCCGGGGCGTCAGTTCCTCCACCATGTACCGGGACCAGGGCTGGCACTTCATCCGGATGGGCAGCCTCCTGGAACGAGCCGAGTTGGTGACCTCCCTGCTGAGCGCTCAGATCGCCGCAGTTCGATTGTTCGAGGTTCCGGTGGATGCCTACTGGACCAGCCTGCTCCGCCTGTTTCATGCCTTCGAGGCGTACCAGCAGGGCGAAGGCCTGGAGATCGATGCCGGCCGGGTGCTGGACCTACTCGTGTCCAACCCGCAACTTCCCGACTCGCTGAGCATGTCGGTCCTGGGGTTGCATCGGGAGTTGTCGGCGATCGGGCAGGGTCCCGACCACACCGCCACATCGCAGGCCCGGACCCAGGTGGACTACCTGTCGGACCTGCTTCGCTCCGCCTGGCCCAGGACGGTCGACGCCGAAGGCCTGTTGGCCGAGTTCAGGAGCGCCATCCGGCGGCTCCACGACCTGGTGACCGAAACCTATTTCTACTACCCCGTAGTAACCCGGTCGGCGGGCATCGGCGGCTTCGACCAGTGAGCACTCCGGATGCGGGTCCGGCGCCCCTCGCACGCTACCGCATCGAGCACGTCACCCGATTCGGCTATAGCTCCCCGGTGCGACGATGCACCATGTCGCTGTGCCTCCGGCCCCTCGACGGCGCCCGCCAGCAGGTGCTGGGGTTCGGGATCACCACTTCCCCTCCGGGGAAGCTGACTACCGAGATCGATCCGTTCGGCAATACCCGCCACGTCCTCACCGTGAACGAGAGCCACCACACCCTTGAGGTGGTATCCGTCTCCACCGTCGATGTACTCCCTACGCCGCCCGTGCTGCTACGTCTCGGGCCGGATGCTTGGGAGGTGATGCGATCGTGGACCACCGACCTCGCCCGCTGGCAATTCATCCACCCGAGCCCCGGCGCCAGCCCTACTCCTGCCCTTGCCGGGCTCGTTGCCGAGTTGGGAATCGAGCCGGGATCTGATCCCCTGACCGATCTGGTGGAACTCGCCTCGGCTCTGAGCGACACCTTCGACTACGCGTCGGGCTCAACATCGGTGGACTCGCCCATCGAAGAGATCCTTACGACCCGGCGAGGGGTGTGCCAGGACTATGCCCACGTCATGATCGCGATCGCCCGTTCATGGGGTGTCCCAACCCGCTACGTATCCGGCTACCTCCACGTAGAAGGTGCTCCGGAAGGTGGGGACGGACCATCCGGCACCGCGACCCATGCCTGGGTCGAATGCCGGCTCCCCCAACTCGGATGGGTGGAGTTCGACCCCACCAACCGCACGCTGGCGGACCACCGCTACGTGCGGACGGCGGTCGGCCGGGACTACCGCGATGTCCCGCCGACCCGAGGGGTGGTGGAGGGAGGCGCCAACTCCGGCCTGGATGTGGACGTCAGGGTGACCCGCCTGGACCCCGCTGCGCCACCGTGACCGACCCCAACCCGGGAGCACGCTGCGCTTGAGCAGGATGATGCGCACTTTGGGCGGGCTTGTGCAGCCGTAGCCTGTGGTCTGCCGGTAGATTTGCCCCTATGGACGTGCTGATCGCTACGGCCGGGGTACTACCGCCGGGGCCGGTCGCCGACTTCGTGGAGCTGCTGGTGGGCACCCAGGGCAACGCCACCGTTATGAACGTCACCCAGGCCCCCGCCGAGTTCCTCGATGAACTCGAGGACGGCTCGTGGCAGCCCTTCGACGCTCCGGCGGGCCCGACCGACCGTGACCGCGCCGCCCGGGAGGCCGACCGGTACATACAGGAGCGGGGCGCGAAGATCGTGGCTCCGGTGGTCGCGGCGCTGAGGCTTCGAGATGTCGAGACGGCGACGCTGTTCGTGGAGGCGGACGACGTGGCGCAGGCCATCATCGACACCGCCGAGCGGGTGGGCGCCGACGCCATCGTGATGGGCGCCACCCGGCGCCTGTTCAACGAAATGTCCTGGACCAGCGTGTCCATGACAGTGACCGCCAGGTCGAGCCTGCCCGTGCTGCTGATCCCCGAACCCGCCTAGGTTGTGTAGTCGGCGTTGATTCGCACGTAGCCGTCGGTCAGGTCGCACCCGTACACGGTGAAGGAGCCCGTTCCCTGGGAGCCGGAACCCTCTCCCGGCACGCCCAGGTCGACATGGATGAGCACCTCCGGAGATGCCAGGTACCGCTCCAGTTCCTCCAGCAGTTGCGGGGTGATCGGCGCCGGATACACCTCGGTCGGGCCGAAGCGGATGGTGATCCGCTCCGCCAGGATGTCATCCTCGTAGCACTTCCCCACCGCCATGGCGACCCGGCCCCAGTTGGGATCGCGGCCGTGGACCGCGGTCTTCACCAGGGGTGAGTTGACGATCGACTTGGCCACCCGCTTGGCCTGCGCATCGTCCCGGGCGCCGTCCACGGTGACCACGATAAGCGTCTCGGCGCCCTCGCCGTCGGCCGCCAGCTGCCTGGTCAGGTCCAGGCTGACGTCGTGCAGCGCGGCCTCCAGGGCGGCCTCGTCCACCGGTCCGGCATCGCCCGAGGCGAGCACCACCGCCATGTCGCTGGTGGAGGTGTCGGTGTCGATACTGACGGCGTTGAAGGTGCGGTCCACCACCCGCCGGAACATGGCGTCCAGGGTGGCCGGATCGGCGGACGCATCCGTGGCGATCACAGCCAGCATCGTGGCCATGTCGGGCTCGATCATCCCCACCCCCTTGGCGATGCCCACCACCCGGGCCGGACCGGCACGGGCGGAGGCCACCTTGGCGTGGGTGTCGGTGGTCATGATGGCGGTGGCCGCCGCGGTGGCCGAACCGGGCTCGTCGAAGGCATGGCTTGCACCGGCCTCGAGGCGGCGCATGTAGGAGCGGATCCGGTCCATCGGGTACTGGACGCCGATCACGCCGGTGGAGGCGACGATCACCTCGGGGGTGTCGCAACCCACTACCCGAGCGGTCAGCTCGGCTAGCTCGGCCGCGTTCGCATCCCCCACCGCGCCGGTGGCCACATTGGAGTTCTTGGAGATGATCACCACCGCCCGCGCCCGGCCGTCGGCGACATGTTGCCTGCTCAGCGTGACGCTCGGCCCCGAGAACCGGCTCTTGGTGAAGACCCCGGCCGCCGTGGTTCCGGGTGGGGCCGAGAGGATCATCACGTCCTCGGTCCGGTCCTTGATCCCGATGTTGCCGGTATGCAGCCCGAACCCGGAGGGAAACGCCACCTCCTGGACCACGATCCCCAGCGCGTTCCCACCATGCGGAGTGTCCCGCATCGCGCCGGTAGTGTCGGACGGAGAAATACCCATGACGAGCAAGCATGCTAGACCGGTGCGACCCCGTCGAATCCAGGCACATCCACCAGGAAAGCAGAAGGTGTGGTTCTACGAATCAGGAGGCGGGCTCACGGCCCCAAAGCGGTCAAGGGAGCGACCGCCACGCCGTCGGTGGGTCGGCGCATCCTACAACTTAGACAGATCCTGTCCTACAACTTAGACGGGTCTCATCCTACAAGTCAGAGGACTCCCGGTACCGGATCGGGAGCTCCGGCCCTCAGCGCGGACCCGAGATTACGGGCGGGACCGGCCCCTGATCCTCAGCGCCATTGACAACATCGTGAACTACCGAGAGAAGCTCGCGTTCGCCTAACTGGACTAGCTCTGGGCAAACAGTGATCGGTAACGGAGGCGGCCTACATCCGGCGTAGCCGGTTCACCCGAGGGTCGTCGGTCCCTACGTAGCGGGCAAGTGTGTCCGCCACCACTCCGGCCTCGATGGTCTTGGCCGCGACCATGTTCTCTACGTCGACCCAGTCCTGCGGGCGGTCGAAGAAGGCCTTGAAGACCGCCAGGTCCCTGCATGCCAGGAATGGAATCCACGACCCACCGAAGTACTTGACGCGAACCCGCCGCGCCACCTCATCGTGAAACGTTGACGTGTTGAAGAAGACGTCGACCGGTGTCTGATCCCAGCGGAGGCGGCCCTGGCCCGTTCTAATGATCGCTCGCCGGGATGTCTCATCCACTCGCAAGCCCTTGGGCAGCGCTTCGAGGACGGCTCCTGCGTCGGCCTTGTTCACGAACAGGTTCACGTCGATGTCGATGGTGCCTCGCGGGCGTGCGGTGCACCAGGCGAGCGCCAGCGCTCCGCCGAATGCGTGGGCTATCCCGCCGGATTCCAGTGCGTGGTGGATGGCGACGATTCGCTCGGTTAGATTCACCGTCCGAACACGGGGTATTCGAGCTCGGGACCGTGGTGGGCGGGGAACTGCTCGGCCAGTTCGAGGACCGCCTCCAACTCCTTGCCCCGATCGAAGGTGGCGCATCTGATGATCCAGTCGAGCATCTCGGCGTCCGGGGTCTCCGTACCGGCCTCGTAGGCCGTCAGATCTTCCGCCGGCACGCCCGCCCGCTCGGCCAGGGCGGGAAGCGAGAGGCCCGCCTGCCGCCGGGCACTGCGGATCGTTTCCCCTGGAGCCATGCCTCGGATGGTACCGGTTGATGGCACGATGTGCCCCGGCCCTCACAGGTTGGAGAGGCGGGCAAGCTCGCTGACCAGGCGGTCGTAGGCGCCGGTGACCACCGCAACGGGTAGCAGCACCGCCACCACCTTGAAGCCGATCCTGACGCGGGGGCGCGCCAGGAACTTCGCGAAGCCGGCGTCCTTGGCGGCCAGCAGGTAGATGAGCGCCGACGGGACCATCACCCCGGCCAGGTAGAGGGCCATCGGTAGGACCGCGCCGGCGGACTCGGTCAGGCCTCTGGTCAGGACCAAGCCGAGTTGAGGACCGACACAGGGCACCCAGGTGGCGCCGGCGAAGGCGCCCACCAGGATGGCGCCGCCCGAGCCCGCCCGGAAGCGTCCGGCGGCCAGGGCCAGACCGGCTGCCAGGACGGCGGCACCGCCGAGCCGGTGGTCGAGCATCAGGTTGACGCCTGCCAACGGGAGCCAGGCGAAGAGCACGGTCCCCAGATAGAAGAGCCCCAGCATCTCGGCCCGCTCGTCCCGCTGCCGCAGTCCGAGCAGCACCAGGGCCAGCAGCAGGATCGTGTAGGAGCACGGTAGGAGCGCGGACCGGAGCGCCTCGATCAGGAGGCTCATAGGGTCTCGGCCAGTAGCGCCACCACGGTGTCCTCCAACGCCCGGTAGGCCCCCTCACCGATGTGATCGAAGCGCACCCGGCCCGAGCGGTCCAGCACGTAGGTGCGGGGCCAGTAGGCGGGTGATCCCTGCCACTCCCGGAAGGTGCGGCGATCGGTGTCCAGCACGACGGGCCAGGTCACTCCCAGCCGGTCCAGCGCTTCGACTATGGCGTCCACCTCCTTCTCGTAGGCGAACTCGGGGGAATGGATGCCCACGATCTCGAGGCCATGATCCCGGTAGGCGGCGTAGATGTCCTGGGTGTACGGGAGGCGGTTGCGGCAGTTGTAACAGCCGAAGGTCCAGAACTCCACGATCACCACCTGGCCCCGCAACTCCTCCAGCGAGGTCACGTCCGTCTGGAGCCAGCCATCGATCTCCACAAGGGGCGGGTGTTCGTCCCTCAGGACGGGGGGCGCGTCGATCGGCTCGGCGACCGCCGGTGCGGTAGTGGTAACGGAGACCTCGGCGCTCGGCGGGACGGACGTGGTCGCGGCCGCGGTCGTGGTAGTGACGGCCGTCGTGGTGGTGCCGACCGAAGCCGGAGCGACGCTGGGAGGGGACGTGTCCGGGACACCAGCGGCCACGACGGCATCACGGTCTGCGGACACCAGCCGCGACACTCCGATCGCCACCGCGAGCAACCCGAGCATTACAGGCACCGCGACGGCCGCGCGAATGCGGGACGGCGTGGCGCCCTTCTCAACCATGCGATCACGTTACCGGCTCTCACCGGTTGTGCCGCAGCCCCTGCCTGCCGAACCGCGGGTGGGGATTAGGTAACACGGAATCGGCGTGCCAATATCGTGCGCCATGCGACCCAATCCACTCCGTTCCAAGTGGGCGGCGGGCCGGCCTGCGCTGGGTAGCTGGGTATCGATTCCCAGCCAACTGGTGGCGGAGGCGGTCGCCGCCAACGATCTCGACTACGTAGTCATCGACTGCCAGCACGGCTTCATCAGCTTCGACGACACGGTCCGCATGCTGGCAGGGCTGAGCACGGGCGGCGTCACACCGATCGTGCGGGTGCCCGAACTGTCCACGGCCAACATCTCCCGCGTCCTTGACGCCGGCGCCATGGGAGTCATCATCCCGATGGTCAACTCCGCCGAGGAGGCGGCCGCGGCGGTGTCGTACACCCGCTTTCCTCCGGTGGGCGTCCGGAGTATCGGCGCGGGCCGGGCACTGATCACCGAAGGCGCCGACTACTACGAGCGCGCCAACGAAGAGGTGGCTTGCATGCCGATGATCGAGACCATGGAAGCCATCGCCGATCTGGACAACATCCTCTCCGTTCCGGGAATCGATGTGGCGTATGTCGGACCCTCGGACCTGGCCGTGGCGATGGGATACAAGCCGGGTACCACCGCCCAGCCGTTCCTCGACATGCTCGATCACATCGTGGAGGCATGTAACCGCCATGGCGTCCGCCCCGGTATCCAGGCCACACCCGGCACCGCGGCGGACCGGGTGGCGCGCGGGTACCAGATGGTGACGATGATGGTGGACCTGCCCACTTTCCGGGCCGCCCTGGCCCGGGCCATCGCCGACGCCGCATTCACGGACGAAGAACGTCCCCACCCGGCGCTGTATTAGTGGTCAGTGGTCAGTGGTCAGTGGTCAGTGGTCAG
>WTGW01000119.1 GCA_011523395.1 Acidimicrobiia bacterium
TGGATCAGAAAGCGACGGCGAGCGCCTTCATCGTCGATGCGCAGGTCTCGCTGGGCCGGTGGCGTAGCAGGAATCGCCGGGGGACCGTCTCCCGGGCCGCATACGACGAGGACGCCGTCACGATGGCTGCCCGGTGCGGCTTGGCGATATTGGACAGGAACCCGGACGTCACTCCGATCGGTCTGATGGCGGCAACCGTGTCGGCCCCGCTCCCGGAGCCCGGTATCGCCCCCTTTCTTGCCGAGGTGCTGGACATCCGGTCGGCTGCGGATCGTCCCGGGCCCGACGTGCTGGAGTTGACCGGGTCGGTCTCGGCCGGTGTCGCCGCGGTCGCCGAAGCAGCGCGGCGCGTGGCCGACGGCCGCGGGCCGGTGCTCGTCGTGGTCTCCGATGACCGCCGGGATACCAAGGGCCGGCCTCTGGGGGCGGCAGCGGTCGCCCTCCTGATCGACTCGGTCGGAGATGTGGGCGGTGTCACCCCGGCAGGGAGCGGCGCCGAGTTGTTCCTGGATCGCTGGCAACGTCGCGACGCACCGGGTGTTCAGGCCGGTGACAGGTCTCTCGATCGTCATTCACCCGCCGAGGGCTTCGCCGGCGGACTCGACGCCGACCGAGTCCTTCTCTCGACCGCCTCCGGTCCGCAGATCGAAGGCGCGGGATTCCCGGGATGCGCCGCGCCGTTGGTCGGCCTCTTCACGAGTGACGCCGCCGAGGGCCGGGATCTGGTGGTCGCCTCGTCGGCCGGAGGCATCAGCCGCGCCGTCCGGATAACGGTCGGATCCCGGTTCTCCGGCATCAGGGAGCAGGCCGTGGATGAGATCGCGGGCGGGCTGCGCGGAGAGCGCCCGGCCGATCCCGACGAGTCCACGTTCGCCCCTTACGCATCCCAGGCGATGGCCTACCGGGAGCGCGGCCAGACCTATCGGCTTCTAGCCGCGAGGAACACCGAGACCGGGGAGGTCGTCTTCCCGCCGCCGCCCGCCGCGTCGAGCGCCGGGTTCGAGCCGTATCACCTTGCCCGCACCGGCACCGTGGTGACCTTCGCTCGTGACCACGTGTTCCCGTTCGGCGGCCCGCTTTCCATGGCCGTCGTCGACCTCGACGGCGGCGGCCGCTTCTACGGCCAGGTTGCCGACCAACTCCAAGTCGAGATCGGAGACCGTGTGGAACTGGTGCTGCGCAGACTGCACGAGGGCGGGAACGTGCCCAACTATTTCTGGAAGATCCAGGCGGCGACGACAGGGGCGACCTGATGGGCATCGCCGGAGAGGTGGCCATTGTCGGCACGGCAATGACAAGATTCGGCGTCCTTCACGACATGGGTTACCTCGACCTCGTGGCCGAAGCCGCCCATGGCGCCGTCAACGACGCAGGCCTCACCATGGACGCCATCGACGCCGTCTGGCTGGCGACGGCCGAGCCGCAGACTTCGGGGCTCATCGGCGACTCCGGGGCTGCGGTGGCCGAGGCCTTGCGATTCTCTCCCCGCCCCGTGACACGGGTCTCGAACTTCTGCACGAGCGGGATGGAGGCCGTGCGCGGCGCCGCCCTCGCCGTAGCCGCCGGAGAGTACGACATCGTCCTGGCGATCGGAGCGGAGAAGATGCGCGACGTGACTCCTCGGGGGTCTCTCGTGGCCAAGACCGCCGAGGGCAGCCACCCGACCCTGGCCAAGGGCAGGACCGCGCCCGGTCAGTTCGCGTTGCTCGCCAACCGCTACCTCGACACCTACGGATACACGAGAGACGACCTCGCCCACGTTGCTATGAAGAATCACCGCAACGCCATGTCGAACCCGAGCGCCCAATTCGGCTCGGAGCTCACGTTGGAACAGGTGCTCGAAGCTCCCGTCGTCGCCGAACCCCTCGGCCTCTACGACTGCACCCCGACGACCGACGGAGGGGCCGCCGTCGTCCTGGCGTCCCGTGAGTGGGCGGAAGCGAACGCCTCGCACTATGCGTTGATCGACGGGGTCGGCCTATCCGTGACCGGTGGCTACCTGTCGAGCTTCTTCGAGGAGTCGGGCGACTACCTCGGCTTCGCCTCGACCCGCGAAGCGGCGGCGCAGGCGTACCGTCAGGCAGGAATCACCGATCCGAGGTCCGATCTCGACCTGGTCGAGTGCCACGACTGCTTCACTATCACCGAGGTCGTCAACACCGAGGACCTCGGGCTGGCCGAGCGCGGCGAGGGGGTCGAGCTGCTCCGGTCCGGGGCGACCGCCCATGACGGCGACATCCCCGTCAACGTGTCCGGAGGCCTCCAGGCGTGCGGTCACCCGGTCGGCGCGACCGGTGTGCGCATGGTTGTCGAGATCGCCGATCAGGTGACCGGTCGAGCCGGAGCCCGCCAGGTCGCCGGCGCCACGAAGGGACTGGCGCACACTCTCGGCGGTCCGGGCGTCATCGCGTGCGTGATGGTGATCGGGGCACCCTGATCGGTAGCCCGACTAACTCGGGACTCAGGCTCTCTGGTTGAAGCTGCGGCCGAGATACTGTGACACGATGCGTATCCGCTGGATCGTCGGGGTGCCGCCTGCCAGCGCCCACCCGTGCGCATCACGGTGGTAGCGCTCCAGCCCGTACTCCGCCGAGTAGCCGTACCCGCCGTGGAGCTGGATGGCGAGATCCGAGACCTCCTTGGCCATCTCGTTGGAGTAGCACTTCGCGATCGAGGCATCCAGCGGATCGGGCGCTCCGGTCCCCGCGCTGGCAGCCGCGGTCCATATCAGACGCCGTGCCGCCTGGGTCTTCAGGACCATGTCCGCCAGAGCCAGCTGGACCGCCTGGAACTCGACGATGTCCTTCCCGAACTGCTTGCGCTCTTCCACATATCTGGCCGTGAGGTCGAGGCACGCCTGGCCGATGGCCAGCGACATCGTGGCGTTGCCGAGACGCTCGATGGAGAAAGCGGTGAACAGGTCCCGGAATCCCCCGGCAGGCACTATCACGTTTTCGGCCGGAACCCTCACGTCCTCGAAGAACATGTCGGCCGACGGGATACCGCGAAAGCCCATCAGGTTCTCTTGCGGGCCGAAGGTGAGGCCGGTGCTGCCGGCCTCGACGACCACGGCGCCGATTCCCTTCGAGCCGAGCCGCTCGTTCATCCTGACGTACACCAGGTACAGCTCGGCGTGCCCGCCGCCCGAACACCATCGCTTCGCTCCGTTTATGACCACCTCGTCCCCGTCGCGGACCGCCGATGTGGTGAGATCCGTTGCCGCCGACCCGGCATCCGGCTCCGAGATCGAGATGGCGATGGTGGCAGAGCCCCGGATCACCGGCGGCAGGAACCTCTCCTTCTGGGCCTCGGAGCCGAGCATGGCGATGGCCCGGGCCGGACCGGTGTTCGACTCGAACGCCTGAAAGGCCGCGATCTGGTTCCGCTTCGCCAGTTCCTCGATCACGATGAGCGAGTCGAGCAGGGTTCCGTCCCCTCCGCCGTAGGCGCCGGGGAGGCCGATTCCGAGCAGTCCCAGGTCTCCGAGCCGCTTCCGTTCCTCGTCAGGCATGAACGTGCGGTCCCGGTCCCAGGCTTCGGCCTTGGCGGCGTAGACCTCGTCGGCGAGCCTCGCCGTGGACTCTCTCAGAATCTCCTGCTCAGGGGTAAGCGCGAACTCGATCAAGAAACACCTCCCTTGGACGGCACCCTCAGGATTCTATGGCCGGCTTTGAGCGCCGTGGCATCGACGCTTGCCGGTGCCGCTGATGCGCGCGCCATGCTCACTCGAAGCCGGCAACGGCGTCGCCGGCCAGCCATCTGATCCGGTTCAGCAGCCTCGTCAGGTCTTCTGTCGCGATGCCCTCCTCATCGAGGCGCCGGAACACGGTGTTGGCCGCATCCGTAGCCCGACCGACCACGTCGCGGCCCCGGGCGGTGATGGATGCGAGCACCACCCGGCTGTCGATCACGTCTACCCGTCGACCGACGAGCCCGTCGCGCTCGAGGCGCTTCACGGCACTCGTGACGCTGGCAGGATGGACCTGGAGCCTCGCGCCGATCTTCCCCATGGGCAGCTCACCGGCGCGGCTGAACCCGAGCAGGCGCAGGATCTCGAACCGGGCGAAACTGAGGCCGGACGGGGCAAGAGCTACCTCGACCATTGCCGTGACGATCTGGTTCGCCCTCACCAGAGTCGTAACTGCCGACATGCCGGCGGCCGCGTCAGCCCAGCCATGGTGTTCCCATTGCCGCCGCGCTTCGGCGATCGGGTCCATGGGGGGTTTACGTGCCGCCTGCTTTGGTATATCCTTTGACATCAAAGTAACCCCACACTAGTAGTGAGGAAGCCGATGCCAGGACCAAGCCATCACCTGCGCGTCGTCACGGCGACCTCCCTCTTCGACGGTCACGACGCGGCGATCAACATCATGCGCCGCATCCTCCAGGCGGCTGGCGTGGAAGTGATACACCTCGGTCACAACCGGCCGGTCCGGGAGCTCGTCGAGGCGGCCGTCCAAGAAGATGCACAGGCCGTCGCCGTCACCTCCTACCAAGGAGGGCACCTCGAGTTCTTCAGCTACCTGCGCTCGCTGCTCGACGAGGTCGCGGCCACCGACGTGAAGATATTCGGCGGGGGAGGGGGCACCATCCTCCCCGAGGAGGCGGAGAGCCTCCGGGCTCGGGGAGTCGAGCGGATCTACGGTCCCGACGAAGGCAGGGAGTTGGGCCTGCAAGGGATGATCGACGATCTGATCGCGCGGGCGGATACCCCCCGCGGGGTCGAGGTGGATGTCGGTCTCGCCGACCTGTCGGTGACGAACAAGCGCGCCGTGGCCCGGCTCATCTCGGCGGCGGAGAACGCGCCCGAGAGGCACGCGGCGCTCCTCGAATCCGTCGCGTCGGCCGCGGCCGAGTCTTCGTCCCTCGTCGTCGGGATCACCGGCACGGGCGGATCCGGGAAGTCGTCGCTCATCGACGAGATCGTGCTGCGGTTCGTCGCCGATCGTGAGGACAGATCGATCGCGATTATCTCGACCGACCCATCTCGCCGCCGGTCGGGCGGTGCTCTGCTGGGCGACCGGATCCGCATGAACTCGGTGCACCAGCCGCGCGTCTTCATGCGATCCCTCGCAACCCGCCAGGCGCATCTAGCGCTGTCCCCCCACGTCTCGGCCGCCGTGAACATCGTCAAGGCGGCGGGCTTCGACCTGGTGATACTCGAGACGTCGGGCATCGGGCAGTCGGACACCCAGATCGTCGACCACTCGGACCTGAGCGTCTACGTGATGACGCCCGAGTACGGAGCGCCGTCGCAACTCGAGAAGATCGACATGCTCGACTTCGCCGACCTCGTGGCGATCAACAAGTCCGATCGGCGCGGGGCCCTCGACGCACTGCGCGATGTCAGGAAACAGTGGCGTCGCAACCGGGTCGACTTCGACCGCCCGGACGATGGCGTGCCCGTTTACCTCACGTCGGCTTCGCACTTCAACGATCCCGGTACGAACCGGTTCTTCCTAGCCCTGCTGGCCGAGATCGACGGGCGGTCGTCCCTCGAGTTCCGCCCCCATCGCGAGCTTCGGGTGGACGGGACCGACACGGGACACATCATCCCGGGCAATCGGGTCCGCTACCTCTCCGAGATCGCCGAGACGATCCGTGAATACAACGCGCACGTGGAACGGCAGGCGGACCTGGCCCAGGAACTCCAGGGGCTCATCGCCACCGCCGACCGCACCGGCCTGGACCTCTCGGAGGAGATCGACTCGCTTCGGGCCGGCCTCGGCACCGAGACGCTCCGGGCCATCGACGAGTGGGACGCGATGGGGGAGCGATACCAGGCCGACGAGGTGTCGTATTCCGTGCGTGACCGCCTCGTCACGGTGGAGGCAGCCACGAGGACCCTGTCGGGGACGCGGGTGCCCAAGGTCGCGTTCCCCAGGATGCGCGGCTGGGGCGATCGCGTCCGGTGGGTGCTCCAGGAGAACGTGCCCGGATCGTTCCCCTACACCGGTGGTGTCTTCCCGTTCCGCAGCACGACCGAGCGGCCGACCCGCATGTTCGCCGGCGAAGGCGGTCCCGAGCAGACCAACCGACGGTTCCACTACCTGTCACGAGGGATGCCGGCAGCCCGCCTGTCCACGGCTTTCGACTCGGTGACGCTGTACGGCGAGAACCCGCATGAGCGGCCGGACATCTACGGCAAGGTCGGCAACAGCGGCGTCTCGCTCGCATCGCTGGACGACGCGAAACGGCTCTACTCGGGTTTCGACCTGCTGGATCCCAGCACCTCGGTATCGATGACCATCAACGGCCCGGCCCCCATGATCCTCGCCTTCTTCCTCAACGCCGCGATCGACCAGCAATGCGAGCGGTACATCGACGAGCACCGGCTCTGGGAGGCCGTAGAAGCCAAACTCAGCGATCGATACGAGAACCGTGGAGTGGCTCGCCCGGTCTACCGGGCCGGATTGCCGGAGGGCAACTCCGGCTTCGGCACGCGGCTCCTCGGCATCTCGGGGGACGAGGTCGTGCCGGAGGACGTCTACGCGGAGATCCGGCGCGACGTGCTCGCGAGGGTTCGGGGCACCTTGCAGGCCGACATCCTCAAGGAGGATCAGGCTCAGAACACCTGCATCTTCTCGACCGAATTCGCCCTCCGCATGCAAGGCGACATTCAGCAGTTCTTCATCGACAACTCGGTCCGGAACTTCTACTCCATCTCGATCAGCGGGTATCACATGGCGGAGGCCGGGGCCAACCCCATCAGCCAGCTCGCGTTCACGCTGGCCAACGGGTTCACGTTCATCGAGTACTTCCTGGCGAGAGGGATGGCCGTGGATGAGTTCGCCCACAGCCTTTCGTTCTTCTTCTCCAACGGTGTCGACGCCGAGTACGCCGTCATCGGCCGGGTGGCGCGGCGTATCTGGGCGAAGGCTCTGCGCGATCGCTACGGGGCTTCGGACCGCTCGCAGAGGCTGAAGTACCACATCCAGACCTCCGGGCGCTCCCTCCACGCCCAGGAGATCGGGTTCAACGACATCCGGACGACGCTTCAGGCGTTGTACGCCATCTACGACAGTGCGAACTCGCTCCATACCAACGCCTACGACGAGGCGATAACGACCCCGACCGAAGAGTCGGTCCGGCGCGCGCTGGCCATACAGCTCATCATCAACGAGGAGTTGGGCCTGAACCGGAACGAGAACCCCCTTCAAGGGTCCTTCGTGGTCGAGGAGCTAACCGACCTCGTCGAGGAAGCGGTGTTGATGGAGTTCGACCGCATCAGCGAGCGAGGCGGCGTCCTCGGAGCGATGGAGACTCAGTACCAGCGGAGCAAGATCCAGGAGGAGTCACTCCACTACGAGCGGCTCAAGTCGTCGGGCGATCTCCCCATCATCGGTGTCAACACCTTTCTCTCGGACGATGGATCGCCCTTTGTGCGGCCGAAGGAGATCATCCGATCCGCAGCCGAGGAACGAGACCGGCTCGTGGCCGAGATGGACCAACTCCACCATCGCAACGAGAAACAAGCCGCGGAACTCCTCGACCAGCTACAGCGGGTCGCCCTGTCCGGCGGCAACACATTCGACGCCCTCATGGCGGCGGCAAAGGTGTGCAGTCTCGGCCAGATGACGCACGCCCTCTACGCCGTGGGCGGCCAGTACCGTCGCAACATGTAGCGCCAGGCCGACTGCCGTCGAGAGTGATAGACCCGGTACGCCGACAACTCGAAACTGCCGCCTCGACCCAGCGTTAGGCTCTGCGCGGGCTACGGAGAGTGGCAAGGGAAGTGCCAACACGCTGTAATTGTCAACATGTGGAAGCTAGCGTCTGGCACTGGAACGCGGCGCAATGTGCCGCCCTACAAGCCCTCATGTTCCAGAATCCTCCTCGCCTGAAGTCGGGGACCACAGATGAGGAACGGGAGAGGGCGAGCAAGGAATGGGGTCAGATGGCCAGCTTCCTCACAGTCCACCTGGGTCTGTTTGGAGTAGAGAACGTACTCAAGGGTCTTATTGAGAAGTACGGCCTCCTGCCGGCAGACTCTGAGAAGCTACGCACTCACGAGTTGGGCAAGTTATTCAACCGGTTACCTACGGATCTAAGGGTTGCGTGGCGCAACAGGTATGTGAAGCGGCAGCGGGACCGTCAGCTAGACGAACCGATCCTGAACTTGACACAGATAATGGAGCGATACTCGAACTCGTACCAAGATGCACGGTACCGACCGGACCGGGTAGACAGGAGCGACATCAACCTGTTCACCTTCCTGGACGTAATAGAGTCCGGGATGGACGTGTTTGGGTCGACGGCCTGCTATTGCCTACGTTGAACATGCCGCATCCGTGGGTTTCAACTGGAAGCTGAACTATCTTATGGCACCGTGTGATCAAGCCGACAAACTAATCCACGCCCTACCCTCTGTACCTTAGGAGGTCGAAAGCATGGCATTTCAGACGCCGATAACGGTCAAGGAGGCCATCGACCACATTCACAACAGCCGCTACCTGCTCCCGGCCATCCAAAGGGAGTTCGTGTGGTCGCCGCATCAGATCGAGCGGCTCTTCGACAGCCTGATGCGAGGTTATCCGATCGGCTCGTTCTTGTTCTGGCGAGTCGATCCCGAAACTGCCAAGAACTACCGCTTCTACCAGTTCATCACGAACTACGACCAGCGCAAGCCCCACAATCCTGTACACGATGCGCCTTCCGCCGTGCCGGGCCTTAAGGCGGTACTCGACGGGCAACAGCGCCTCACTGCGCTGAATGTCGGGCTCCACGGCAGCGGTAGATGGAAACTCCCGCGCCTGTGGTGGAACAACCCACGCGCCTTTCCGGAACGCCGGCTCCATCTCAATCTCCTCGCGCCCCGGATGGAGAACGAGGAGGACCTCCTGTACAAGTTCAGGCTTCTCCCCGAGAAGGACGCCAAAGACCGAAACGCTAGGAACGATCGCGAACACTGGTACCGCGTGGGAGACATCCTCGACGTGGAGGATGCCGCGGACCTGATAGACGTCGTCTATGACCTGGGCCTCGCGGATACACGTAACCCTCAGAAAGTACTCAACCGGCTTCACCGTGTTGTTCACAGCGACGGCATAGTCTCGGCCTACGAAGAGACGGACCAGGGCCCGGAACGGGTGCTGAACATTTTCGTTCGCACCAACAGCGGCGGCACGACGCTCTCCTACTCGGACATGCTCCTGAGCATGGCGGTGGCCCAATGGGATAAGGTCGACGCGCGGAAGGAGATCCATTCTCTGGTTGACGAGATCAACAACATCGGTAGGGGCTTCTCGTTCAACCACGACTTCGTGCTTAAGGCCTGCCTGATGCTCGGCGACAGCAACAGTGTCCGGTTCAAGGTCGAGAATTTCAGGAAATCGAAGATCGGTGCCCTGCAGGATCAATGGGATCGAATCAGAAGCACGATCACCGAAACAGTGGAGGTTGCATCGTCGTTCGGCTACTCCAGACAGAGCCTGACATCGGCAAACGCCTTGTTACCGATCGCCTACTTTCTTCACCGCCGTCAGCCATCATTAGGCACCAAGGACCGTAAGGCGATTCGAGACTGGTTGATTCGGTCGCTGCTGAAACGCGGCATCTGGGGCAGTGGGGTGGATACCCTGCTGGTGGCGATCCGCAAAGCGATCCGGGAGAGTTCTTCCCACGATGGCTTTCCCGCTCCCATGATCGAGAAAGCGATGGCGCCCGGCAAGAGCCTGGCCTTCGACGATGAGGAACTCCAGGACTTGGCCGACGCCGTGTACGGAGGAAGAGCCTACAGCCTCCTGTTCCTCCTGTACGACTTTGTTGACGTAGCCACGAACCAGTTCCATATCGATCATGTCTTCCCACGCGCGCTGATGACCCCGGCGCGCCTAACGAAGGCCGGCATCGCCGAGGAAGAGATCCCGACGTACCGCGAGCGCGTGAACCGTCTAGGCAATCTCCAACTCCTCGAGGGATCGACAAACAGCAGCAAAGGTAAGAAGCCACCTTCCGAATGGCTGCTCGAACAGTACTCAGAAGAGGGAAGGCTCCAACACTGCCATCTGCACGATCTGGGCCACGTTCCGACAGAGACCAAGGGGTTCTTGGAATTCTACGAGATGCGCCGAAGCCGTATCTTGGAGAAGCTGCGCCACGCACTCGCTTACGACAGTCAAGACAACCCGGACTAGTTCAGATGTAATGGCAAGGTCGAGCGTGTATGAGAGTTCATTGGCTTTGGGTAGGGTCTACCGAACGACTCGGTCAGGGCGCTGGCAGGCCGCCCTTGTCTGTAGGACTTAACCTCGGCGAATAACTGGGGACCTCGGGCGCACGGGCAGTCCAGGTCGTGGAGGTGGCGTGGTCGGAGCCCGCAACCTAAGCGGCCCGCCAGGGTGGTTATCGAAGACACCCCCACAACGCCACCGCCTTGGCTACTGCTGGCATTCGTAGTCCCAATGCAGTGGTCACATGATACAAGGAAGATCCCCTCACCCCCCGTACATCCTTTGAATGGACTCTACGATTCGAGCGCCGGCAGCAGCGATGTTTACAGAGTCCGCTACAACCTCGAGTCGCGGGCGCCTCCTATCGGACCGTGTCTGGCTCATTCGGAGTCTCGACCCTACCTTCACCTTTATCCCGCTTCCGACTACATCCGCGTAGGTTGGTATGACATCGAATCTCAGCACGGCCCAACTCATGCCCTGGCTAATGGCTCCGTCTAGCTTGAGGGAGAAGAAACGCTCGACGTGATCCTTGGACTCGACGGCTATCGTCCGGGACATAGCCTTCCATGTCTTGCGTGTGAGGCCTTTCGGAGCAGTGGAGTAGTGGGCAATCGCAAGGCATTGGTCAAGGAGCGTCGATAGTTCCCTCCGTCCATCGGCGATGGCTTCCTGAACAGTGCTCTGTAGGTGCTGGCACACTTCGGCGTACTGCTCGTCGGACATACCCTCGCCGCGTAGGGTTATGGGGATCGTGAACCTGTCTCCCGGGAATAGAGCGACGTCTATTTCGCATTGATACTCCCTCGGTCCATCATCCGCCCGCTTAGTGCTTCGCATTGTCTTTACGTCTCCTGGCTCCAGTCAGCAACACTCGTATGTGGGCTTGCGGTCTGTCCTACCTTCTCAAGACTCTCGCGAGGCAGAGGTGACACGAACTGGTGTTCGCACACCATAGCAGGAGTAGAACCCATCCAGAAGCCGTCGTGTCAGGTGACACGGGCCTGGTTGTAGGAGGTGGCGTGGTCTTGGGAACCTCCACCGACGTGCCTATTCAGGCGTGGTCGGGACCCCCACCGTCCCCGGGGGACGTTCAGGTCAGCGTGGATGCCGTATGCGTTCCCGGATCCAGCGCATCACACCGGCGCCGATCACAGCCAGCGTCGCCACGAACAGCGCAGTCTTGACCGCGGTGAACACGGCGGCCGGCCATGCCAGGAGAGACGGCGCACCGTCATGGCTGAGCGCCATCACTGCGACGGCGATGTTCTCCAGGCCGTCCGCCACGGCGACCGCAAGCGGCAGCAGATACATCGGCGCTCCGCCTGGGAACAGCCGGAACAGCAGGACTGCGAGCAGCAGGCCGTAGGAGGCCGGGAAAACCATGTCGACGGTGAGTGCGGTCGTCGCATAAATGGCCCTGGCGCTCGCGTCGAGCCGGTCGAGCGCGTCGAACAGGGCTGCCACTTCGTCTGGCGTGTACCAGCCCCGACTGTCGAGCAGGTCCAGTCCTGCCAGCCGCGCCTGGCGCCAAGCGAGACCACCCACGCACCCGACGACGCCGACCGAAGCTGCGACCGATATTCGCCAGGTCGCGCATCGCTCCACCGCCACGCCAAGCGATGACACCAGGCCTCGTCCCAGCCAACCTCCTGGCACGCCGTCGGGCATCCCTACGGCTCGGTTCTCATCTACCGCGCAGGTCGGCCCACCATCCTGCTACCAGGCGAGGCCGAGCGCGGTGGTGAGGAATCCGGTGAAGGGTGCGGCTACCCGGCAGGTGTCGGTGTAGAGGTCGATGAAGTCGGGGGCACACGTTTCTTCTTCCGAGAAGCTGGTGGTGGCCACGAACGACTTCAGCTTCAGGTAGTCGATCAAGGGGTGGTGTGGGTCGAAACCCCTCGGGGCGCGCTTCAGCGACTCGCCTTCGAGCGTGAAGGTGGATGCGAAGTCCGGCTCGTCCACGATCCGAAGCCAAGCATCCGGGTCCTCGACGATGGCCTCCCGGATCTTCCCGGCGGTGGCGGCGTTCGGCCTCCAGATGCCGGCGCCGGCGAACACCATGCCGGGCTCTAGGTGCAAGTAGAGGCCCGGTCCGTGTACGTCTCGCCCCGCCTCGTGGCGGAAGTGGACACCGGCGTTGGTCTTGTAGGGGGTCTTGTCCTTCGAGAAGCGGACGTCCCGGTAGATGCGGAATATTGACCCGCCCGACCGCCGGGCGTCGGCCACCATGTGGGGGCTGATGCTCTCAAGCGGATCCTCGAAGTCGGTCACAAACTGAAGAAGGGGATCCTGGACGTCGGCTCGGTACCGCTGCTTGTTGGCCTGGAACCAGTCGCGCCGGTTGTTAGCGGCCAACTCCTCCAGGAAGTCGAATAGGGCGGGTGTGAAATGCGCCATGATCCTTCACGCTAGCGCCGGCGGGTGCGGATGATCTTCGGTCGGGTGGCAGGGAGCGCCCCAGCGGTCAGGTGTCGAATCCCAGCCTGCCGGCAAGGTCCTGCTGGTGATCGTCGAGTGTGATAAAGGCCATATCTTGCGGCTCGCGGGCGACGTGGAGAGCCGTTGCCAGGTGCCAGAGATCCGCGCCTCTCGCGTAGCCGATGTCCAGCACCCTGCTGAACTCGAGCGAGAGTGGTCGGTCCGGAATGATCCAGTCGAGGCCTAGGAGCCGACGGGGGTCGAACACCCTGTTCTCCCGGGCGAACGCAGCCCGCATCTCGGCTTCCAGCAGGTTCGAGGAGAGCAACCGGGAGTAGGAGTCCAGGCGGTCGGCTAGCTCGACGTAGCCGGGCTCGGCGAAGGAGATAGCAACCAGTGACGAGGTGTCCACGTACGCGACGCTCACCGATGGCGCTCGGCAAGGAATCGTTCCAGAGCGCCTGTTCGGCGCGTCTCCGGATGCAGGAAAGCCCGCGGCCCATCCTGGCGTACCACTACACCTCGGGCGGCCAGGTCATCGAGTCGTTGCTCGATCGACTCGTCACGGGCGCTGATCGGGCGCACCTCCGCCACCGGCTCTCCTCGATACGACACTACGACGGTCTGCCCGGCTCGTACGCGCCTGATGACTTCGGAGAACCGTGCTTTGGCTTCGTATGTCGAGTATGTGACCATAACCAGAGTCTAGTCTGACTAGTCAGATACCACATCCCGGCCGGGATCAGCGGGCTGACCAGGAGCGGATGCGTTCGACTGTGATCGCTATGGCGGGGCCGGGAGGCGGTTGGTCGGCATACACGGGATACTTCTTCGCCAGGACCTCGATGGCGGTTTCCCGGAGGGGGCCGTCGCTCACGATTCGGGCCACCCCGTCGAGCCTTATCCACCAGAGCCGGTCCCAGTCGTCCTCGTAGTGGTCCACGAGCACGGACACCTGCGGGTTGGCCTCGATGTTGCGGATCCGGCGCAGGCGTAGGGTGGTCTTCGGCTTGGCGTCTATTGCGGTGTAGACGAGGCCGTCCCGGTAGGCGAACACGATGGGAACCAGATGGGCGCGGCCCGCGCCATCGGTGGTACCGAGGGTGGCCGACCGGGCGCCGGAGAGGCGCTGCTGTATCCCTTCGGGTGAGAGGCGCATCGTGCACCGGCCGTTCGTGTAGGGGTATCCGTCCACGAACAGTTTGCTGCGGCACTCCGCACCCGGCAATTCCGTTTCCGGACTGCTCCCGAGTCGCTATCGTTGCCCCCTAGTCGTCACGGAGGCGGGAAAGGGTGTCCGAGGAATTCTTGTGGAAGGGCCGGCTCGGCCCGATGAACCTCCAGATTTCGGATACCACGTTCCGTCCGTCCACCATCTCGGCCTTGATCGCTCGCGAGCTTCGTATCCGGGAGGGCGAGGTGGCCATCGATGTCGGATGCGGATCCGGGGTGCTGGCGATCATCGCCGCCAAGCTCGGCGCCCGCCACGTACACGCCATCGACAAGAGCCCGGACGTGATCGAGGTGGGCCGCGCCAACGCCGAAGCCAACGACGTGGCCGATCGGATCACTTTCTACCAGGGCGACCTGTTCGAACCCCTTGCCGACGATGTTCGAGCAGACGTGATCATCGGCGATGTGTCCGGTATCCCCGACACCCTGGCGGATGAGAGCGGATGGTTCCCGACCAGAGGCGGGGGCGGCACCCGGGGGAGCGAACTTCCCATTCGCATGCTGGAGGAGGCAAGGCGCCGCCTGAGCGCCGGCGGGCGCCTTTTCCTGCCGACCGGATCACTACAGGACGAGTCCTCCATCATCGAGGCCGCCCGGCGCCTCTACACCAAGGTGAGGAAGCTCACCGAGCGGGCCATACCCCTCCCGAGCAAGCTCGCCACCAGCCAGGTTCTCTCCGATCTGGTGGAGCGCGGAGTGGTCCGGGTCAGCACCCGCGGCTCACGGTCCCTCTGGGAGGCCCGGGTGTGGGAGGTCTCGGGCGTCGCCTGAGGTCGTGGGCTCCCCGCCGGCCGCCGGTACCGGTCTCCCCGGCACGGTCGTCCGGCCGGCATCATGAGCCTTCTCCGTGTCGGTGAGATCCTTGCCGCAATCGACCGGCGAGCGCCGTTCTCCTCCGCCGCCGAATGGGACGCGGTGGGTCTCCAGATCGGCGATCCGGAGCGGGAGGTCTCGGCGGTGGCGGTGGTCCACGAGCTCACCACCAGGCTTCTCGATGGGATCATCTCCGTCGGGGCGGAACTGGTGGTCACATACCACCCCTTGCTGTTCCACCCTCTCAACTCTGTAACGGCCGTGCCCGGCGCGGAGGGACGGGTCTTCGCCCTCGTAGAAGGGCGGGTGGCCGTCATCTCGGTACACACCAACTGGGACGCGGCTCCGGGCGGGTCCTCGGATTCACTGGCTGCTGCCCTGGAGATCCAGGACTCCGAGGGTTTCGCCGCCTCGATGACCGGCGCCGGGGACGAGGTCTGGTTCGGCCGGTGCGGAGCGTTCGACGGCTCGGTGGGCGATTTGGCCGACCTCGTTCAGGCACGCCTCGGCGTCCGGCCGCGCCTCTCCGGCCCGCTCGACCGGGTCGTGCGCCGCGTGGCCGTGCTGCCCGGCTCGGGCGGATCGCAGGTCGCGGAGGCCGTCTCGGCCGGCGTCGATGCCTACGTCACGGGCGACGTCTCGCATCATGAGGCCCGGCGGGCGGCAGACTCGGGAATGGTGGTGGTGGATGCAGGTCATGCCCCGACGGAGCGTCCCGGGGTACGAGCCCTCTACGATCTGGTGTCCGGAATAGGGGACGTGCCCGTCGAATTGGTCGGGGGCGACGACAATCCGTGGGGGCTCTGATGGAACGGCTGACCAGCTTCTCGGATCTGCTCGAACTGCAACAGGTGGATTCGCTCATCGACAAGCTACGGGTCGACCGCCGCACGCTGCCCGAACTGGCCGAGCTCCGGGAGGCTGCGGTGGAGGCCGCGGCCACTACTGCCGCCCACTCGGATGTGAACGACCGGCTGCGGGTCGTCGAGCGATCCACCGCCCGTGTCGAGGACGAGCTCACCATGACGGAGCAGCGCGTTCGGGAGCAGGAGCGGCGCCTCTTCGCAGGGGCCATGAGCGCCCGGGAGGCAGACCATCTGCGCCACGAGGTCGCCAACCTCCGCAACCGGGTCTCGACCATGGAGGACGAGCTGCTCGAGTTGCTCGAAGAGCGCGAGCGTCTGGACGCGGAAGAGGAGGCGGCGAGAGAGACGGCAACGGAGGCATCGGGGGTCGAGCGCCGCTTGGCGGCCCGGGTCGCCGAGCTCGAGGCGGCCATCGACGCGTCGCTGGCGCGGTACCGGGAACGGCAGGCCGAGATAGCGCCTGACATAGACCCCGGGCTGCTCCGAAAGTACGTCCAGCTGAGGAAGCGTCGCGGTGGGGTGGTCGTGGGAGAAGTGGATGGAAGGGTCTGCGGCGCCTGCCATCTGCAGATGTCCGTGGCCGAGTACGAGGAGGTGGCGTCGGACACCATCCCCCAGTGCATCCACTGCGCCGCCATCCTGTGCCTCTGAAGCCATCAGTCGGTCGGTGCGGTGTTGGTCTGCCCGGGGTCTAGCTAGGCGTGTCCCGCCGGCCGGCGCCGCACCACGCCACTAGTACCGGGGGCAGGTGGCGGCGATGATTTTCTGGCACTTGGGCGGAGCGGTGTTCCTCTTCCGGCTGGCCTTCAAGGACTCTGGCGCGGACCTCCGCTTCCTGGCGATCGGAGCGCTCCTACCCGACGCTGTCGAGTGGGTGGTCGGTTGGTGGGATCCGGGCACCGGCCGGCTCATCGGTCACTCTGTCGCCTTCTGCCTCGGATTGCTGGTGGCGGCCCTGGTGCTCACCCGCCGCCGTAGCCGGGGCCGGAAGCGGGCTGTGGTGGTGGCGACCGGAGCGATCATGCACCTGGTGCTGGACCTGGGGTGGATCGACCCGCAGCTCCTGCTGTGGCCCATGCTGGGCTACGAGCTGCCGGCCGGTATCGAATCCGACTGGTCGGGACTCGCGAGCTGGTCCAGCGCCAACCTGCTACCGATCGGCCAGGAGATCGTCGGGATCGCCTACCTGGCGTGGCTGGCACGGAAGGCTCGGCTCACCGACCCGAGGCGTCGCGCCCTGCTATGGAGGTCAGGGAAGCTCGGTACGTAGCGGCTCCCGCCCGTCACGTGCGGCTGTCGCTGGGCTCCGCGGCGGCCTCGGGATCGGCCACCTTCGCGATCAGCGCGTGCGCCTGCTCGGTCAGGCCGCCGAGGTCTCGCAGCGTCATGTTCTCGGTCGAGATCGGATCCAGGATCGTTACGGTGATGTGTCCTGGGCGGATGATCTTGGACCCCGGGCCCCAGGCCTGGCGGCTGCCCGTGATCGCGGTGGGCACGATGGGCACGCCCAGGTTGCGGGCGATGGCGAAGGCCCCCTTCTTGAACGGCAACATCGCACCGTCGCGTGATCGGGTGCCTTCCGGATAGATCATGAGGGAGCGTCCTAGGGCCATGTTTTGGGCCGCGCCCCGGTTTACGGCCTGGTGGGTGGCCCGACCGGCGCCCCGGTCGACCTCCACGATCCCCATCCTGCGCATGGCCGTTCCGAAGACGGGGATCTTGAACAGCTCCTGCTTGGCCAGGAAGCGGATCGGAACCGGCAAGGCTGCGAAGTGGGCGAAGATGTCGAAGGCCGACTGATGGTTGGAGATCACCACGTACGCCTGTCTCGGGTCGATGCGTTCCAAGCCCTCCACGGTGAGCTTCACGCCGGCGGCCCGGCACCACGTCCGGCCCCAGAAGCCGGGGACCCGCTCCAGCAGTCCCCCAGGGGGTCTAAACAGGGTGTGCAGGATGACCACCACCGCGCAGAACGCGGTAAGGGGTATACCGACGGCGAAGGTAAAGCTCGATCGGAGGCCGCGGGCCAGTGTTCCCATGGTCGGGCAGGTTACCTTGCGCGGCGTCCCGATCCCCGGTCAGGGGGGCATGGCTGATCCGGAGGCGCGAGGACAGCTAACTTCACCCGGATGGAGCCTCCTTGTTCCCAGGACTTGCAGCCGGGCCGCGCCGGACCGCCTTCGGCTTCCCGAGGCATCCGGCCCGCAAGGCCACGATGAGGAACCGGGAGTCCCATGGCGTACCGCCTCCGCCGTCCGGTGGGGGTAAGGAGGAGTTCCGGCGCTGGGCTCGGCGGATGCGCCGGCCGGGCATCCCCGAGGACCAGGCCGCCGCGACCGTCGACGGGATAGTCGAGTGGTTCGCCAGGGCGGGCCTTCCGGCCGGGAGCGTCGTCATATACCTCCCGCTCCCCGATGAGATAGACGTGACGCCGGTACCGGACCGGGTGAGCCGGACGTTCGCGGTCACCCGCACCCCGCCCAGCGGGCCCCTGACCCTCCACCCGGTGGACGCGCCTCGCGAACGGCACCGGTTCGGGTTCGAGCAGCCGGTGGCCACTGCACCCCTGGTCGATCCGTCGACCGTGGCGGTGGTACTCACGCCGGGTCTGGCGTTCGGGCCGGATGGCGAGCGCCTGGGCCGTGGCGGCGGCTATTACGACCGGTTCCTCCTGACGGTGCCCCGCAGCGCGGCCAGAGTCGGAGTGACGGTCTCGGCGCTGGTGGTCGACGGGCTTCCCACCGATTCCCACGATGTGCCGATGACCCACCTGGCGACCGAGGAGGGAGTCAGACAACTGGCGACCCGGACTCTCGAGCGGGCCAATCCGACCTCGTAGCGTCTACGATTGTCACATGGCCGATCCCGCCTACTCCGTCCGATGCCGCGAATACGCCGAGGCCATCTGGGAGCTGGAGGAGGCCGGCATACCGGTGCTCCAGGCCCGCATCGCCCGCTGGCTGGGAGTAAGTCCGGCGAGTGTGTCCGAGATGGTCCGCCGGATGACGGCGGAGGGCTTGGTCGAGGTCTCTGACGAGGTTCGTCTCACCGAGGAGGGCCGTCATCTGGCAGCGGTGGTGGTGCGCCGTCACCGGCTCGCCGAGAGGTTTCTCTCCGAGGTACTGAAGCTTCCATGGGCGAAGGTGCACGAGGAGGCCGAGGTGTGGGAGACCATGATCTCGGACGACGTCGAGGCCGCCATGTGGGCCGCCATGGATGATCCGAAGACCTGTCCGCACGGCAATCCCATTCCGGGCGCCGGCTACCAGCCTCCCCGGATGAAGCCCATCGCCGAAATGGAGAGGGGCGAGACGCTGGCTCTGGAGCGGATCTCGGAGGAGCTGGAGCTCGATGCGGAGATGATGCGGTTTCTCGACGAGAACCACATCCGGCCGGACGCCCGGATCAGCCTGGTGCAGAAGGACCCCTACGGGGGTATCACCGTAGAGGTGCTGGATCGGCCGGTCGGCATCAGCGTCTTCGCCTCGGAACGGCTGTTCGTAGCTATCGATTAGTTGCTAGTTGCTAGTTTATGTTGGATTACTACTGACCACTGATCACAGTGGCTTACCCGCGGAACAGCTTGGCGTGTTCTGCTTGCCGTTCGGCAGTCCCGTCGCTGCGTTTCGCCCATTGACGTACCGCTGCGGGTACGCCTTCGTCGGCGGGCCGTGCGAAGACGCCGCCGGCCGGCGCACATGACACCGCCAATTCACTAGTAGTCATAAGAACGCATACAGTTAGATCCTGTCATCCGTTCCATCTGAGAGTTGAATACCGGTCAAAAAACAACGCGGAAGACCCAGAACGCGGAAAATTCGTCAGTGAAGCCGGATCATCTCTCCACCGGTAGAGATACTCTTGGAAGCGAGCATCGTTTGCCGTTACGAAGCCAGTGTAGGAGAGCATCTGTGTATGGGAACGATCCTTTCGATCCGGGACTGCACCGGCGTATGGAGACACACATCCGGCAGGAGTTCGAGGTAGCCGAGTCCGAGGCGATGATCCTGGCTGCCCGCCAGAAGAGAATGTCCGACGTGGCGTGGGAGGCTTCCCAAGCGGGTCGTATGGTACGCATCCTGGTCGGTAGGCGCCGTCTGGACGGCCTGCCCGTGTACGTCCGTAACGACCTCATGACCATGGACACGCGGAACGGGCGGGCCGAGGTATGCATACCAGGTGTGGATGCTCTGACGGTGTTGCCGACATTTGGCGAAGGGCAGCCCGAGAGCCACACGGTTGAGACCTTTCTCGCCCGGATAGGCATGCTCCAGCTCATCGAAGCCGACTTCGAAGTGGTTTGCCGGGGCGGGGAGTCCGGCTTCACAGGGAAGATCGAGTGGGTGGCGAGGGATCATGTTGCGATGAGCACCGCGGTCGGGCGGATCCACGTTGCCCTCGACCGGGTGGCCTATGTGATGCAGCGCACCAAGCCGAGATAGAGGGGTCACAGCACCGCCTCTCAAACCTTCCGGCAACAGGCCGGACCGGTCGGATAGGAAACACTCCGAACTCTTCATTGTTCTTGGAATTCGATGCTCCTGTCGGATTATTTATAATCATTCCTACTTATTTAAAGTGCTAAAAAATTATTTCAACACCATCGCATCCTCTGAAACTATGGGATATAGTCATCCCGCTACGGCTGACGGCAGAGGAGGAGTGTGAACATGGTCGACCCCGGAACACCGGCATGGACAGCGGTGCCCCCACGGCGTCCGACGAGCCGCAGGCGGAATCCCTTCAGCCGCCTCTCCTTCGGGCACGCGGTGATGATCACCGCCGGCCTGCTGGCGTTCCTGCTCAATGTGCTGATCCTCCGGGACGAGGGCGAAGGGGTCGAAGTCCCCGTGGCCGCCCATGCCATACCGGCCGGCAGCCGGTTGGGCACCGCCGACGTCTCCTACCGGTATGTGGATGCCGACGGCCCGTTCGTGGAGCGCGCGCTCTCCCGGGAACGCCTCGCCAACCTCTTCGGGCAGGTGGTGGTGCGCGATGTGGAAGCGGGCGGCCCACTGATGGCGGACGACCTGAGGCCGGTCGCCACTCCCGACGGGCAGCGCGCGATGAGCATTCCGATCTCGCCTGATCGAGCCGTCGGCGCGGCCCTCCATGTCGGTGATCGCATCGACGTGGTGCTGGTCCAGGGGAGCAGGAGCCGCTTCGTAGCCTCCGGCATCGAGGTGCTGGCCGTGACAGCGGCCGGCCGGGGCCTGTCCGGGTCAGGCTTCGGTCTGACCGTGTCGGTGAGTCCGGTGCAGGCCCTTCTGCTCTCCTCGGCCCTCGACTCCGGCTCGATCCACCTGCTCAGATCGACCGGTCTTCCCGCCTACCGTGGCTACCCGGCCATCCGGGAAACCCGGCTGCCCTCGCTCGGGCCGGGCTCGTGATCGGATTCGAGCCGGTCATCGCCATCGCCGGGTCGCAACGGGGTTGGGCCTCCGAGCTGGTGCGGTTCCTCAGCGACTTCGGCGGTGCCCGCCTCAAGGGAACGGTGCTCACCGCAACGGAGGCGCTGCAGACGGAGTACGAGGTCCTGCTGATCGACGACATCACCAGCTTCCTGAGCCCGCGTCTGGTAGATCGGATCCAGAAGGCAGGCCGCAAAGTGGTGGGAATCTTCGACCCCGACTCGGGCGAACTGGGCAGGGAACGCCTCCTGGCGCTCGGCGTGGACGGCATGGCTCCGGCCGGCGGCGGTCCGGAGACGATCCTGGAGATAGTGGCCACCTTGGCCTTCGACGGCCTGCCTCGGTCACGTGTGGGAGCCGCCACGATCCGCGAGCAGACTCGGTTGGGCCGCATCACGATGGTGGCCGGCGGTGACGTGGCGGCTGACGTGGCCGTCATACTGGCGGGAGCTTTCCAAGCCCGCCAGCGTGTGGCGATGGTGATCGAGGTGGACACCATCACCCCGATGCTTGCGCAGCGGTTTTCCCTACCGATCGTTCCGAATCTGCTGACGGCCCTCGACGCCCATCTGTTGCTCCGCGGTGACGTGAGGGATTCATTCTTGGCCGGGCCCTACGGTGTAACGCTTCTGACCGGCCTGCCCGACCCCACCGACTGGCACACGGTTCAGGCGGAGGAGATGGTGGACCTGGTCGAGACCATTTCGGCGCTGCAAGACGAGGTGATCCTCAAGGCCTCTCCGTATCTCGAGGAACCTGGTCCGGCCAAGGCCCGTGAAGGGCGCTTCGATGTGAGCCGGTCCTTGCTCGGGCTGGCGGGGGAGGTGGTTTGCCTGGCCGAGCCCACCCCGGTCGGGTTGTCGAGAACCCTTGCCTGGTCTGCCAGGGCACGCACCATCACGGCTGCGCCTCTACACATCGTGTTCGAGTCCCGCGCCCTCACCAAGTTCCAGCGGGGCGAGTTGAGCGATGAGCTACTGAGGAACCTCGTTCCCGACTCCATAACCTGGCTACCGGTCGACACGGGCCTGGATCGGGCCGTGTGGAACGGAACGCCTGCGCCGAAGGGTTCCTTCATCAGGACCGTGGAAAAGCTCGGCGGCGCCATGGTGAGCAGTGGCGACCGGCAAGCGTTGTGAGCACCGGCCCGTACGAGACCCTGCGAAGGCGAGCCGCGGAACGCATCGGTGAGCTGGAGTTGGATCCCCTTGAGGACGGCGAGACCATCCGGGCCGAGGTGGACCATCTGGTATCTGCCTACCAGAGGAGGGCCTTCGGCGGAGGGGGTGTCCGTCCGTTCCGTGATCCTGTCGAGATCGGCGCGAGGCTGGTCGACTCTCTGGTCGGCTACGGACCGCTGACGCCGGTGATCGACCGTAACGACATAGAAGAGGTCTTCATCGAGGGTGAGCGGGTGACGTTCATCGATTCATCCGGGCGCTTGCAGGCCCTCGACACCCCCACCTCCGAGGAGGAGAACCGCCAGATCGTCACCCGGATTCTGGCCGGGACCAACCGGAGACTCGATGTCTCCAACCCGATCGAGCAGGCGCGCGTGCTCGGCGGACGGGCTCGCCTCACCGCGGTCATCCCGCCGGTGGCGGACCGCCTGTCGGTCACCCTCCGGAAGTACACGGTCAAGAACTATGACCTCAGCTTTCTGGTGGAGGGCGGCGTGCTGTCCAGGCCTGCGGCGGCGTTCCTTTGGGTGGCGGCCCGAGCCAACACCACCATCCTGTTCAGCGGACCGCCGGGGGCGGGCAAGACCACCCTCCTGAGCGCCTATCTGAGGTCGGTTCCTGCCGATCTTTGTGTCCGGGTGTGCGAGGAGGTCAGGGAACTCGACATGCCATTGCTCCACGGGAGTTTCTACGAGGCGAGCCCGCCCAACCTTGACGGCAGCCGGCGCTACACGCTTCGGGATCTGGTGAAGGTGGTGCTGGCGCAGCGTCCTGACCTCATCTGCGTCGGCGAGGTGCGGGGATCGGAAGCATTCGAGCTCACCCGGGCGGTCAACGCCGGGTGCGGGTTCGCCTGCACCATCCACGCCGATTCTGCTTCTGCGGCTCTGGTTGCGCTGGTGAACGCAGCTTTGATGGCCGGCGAGAATGTGACCGAGGCAATCCTGACCCGCGTGTTCGGTACAGCCATCGACTTCGTGGTACACCTGCAGCGGGACCATCCGACCGGCGCGACGGGCATCCGGCGCCGGGTCATGGAGATACTGGTCCTCGACCCCCGTCACCGGCGCGGCGGGTTAGCGACCGAGCCCCTGTTCCTCCGGAACGATGTCACCGGAACCCTCGAGTGGACCGGCGTGCTCCCGCCGCCCGGCATCCGGCAGCGGCTGGAACGGTCGCTTCCCGAGGGCACCGGCATCGAAGCCGTGCTGTCCGAGTGCTGGGAGCCGCCGCTGTGAGGCTGCTGGCGTCCCTGGCCACGGGAGTGGCCGTCTACATGGCGGCCGGCCTGTTCACGGGTTACACGGCCGCCGTGCGCCGCAGGGCTTCCGCCCGGCGCGACCTGTCCCGCTATCACCTCTGGCTGGTACAGGCAGGAAGCGACCTGAGCCCGCTCCAGTTCTTGGCCGGCTCCGGTGTCTTGGGTCTGGCGACGCTGGCCGTCATGACCGTAGTCACAGCCGCTTGGTGGTTGGCGATCATGCCGGCCGTCGTGATGGCGCTCGCGCCGTATGCCTTCTACACGCGCCGCCGCCGTGACCGGCTCCGCCAGATCCGCCAGGCCTGGCCGGATGCTCTCCGGGACGCGCTTGCGGCCATCTCGGCAGGATCGACGTTGACACTCGCTCTGGGCGACCTGGCCGAACGGGGGCCGGCGCCGCTCCGACCCGCGTTCGGTCGGTTCCGACTCATGGCCCGCATGATGGGGGTGATCCCCGGCTTGGAGCTGATGAAGGAGGAACTGGGCGATCCCAACTCCGATCGGATCCTGGAGGTGCTGGTGCTGGCGCACGAGCACGGCGGTGGTCTCGTCGCGGAGGTGCTCCGCGATCTGATCGGAGAGATAACGGAGGATCTCCGCCTGGAGGCCGAAATCCGGGCCGACGGAACCGAGCAACGCATCGAGAGTTGGGTGGTGGTGCTGATTCCGTGGCTCCTGCTGCTGTTTCTCACGCAGACCTCGGACCAGTACCAGGCCTTCTATCGCTCCGGTTCCGGTCTGGTGGTGGTCCTGGCGGCGGTGGTTTGGTCGGCGATCGGGGTGGCGCTCCTGAGGTACATCGGCCGGTCGACGGGTGAGCCACGTGTGCTGGCCGGCGCCCGGGAGGTCGAGAAGGGAGTGTGGCGATGAGAACCGGCTTGTCGGTCCTGGCGGTTGCCTCGTCGGTGGTCTTTGCCGTATCCGGGGTTGCGCTATGGGTAAAGCCGCCTCGGCGCCTGCGGTCACGGGTGCGGCCCTACTCCAACGCCCCCGGGTTCGAGTTCCGTCCGAGCACCGACGCCGCGGGCCGGATGGATCCGGGACGGACGTTCGGCGAGGGCGCCATTCGCCGCTTGGTGGGACCGATGCTGGCCGGGGCGGTGTATCCGTTGGCGCGGCTCCTGATGCCGATGGACGATCGGGAACTGGCCGTCCGCCTGCGCCAGGGGGGTCTGTTTCCGGATCTGGATGAAGCCGCACGACCCCGGGCATACCGGATGCGATCCCTCGGCCTGATGGTCCTGTACGCCACCGGTCTGGCAGGAGTCGCCTTGCTGAGTGGCGGGTCCGCCATGAGGGTGATCCTGTTCATGGCGGCCGGCGCAACCTTGGGCGGTCTCCAGGTTCGTACCCGGTTGTCCGAGGCCGTCCGCCGGCGCCGGGAGGCCATCCGCTCGGAGCTCTACACCATCAACCAGCTTGTGGCCATGTACACCCGGGTGGGGGGTGGACCCATCCAAGGCCTGCGCTACGTGGTGAGCCGTGCCCGCGGGATCGCGGTGGAGGAGATCGCCGAGGTGCTCCACCTGCACGACCGGGGTTGGGTCTTCGCCGAGGCCATGGCCCGGGCGGAAAGGCTCACGCCTGAGCCGGAGGCGGCGCGGACCTACCGCGTCATGGCGAGGTCCCAGGAGCAGGGATCCGATCTCTCCCATGCGCTGCTCGGGCTGTCGAAGGACCTGAGGGCGATGCGGCGGGATGCGCTCAGGAGGGCGGCGGCGCGGCGGCGGATCCTGATGGTCATTCCGGTGGTCGTGGTTCTCGCGCCCGTCACGATGCTGTTCATGGCCGCTCCGATCCCGTCGATCGTGTTCGGGGGATGAGCCGATGAGGGAGTGCGGGTTCGGCGGGTCAGGTGGATGGGGTGGTTCGTTGGTCGGTCGTATCGAGCAATTCCGAGATAGGAAAGGAGCAAAGGTGAAGATCAAGATCGGCGCCAGGACGATGGCGCGGGTTCATGCCCGTGCCCTGTGGCTTCGGGATGAAAGGGGAGCAGCCGAGACCTCGACAATCCTCGCGTGGATAGTGGTCGGGGTGCTGGTGGTGTTCGCGCTCCGGGCGGGGCTCACCGAGGCCGGAGACGACGTGATCACCTGGGTGACGGACCAGATCGTCAACTCGAACGTGACCGTAGCCTCCATTCCCTGACATGGAGCGGTACTTTCTGATCGCAGTCTGTGGCGAAGGGGCGACGGCATGATCTACCCATCGGATGCCGGCAGCGACCCCCGGCTCTTCCCTCCGGTCCTCGATGTGCCCGGGGTGGCCGACCTGCTCGGGCTCTCCATCGAGGAGACCCGCCGCCTCATCGGGGAGGGCTGGATCGACTGCGCCCGCGTAAAGGGGCGCCTCCTGTTCCATCGTGACCGGGTCATCGAGTGGCTCCGGAACCAGCGCGTGGATCCCGACGATTGGTAGTGGTCTGTCTGAGGAACAGCTAGGCGTGCTCTGGCGGTCATCGGCGCCCCTCGCTGCGTTCCGCTTCCTCAACGTGCCGCTGCGGGCACGCCTTCGTCAGCGGGCCTTGCGAGGAACACCGCTGCCGACGCCATACCACGCCGCCATTCCACAGACAGACCACCGGCAAGCCTTGGCAGGCCGGAAAGAGCCGGAACCGTGCCTAGCCTCGGCTAGACTAGAACGTATGTTCGCATTACTGGTACCGGCCCCGGAAACGCCGTGCTCGTGATCGGTATCGATCCCGGGCTGACGACCACCGGGTTCGGCGTGGTCCGCAGGCTCGCCGGCTCGCCGGGCGTCAGGGCCGTCGGCGTCATCAGGACGGAAGCCGGCCTGCCCACCGCCACCCGGCTGGACGTCCTCTACCGGGACATCACCGAGTTGATCGAGGAGGTGCGGCCGGAGGTGATGGCCATCGAACGGGTCTTCGTCAACCGGAACCGTCTCACCGCCACCCAGGTGGGCCAGGCCTCGGGCGTGATCCTGCTGGCGGCGTCCCGGGCGGGTCTCGAGGTCTTCGAGTACTCCCCTTCGGCCGTCAAGGCGATCGTCACCGGCGACGGCCGGGCTTCGAAGGCGCAGGTCCAGCAGATGGTGGCACGGCGTCTCGGCCTGCGGGAGGCGCCCCGACCGGCCGACGCCGCCGATGCCCTGGCCATCGCCCTCTGCCACATGCAGAGCACGGGCAACCGGCTGGGGCGCGTCGAGGCGGCGGCTCGGAGGGCTGCCGGATGATCGGCCGGCTCCGGGGCATGCTGGTCGCCAAGGGCGAGTCGGGTGTCGTGATCGAGGTCGGCGGCGTCGGTTACGAGGTGAACGTGACGCCCCGTGATCTGACCTCTCTCCCCGGCCTGGGCGAGGAGGTGGTGCTTCATACCCACCTGGCGGTGCGGGAGGACAACATGGCTCTCTACGGCTTCGACGGGCAGGCCAGCCGCGACATGTTCAGGATCCTCCTGGGCGCCAGCGGCGTGGGGCCGGCCCTGGCCATGGCCATCCTGGCGACAATGCGCCCGGCCGATCTCCGCCAGGCAGTCGCCACGGATGATGTCGCGGCGCTGGTGGCGGCCCCCGGGATCGGTAAGCGCAAGGCCGAGAAGCTGATTCTCGACCTCCGTCCCAAGCTGGGTTCCATGGTGGTGGGCATGGCGTCCACCTCGGAGGTGGCGAGGGTCCGGGAGGCCCTCGAATCCCTGGGCTACCTGCCGGTCGAGGTTCGAGCGGCCCTCGAAGAGATATCGCTGGACGGACCGGTGGAGGAGATGGTCAGGAGCGCGCTCAAGGTGATGGGCCGGAACAGGGGCCTCTCCGGTGCGTGAGGACGGCCTCCTGGCCACCCACCCCACCGAGGAGGATCACGCCAGCGAGGTGCTGCTCCGTCCCAAGACCCTGGACGAGTTCGTGGGGCAGCGGAAGATCAAGCAGCGCCTCTCCGTGTCCATGGAGGCCTCGATCAAGCTGGGCCGCCCCCTCGATCACCTGCTGCTGTCGGGTCCGCCCGGCCTGGGCAAGACCACCCTGGCCCGCATCATCGCCGCCGAGATGGGGGCGCAACTCCGCTCCACCTCCGGCCCGGCGGTGGAACGCCCCGGAGACCTGGCCGCCATCCTGTCGGGGCTGGAGTACGGGGACGTGCTGTTCATCGACGAGATACACCGGCTGCCGCGGGTCATAGAGGAGGTCCTGTACTCGGCGATGGAGGACTTCGCCCTCGACATCGTGGTCGGCAAGGGCCCGACCGCCCAATCGCTCCGCCTGAGCCTGCCGCGGTTCACCCTGGTCGGGGCCACTACCAGGATCGGAACGGTGACCGCCCCCCTGCGGGATCGTTTCGGCATGGTGGACCGGCTCGACTACTACGAGGACGATGAACTGAAGCGGATCGTGACGAGGTCGGCCACCATCATCGGCGTCCCGGTGACCGAACGTGCCGCCGGCTACGTGGCGGTCCGGAGCCGGGGCACGCCGCGCATCGCCAACCGTCTGCTGACCAGGATGAGCGAGTACGCCGTGGCGCGGGCGGACGGGCGCATAGACGAGGCCGTCGCCGCGGCCGGCATGGCGCTCTGGGAGGTGGATGATCTGGGTCTGGACAAGGTGGACCGCATGATCCTCGACGCCATCGTGTCCAAGTTCGGTGGCGGCCCCGTGGGGCTCACCACCCTGGCGATCGCCGTTGGGGAGGAGCCGGAGACGGTGGAGTCGGCCTACGAGCCGTTTCTCGTCCAGCGGGGACTGGTGGCGCGCACCCCACGCGGGCGGATGGCCACGGCGCTCAGCTACGAGCACATGGGCGTGCCGGCGCCCGGATCGGCACAGACTTCGCTCTTGAGCTAGTGGCCGGTGGCCGGTTGCGACCGGGGTTGTCTCCATGTCGAGTAAGCCCCCTCTTATCGTCACGCCTTGCCTGCCAGACTGACCACTGACCACTGACCACTGACCACTGACCACTGACCACTGACCACTGA
>WTGW01000049.1 GCA_011523395.1 Acidimicrobiia bacterium
GTGTCCGTGTAGTCGCTCACCACCAGAACCGGGCTCTCGGTGTCGTTCCGGAACAACAGGTCGATGGTGGGATAGTGGAGGGTTCCCTCGATACCCGGCGGGTAGCGGGGAAAGTACACGCTGTGAGCCCGGGAGTAGCTACCGATGAATCCTCCCCAGAAGATGGCGTTGTACATGGTCGCCGCGTACTGGCTGATCCCCCCGCCGACGGAGTCGGACACCCGATCACCCATCCAGGTATCCGCCGGCAGGTATCCCTTCTCGACGGTCCGCCGCCCTACCAGCCTGTTGAGGCTGAGCCGTTCGCCGGGCTCCACCACCGCCCCGGTCACGGTGTCGGAGAAGAGCTCGAGGTTGGCGACACGGGGCTCGCAGCAGTCGTGATGGATGGTGTAACCGGAGATCAGGTGACGGATCCCGTGCTCCTCCGCCACCTCCTCGTAGACGGCGGGAGGCGCCAGGTCGAACGCCCTGGCCAGGAATTTGACCATCTCGACCCGGGAGACCGGTGCGTTGGGACAGAAGCGGAGCCCGTCGTCGGAACAGGCGGTCACCAACCCGGCCGCCACCGCCGAATGGATGTTCGAGGAATGCACCGTCCCGGCCAGGTCGGTGAAGCCCGTCCGCTCGGCGGGTTCCAGACCGAACGCTCTGGTGAGGAAGGTGGCCATCTCCCCCCTCGTGACCGGGACGGAAGGGCAGAAGCGCGGCGGGTTCAGGCCGCATCCCTGGCTGATCCCCAACTCGGCGAGCCGCTCCGGGTAACCCGACCACCAGGCCTCCCCGTCAACGTCGGCGAAACGGCCGGCGCCGGGACCGGGCTCGTCCATGTGGTCCACCGCCCTGACCAGCCAGACCGCCATGACCCATCGGCTGATCGGCTCGTCAGGACAGAAGCGTCCGGTCCCGCATTCGGTCCCCTTCAGTATCCCGAGCGCGTCGAGGGCGTCGATCATCGCAGCGTCGGTACCGTCCGACGGGATATCTGCGAACGGGCGGCCCTCTTCGGTGTCGGTAGGTAGCACCGTTGTCACGTCCGCACCCACCGGCGGCAGGGCCATAGTGGCAAGTGCCAGCACCAGGCCGGCCGCCAGAGCCGGCGGGCGCCTCATCGTTGGCGGTGAGAGGCGGGCGCGGGGCCGGGAGCCGGGAACAGATCAGACCTCTTGGAAGACGTAGCGAGCCAGCACTTCGAGGCGATCACCGAAGCCGCCCGGATGCAGGTACCAGAGGGTCGCGGCCACAGTGGAGAGCATCGGGTTGCCGTCCTGGGGTGTGAAGCAGAACCCGACGATGCGGTTGCCTCCCCGCACCGCCAGCGTCTCGACCGGAACCACCGTCTGGCTGAGAATACGCCCGTAGTAGCCGTGATCTCGCCCGAAGGAGAAGATCTCGCCGGCCGAGCGCTTGTAGGTGACCGCCACCCTCGGGTTATCCATGAGGCGCTCCTGGGCCTCCTCAACGGTGATCTCCCGATCCAGCACTATCTCGAAGTGCAAGGCGTGCATGTACTGGCTGTTGACCTTGATCGCCGACGAGAACAGGTCGAGGTCCTCCCCGACCGTCCGGAAGAGGTGGTGGGCATCCCGGGCGTGGTGGGTACCGAATCTCCCCTTGGAATGGGTCCCAACCTCCGGAGACGGGATGAACCCGCCTGCCTGGCTGATGTCATTGGCCCGGCGGATACAGAGGAAGGACCCCTCGACAATGTGGTTGGTCCCGTCGGCGTCGAAGCCGAGGGTCTTGAGAAGCACCGCGATGTTGTGGGTGTTGCATGACACGATGTGGAGGAAGCGGTCCTCCTCCCGATCGAGGGCCTGGTCGTTGATGCCCCGCGCATACATCTTGCCGAAGCCGAACTCGGAACCCTGGGCCAGGAACCCGCTGACACCCGACGCGCTCCGGTAGTACTTTTCCTTGTTCTCGTTGCCCGCCGGCGTGCAGTCGACCACTACCGTGGCCCGCTCGATGGCTTCCCACGCCTCCAGCTTTGGCGCGTGACCCAGTTCCTCGAAGCCGGCCCACCGATCCTGGTCGACCGACAGATGAGCGCCGCGGCTCACCAGGTCGTTGACCTTCCCGCGCTCACGGAGCAGGGGCGTCCGCTTGTGGAAGGTGACCTCGTCGATGCCGAAAGCCTCCTGGTTGTCGGCCATGAGACCGATCAAGGGCTCCCCGATGGTTCCCGTCCCCACGATATGCACGATCCTGACCATTCAGAACTCCCGCTCGACCATATCTGACGGGTTCTCATAGTAGGCACTCGACCGCCGGATCGCAGGTCGGACTGCCTGCCGACCACCCACCACTCGCCCCCTACCGGTGGCGCGGATGCGGACGCCGGCAACGTGTACCGTTGACCCCTGGCCGGACTGCCAGGCCGGCCCCGCAGAGACGAGGAGGCTCCGTTGATCACACCCGATCGGCCATCGCCCGCCGACACCGGCCCGGCAATCCGCGAGTTGGGGTCCGGGGACCGGAGGGCGGCGGTCGGCGTGATCAACACGGCCGCCGGTTGGTACCGGGAGTTCCTGCCCCCGGAGGAACTCCACACTCCCGAAATGGACGAGTCCGGCTGGGATGCCGAGGCGGACCGGATGACCTGGTGGGGAGCAATCTCGGACCAGGGCCTGATCGGGGTGACGGGTAGCGAGCCCATCGGGGACGTGGTGCTCCTCCGCCACCTCTACGTCCTCCCCGAGCACCAGCGGAGCGGTGTCGCCGGCGCCCTGATCCGCCATGTCGAGGAGACGGTGCCCGACCCGACCAGGATGATCGTGGCCGGAACCTACACGGACAACTACAAGGCCCGCGGTGTCCTGGAGAAGAACGGCTACTGGCCGGCCGCCGACTCCGAGTCCGTTCTCCGTACCTACTACGACATCCCCGAGGACCGCCTCGTCAGTTCGATCGCCTACGTGAAAGCTGTTGGCTCGCGAGGGCGATGATCGGAACGTCGACCATGAGGGTTACGGGTAACCTGGTCGGGATGGTCCCTGTGACACCGGGTTGGCTCGCCGCTACGAGCCCCAACCATCACCCCCAGCGGTCCATCGTACGCCCGCCCACGGGATGGATGCCTTGAGCTCCCTGATCCGCATGTTCGGGCCGGCTGCCGGATACCGCCGGGATGACTGGCGCTTGCTCGGCCTGATGTATCTGGCCGGCCTGTTCCAAGGCTATGCGCAGACCCAGGCCGTCAACACGCTCCCGTTCGTCCGGCTCACCTACGAACTGTCCAAGGCCGACATGAGCTACCTGTTCGCCATCGCTCGCATCGGCTCTCTGGTTGCCGTCGTCTACGCGGTGTTCGGAGACCGCTGGGGGCGTAGAGGCCCGTTCCTGATGGCATACCTGATGCTCATGCTGGCCACCGGAGCCACGGCAGCGGCCTTCTCCCCCACCGTGTACACCGCCCTGCAGGTGGTCGCCCGCATGGGCGCGGCCGCGATGGCGATGCTGGCCACGGTCCTGCTGGCCGAGCAGGTCAACTGGAACAACCGAGCCTGGGCGATCAGCCTCTATTCGACCGCCGTGGCTCTCGGATCGGGTGCAGGACTCCTCGCCCTCCCGATTGCCCAGACCAGCGAGACCGGTTGGCGCCTCCTGTTCGCGGCGTCGCTCGCCGGCCTTCCCCTCTACCTGTGGTTGAGAGGGAGGGTCGAGGAGAGCAGGGTGTTCCAGTTCGACACCGGCGGCGGTGTGTTCGCCCCGCTCTTCGGCCGCTCTGCCGGGCGGTTCTGGCTGGCCGGCATATACAGCCTGTCGGTGAGCGCGTTCTCGGCGGTGGCCGTGACCTTCGCTCTCGAACGTCTCGTCAACGGTCTGGGCCTGACCTCATCCGAGGCGGCCCGCATCCTGCTGATCGGCGGCACGCTCGGAGGGACCGGGTTCTTCCTGGGGGGGCGCATGGGCGACACCCTGGGACGCAAGCCGGCCATCCTCCTCTCTCTGGTCGTGGGGCTGGCGGGCGGGATCGGCTTCTACTGGACGTCGAGCAGAGACCTTCTCATCGTGGCCGCCACGCTGTCGGCCTTCGGAAGCTCGGCCGCCCTGCCCGTCAGCGCCGCCCAGCGAACCGAGTTGTTCCCCACCGCCTTCAGGGCCACAGCCAGCCAATGGCTGCACACGGTGGCCGTGCTCGGGTCGATCCTCGGCCTGACCATCGCCGGCACCACGATCGAGATGTGGGGCCTGCCGATGACGGTGACCGTGTTGGGGGTGGGAGTCCTCGTGGCGATGCTCGCCCAACTCCTCATTCCGGAAACACTCGGCGACGAGATGACTCATACGACCACCAAGCGGTAGCGCGGGTAGAGGGTTGCCAGGCGAAGGACGTTCATGGCGACCAATGCCCACCAGACGGCGCTGATCGATCCGGCCATGAGCAGCAGCAAGCACGCCACCCCCGCGACGAGGACCATCGCCCTGGCCATGTAAGTGAAGTCGGTGGCGCCGATCATGATCCCGTCCAGCACGAAGATCAGGCCGTTCAGGGGCTGGCTCAGGGCGATGATCGGCATCAGGGTGATCACGAGCGCGGCCACCGCCGGGTCGGTGGTGAACCACCCGGGCAGGTCTTGACGCATCAACCAGAAGGCCGCGGCGAGAAGCATGCCCCAGCACAACCCCCAGAGGAGCATCCGTTGGGAGAAGCGGCGCGCAGCCGCCCGGTCGGTGGCGAGATGGCCCGCCACCAGGTTCTGGGCGGCGATCGCCACCGCGTCGACGGCCAGGTTCAGGAAGACCCATACCTGCACCGCCACCTGGTGGGCGGCCACCTCGGTGTCACCCAGGCGGGCGGCCACCGCCACGGCGAGCGTGAGAGTGGCCACGAGCGCCGAGGTCCGCACGAACAGAGCCGACCCGGCGCTGATCAGTTCCCGCAGGTCATCCCACCGGGGCCGGACCCGGCGGAGCACCAGCCCCGTGTGCCCGGTCAGGAAGTAGTAGAAGAAGGCTCCACCACCCAGGGTCTGGGCGATCACCGAAGCGAAGCCGGCGCCCGGCAGTCCCCAACCGAATCCGAATATGAACAAGGGATCGAGAACCAGGTTGACGAGGCTGAGGCCGACGCTGATGAACATGGGGGTGCGGGTGTCGCCCACCCCCCGGTACACCGAGTGCCCGACGGTGATCATCAGGACAGCGGGCAGGCCGAGGCCGCGGATCCGCAGGTAGGAGACCGCATGCGGCGCCACATCCGGTCCCGCGCCCATCAGACCGACCAGCTGGGGGGCGGCGCCCTCGACCAGGACCAGCCCGGCTGCGCCCAGCACGGCAGCCACGGTCAGGGATTGGCCGGCCACTTCCGCGGCCCGCTCGTGGTCGCCGATCCCGATCGCCCGGGCGATGAGCGGGGTTCCGGCATAGGCCAGGACGATGAAGACGAAGAACGCCAGGCCGAGGATGCCGGTTACCACCCCCATGGCGGCCAGGGGAACCTCGCCGAGGCGGCCCACGAAGGCGGTATCGACCAGCGCCACCAGGGGCTCGGCGGCCAGCGCGCCCAGAGCCGGAACGGCCAGGCGGGCGATGGTGCGGTCGTCGTCGGTTATGCGGAACATGATGAGCCCTGGAAGCTTATGGCCTGTGACCACCGTCGACGCGCAATCTGGGACGGACGGACCGGGGGGACCGCACATCTAACCTGAGAATCATGGCAAGGGGTGAAGTTCGGGCGGACGGGACCGTTCCGACCGCAAGGGAGCGGGGTTACGCCCGGCGCATCGTCAACCGGCTGGCCTCCCGCTATCCGGAGATCGCGACGGCTCTCGAGTACGCCAACCCCTTCGAGTTGCTGGTCTCGACGGTCATCTCCGCCCAGACCACGGACGAGAACGTGAACCGGGCCACCCCCGAGCTGTTCACGCGCTGGCCCACGCCCGACGACCTGGCCACCGCCGACCCCGAAGACGTCGAGCGGGTGATCTTCTCCACCGGCTTCTACCGGCAGAAGACCCGCTCGATCATCGCCCTGTCCCAGGACCTGGTGGAGCGGTATGACGGAGTCGTTCCCGATGAGATGGCCGAGCTGGTGACACTGAAGGGGGTGGGACGCAAGACCGCTTCGGTGGTGCTGGCGGAGGCGTTCGGTCAGCCGGCGATTGCGGTGGACACCCATGTCCGGCGGATCACCAACCGGCTCTCGCTCACGACCGAGGACGACCCCACCAGGATCGAGCAGGACCTGAAGGCCCTGGTGCCCCGACACGAGTGGCAGCACCTCTCGATGCGGATCATCCAGTTCGGCAGGGACGTCTGCAGCGCTCGCAAGCCCCGGTGCTGGGAGTGCGAACTCGCCAGGCTGTGCCCGTTCGAGCCGAAGTCCCTCCCGCCTGACTGAGCCCGTCCCCGGCGTCGGCGGACCTGGTGCGGGTTATCGTGCAGGCCGCATGGACCTGGAGCGCTACATACTCGAGCGGTCAAGCGTCAGCGGTGAGATCATCAGCGCCGACACCTTCCTGAACCACCGGGTCGACCCCACCGTCATGGTCGAGTTCGGCCGCCGGATCGCCGAGATCGCCGCCCCGCTCCGGCCGGATGTCATCGTCACCGCCGAGGCGAGCGGGATACCTCCCGCCCTGACCGCCGCCTCGCAACTGGGTCTCCCCATGGTCTATGCCAAGAAGTACGTCCTCCCAGGGCCGCGGAAGGCGGTGAGCAAGGAGGTCCGGTCGGCCACCAAGGGTTTCGAGTACACGATCGAGATCCGCAGGCACGTGCTGGAGCCCGGAATGAGGGCGCTGGTCGTAGACGACTTCCTCGCCCAGGGACGGACCGCGGTGGCGCTGGGCGAGATAATCGAGGAACTCGGCTGCGAGATGCTGGGGGCGGTCTTCGCCATCGAGAAGGCCTGGGTTGGCGCCCGTCGCCTGATCGAGGAACGGGGTTGGCCGGTCTGGGCGGTGACCAGCGTGGCGTCGGTCGACGGCGGCGTGATCCGGTTTGGCTGAACCTGCTCCGCCGGTCGCCGACATAGTCGATGCCCTCAGGCGGCACACCGGGGACGAGTGCTTCGCCTGCGGGCGGTCCAACCCGATCGGACTCCACATCGACGACTTCGACATCCGGGGGGACGACGTGGTGGCGACGTTCACCGCCCGCCACGACCTCCAAGGCACCATCGGGAGCCTCCATGGCGGGATCGCCGCCACCGCCCTCGACGAGATCCTGGTCTGGGCCGGGATCCTCCAGGAGCAGGTCTTATGCGTCACCGGGAGGCTGGAGCTGCGCTACCGCCGCCCGGTCGGCGTCGCCGGCGAGATCGATCTGCGGGCGCGGGTCGACGAACGTAGGGGCAACCGGCTGATGATCAGCGGATCACTCGATCCCGGTGACGGCGGCACAAGCGTCACCGCCAAGGGCCTGTACCTCGTCAGCCACACCATCGCCGAGCTCATGGAGCAGCCCGGCTGATAGGAGGTCGGTTACCGGAGGCGGTCGGCCCAGTCGGCCAGGTCCGAGTAGCGGGATCGGGCGTCCGCATAGCGGCGGTCCTTCTCGACCCGGCTGACGATCCGGGAGATCACCCGGACGGCGGCGGCCACCATGAGCAGGGCGAGGCAGATGCGGGCGGCCACTGCAGGGCCGGTCAGGAAGGCGGTATCGCACCTGGCCAGACCGTCGGCGCACAGGCCGTATCCCGTGCCGCCGGTCAGCAGGCTGATCAGCATCACCAGGGGGATCACCGCCAGCAGCAGAGCGACCAGGATCAGCAACCCGCGAATCGCCTTCAGGAGACCTATCACAACCCGGCAGTCTATAGGGCGAAGGGGTTACGGCCCCGTCACCGCCTACTTCCGTGCGGCCAGCCGGGCACGGCTACCGGGGCCACGCTCTGGCCGGACACGGCCTCGAGGAGGTCGGCCACGCGAGTGCCGTCCGGGTCGCGGGCATCGGGCCACACCTCGACCAGGGGTTCCAGGACGAACCGGCGCTGCCGGTAGCGAGGGTGGGGAACCTCCACCGACGGCGTGCAGATAACGCGGTCGCCATGCAGGATCAGGTCGAGGTCGATGAGCCGGGGACCCCACCGCGGCCCTCTCACCCTGCCCATCTGCCGCTCGATGTCGAGGAGCCGGCCCACCAACTCCGCCGGGTCTAGTTCAGTCTCGACGAGGACCACCGCGTTGTAGAAGGGCTCCTGGTCGACCACGCCCTGGGGAGCCGTCTCGTACACGCTGGAACTCGCCACCACCCGCCCCACCAACCGGATGCCCTCCACAGCTTTTTCGAGGTTGGCCGCCCGGTCGCCCAGGTTGGTCCCTAGCGCGATCGCCGCCCTCACTCCGCCGATAACTCCGCTCGGGGAAGTGGCCGGACCACCGTCACGGAGACATCCTCGAACTCGACTTCGATGGGCGCCAGGGGCTTGTGAACGGTCACCGCCACCCTCGAGACGCGGCCGTCCTCGAGAACCAACCGGGCCACCCGCTCCGCCACCTTCTCGATCAGGTTCCATTGCTCGCCCGACACGCGGTGGTGAATCTCGGTGGCCAACTCGCCGTAATCGATGGTCGCGGCCAGGTCATCGTGCTCTCCCGCCTCCGAGAGATCCAGCCACAGTGTCACATCCACCACGAACGGCTGACCCTCCCGCCGTTCTTCGGCCAGGACGCCGTGATGGGCCTCGATCCGCAGACCCTTCAGAGTGATCGAGTCACCGGACTCCCCCGGGGCCGTCCCGCCGGATGTGATCAAGACCTCGCTCACACCCCCGCCGCCGGAATGAGGCCCCTCCCGCTGGGACCGAGCGGCCGTCCGATGATCTCCTGGATGACCATCGCAGCCACGCGGGGATCATCCACCAGACCGGCGAAGACCACGTACCCGGCCAGGATGCCACCCACAGTGTCGTCCACGAAGTCCCTGTGGACCAGCACCTTGGCGTCCGGGTCGGCCAGGACCTTCGCCAGGACCTCGAATGCGTGCTCGACCGCCGCCTCTTCGTGTTCGCTGTCAACCGGCGCCAGGTGGACCTCGATACCGGCTCGCTCGTAGCTGCGAACGTTCTGGTTGCCGGGGAGCAGCGACACCACGGTCGTGAATCCGGCCTCCACCAGCCAAGATATCTCCTGCTCACGCCGGACCCGCCGGTGCTGGATGCCCTGACCACCCACCCGGGACGATGCGGCCAGGCGATCCTGGATTACCCAGGCAAAGTCCCGTGGTCTACTGCCGGTCGGCATCACCCTCATCCATGGCCGCCACCATAGCGTCAGCCAGCGCCAGCGCATCCCGGGTGGAGGGCACGTCGTGGACCCTCATTACGGACGCGCCGAGGATGGCCCCGATACCCGACGCCACCGCGGTGACGCCGTCTCTCTCCTCCACGGGCCGGTCGGTGAGCGCGCCCAGGAAAGCCTTCCTCGAAGCTCCCACCAGGACCGGCCGGCCCAGCCCCGCCAGGTCGGGCAAGCCGTTGAGCAGGGCCAGGTTGTGGTGGAGCGTCTTGCCGAAGCCGATCCCCGGATCGACCGCGATCGCACGCCGGTCGACACCCGCCTCCGTGGCCGCTCCGATCCTCCGGCGGAGGTACTCGCCTACCTCGGCGACCACGTCGGCGTAGTAGGGGTCGGTCTGCATGGTGCGGGGATTGCCCCGCATGTGCATGAGCACCACCCCCACCCCGGCGGATGCGCACAGGCGAGCCATGGCGGGGTCCTCCAGGGCCGTGACGTCGTTCAGCACCGCCGCCCCGGCCTCGATGGCCGCTTCGGCCACCCCCGGCTTCGACGTGTCGATCGACACCAGCACACCGGCGGACACCAACCTCGCCACCACGCCGACCACCCGCCCGAGCTCCTCCTGCTCGGAGACCTCGGCTGCGCCCGGTCGGGTCGACTCGCCTCCCACATCCACGATGTGGGCCCCCTGGCGCCACATCCGGAGGCCCATGGAAACGGCCGAGTCCTCCGACAGGCAACGGCCGCCGTCCGAGAAGGAGTCAGGGGTGACATTGACCACCCCCATGATGACGGTACCCCGGTTCGGGTCGAGGACGGCACCCCTGACGTGCCACCTCGGTCGCCTCACACGCGGCCCCGGTTGATCAGCGAGAAGGCCTCGGCCCGGGTGGCGGCGCTACGCCGGAACTGTCCCCGGACCGCCGACGTCTGGGTGACCGCGCCCGGTTTCTCCACCCCGCGCATCTCCATGCATAGGTGCCGGGCCTCCACGACCACCAGCGCACCCCGGGGCGCCAGTACTTCCACGAGGGCATCGACCACCTGGGTGGTGAGCCTCTCCTGCATCTGCGGCCGCCGGGCGAAACCGTCCACCAGCCGCGCCAGCTTGGAGAGCCCGGTCACACGGCCATCCGGCACGTAGGCCACGTGGGCGGTGCCATAGAAGGGGAGCAGATGGTGCTCGCACATCGAATAGAACGGGATGTCGCGCACCAGCACCATCTCCTCGTGCTGGTCGGCCACGAATACCCGGTACAGGTCCTCCCTGGGGTCGCGCCGGATCCCGTCGAACACCTCGGCATACATGCGAGCCACCCGCAGCGGGGTCTCGGTCAGGCCCTCCCGTTCGGGATCCTCGCCGATCGCGGTAAGTATCTGCCGTACGGCGTCGCGGATCGCAGCCTGGTCGATCCCCTGGCCGCCCATGATCAGCGCGAGATCGGATCGGCCGCTGTCGCGGCCGCCACCCCCTCCACCAGCCCCGGACTGCCGGCCGGCGCCTGGATGCGGGGATCCGAGCCGTGCCTGGCCTCCCACTTGGGCACGTCAGAGAGTATCTCAACGATCTCGTCGGCCGCCAGGGTCTCGACCGTGATCAGCCGGTCGGCCAGCCTATGCAGCGCGTCGATGTGCGTGGTGAGTATCCGCCGGGCCTCCTCATGAGCCTGGCCGAGCAGTGCCCGGACCGCGTCGTCAATGGCCGCCGCCACCTCGTTGGAGTAATCCTGCTGGCTTGAGTAATCCCGCCCCAGGAACACCTCGGCATTGTTCTTGCCGTACTTCATGGGACCGAGCTCGTCGCTCATCCCGTACTCCATGACCATCCGCCGGGCCTGCTCGGTGGCCTTCTCGATGTCGTTGGACGCACCGGTCGTGGGGTCGACGAATATCAATTCCTCGGCTGCCCGTCCCCCCATCAGCATGGCCAACTGGTCGGTCAGCTCCGACCGGCGCATGTAGTTCCGGTCTTCCGTCGGCAATGCCAGCGTGTAACCGCCCGCCCGCCCCCGGGGAATGATGGTCACCTTGTGGATTGGGTCGGCGTTGGGAAGTGCGAAGCCCACCAGGGCGTGCCCACCCTCGTGGTAGGCGGTGACCTTCTTCTCGTGGTCGCTCATCACCCGGCTCTTGCGCTCGGGACCGGCGATCACCCGGTCGATGGCCTCCTCGAGTTCCGCGGGCTCGACCAGCTCCTTGTCACGGCGCGCCGCCAGCAGGGCGGCCTCGTTGATCAGGTTGGCGAGATCGGCGCCGGTGAATCCGGGGGTCTGGCGGGCGATCGCCTCCATGTCCACGTCCTCGGAGATCGGCTTGCCCTTGGCGTGGACCTCGAGGATGGCTCTCCGGCCCCTGAGATCGGGACGATCGACCACCACCTGGCGGTCGAAACGGCCCGGCCGGAGCAGCGCCGGGTCGAGGATGTCGGGCCGGTTGGTGGCGGCGATCACGATGACCCCGCTCGCCACGTCGAAACCGTCCAGTTCCACGAGCAGCTGGTTCAGCGTCTGCTCCCGCTCGTCGTGGCCTCCTCCGAGACCGGCGCCCCGGTGCCGTCCCACCGCGTCGATCTCGTCGATGAAGATGATCGCCGGCGCCGACGACTTGGCCTTCTCGAAGAGGTCACGGACCCGGCTGGCGCCCACGCCCACGAACATCTCGACGAAGTCCGATCCCGAGATCGAGAAGAACGGCACACCGGCCTCACCGGCTACCGCCCGGGCCAGGAGGGTCTTGCCCGTACCGGGAGGCCCGTAGAGGAGTACTCCCTTCGGGATCTTGGCGCCCATCGCCCGGAACTTCTGCGGGGACGCCAGGAAGTCCTTTATCTCCCCCAACTCCTCGATGGCCTCCTTGAGCCCGGCCACGTCCTCGAAGGTGACCTTGGGCTGGTCCTTCGTCACCTGCTTGGCCTTGGCCTTGCCGAACTGCATGATCCGGCTTCCACCGCTCTGCATCTGCATGATCACGAAGATCATGAAACCGAAGATCAGGAGCCACGGGAGGAACCCGACGATCAGATCCCAGAAGCCGGGGGGCTCCGGATCGATGATCACCTTGACATCGTTGCCGAGGAGCATCTCGGTGAGCGCTCCCTCGTACTCGGCCGGGTAGAGAACGCGGAACTCGGTCGGTACGTCCGGGGCGGTTACTCCGGGAGCCAGCACGCCCTCGATGGCGTTGGAACGCTCGAGGATGGTCGCTTCTGCTACCGAGCCGTCCTCGACCAGCTGTTCGAAGACGGTCAGGTCGATCTCACCCGATTCGGCCGCCTGGTCCAGAAACCGCTGGCCGAGCAGCACCAGTGCCATCACCACGAGACCGTACAGAACGATGGTGCGGGTGGTCTTGCTCAATTCATCTTTCCCATGTTGCTGCCGTGGCGCGGCGAGAGACCCGGTGAGCCCGGAATAGTGGCGTAGCGGAGATTCGCGTTCCCCATCCTAAGGGAGAAACGAGCCTATGACCACCCTTCCAGTGGTCTGTCTGTGTAATGGCGGTGTGGTATGGCGAGGCAGCGGTGTTCCTCGCAAGGCCCGCTGACGAAGGCGTACCCGCAGGGTACGTTGAGGAAGCGGAACACAGCGACGGGACACCGATGGCCGCCAGAACACCCGGTTGTTTCGCAGACAGACCACTAGAGAGAGTGCTCGTCAAGGACCCCCACGTAGGGAAGGTTGCGGTAGAGCTGGTCGTAGTCCAGGCCGTAGCCCACCACGAACTCGGGCCCGATCCGAAAGCCTACGTATCTGGCCTCGACCGGGACCCGTTGCGTTCCCTCCTTCAGCAGCAGCGTGGCCAGCTGTATCGAGGCGGGGTTCCTCAACCGGAGGGTCCGCAGCAGGTAGTCGAGCGTGAGGCCCGAGTCCACTATGTCCTCCACCAGGAGCACGTGGCGGCCGGCTATCTCCTCATCCAGGTCCTTGAGTATCCGCACCACGCCCGAGGTCTTGGTGCTCGAGCCGTACGAGGACACCGCCATGAAGTCGAACTCCACCGGGATGCTGATGTGCCGGGCCAGGTCGGCCATCACCATGAAAGCGCCCCGTAGCACGCCCACCACCAGCAGCCTCTCGTCGCAGTAGTCACGGGATATCTCGTCGCCCATCTCCTTCAGGCGATGAGCGATCTCCTCCTCGCTTATCAAGACCCGACCGGCTTCCACCTGTCCTCCCTCGTCGCCTCCACCAGGACGTACCCCATCGTATCCTCGTCGACCCATCCACGGTAAGCGCGGCGCACTCCGGGCACCCATACCACCTCACCACCTACTTCCAGCACCGGCCATCCCGCCCGTTCGTCAAGCGGGACACGGGCCTCGGACAGAGCGTCCGCCACCCGCTTGCCTCCCCGGGCCATGGCGATCCGGTCATCGTCCACCACCGGCCGGACCACCGCCTCACCCCAGGGCAGGGCCCGGGCGTCGAAGACCTGGCGCCACCGGGAAAGGGGGAAGGCCTCGGGCCGCCCGGGATGCTCCCGGGCCTCCCAGTTCCAAGCGCCCCACCGGGTCGCTCTCCCCATCGACAAGGGCACGGACGGCGGGACGGCGGGACGGTCCTGGGCGCCGATCATCACGTAGGCCCCCATGCGAGCCACCCGGTGTCCGCCTGTGATGCGGCCCTCCTTCCCGTCCGCGGCCGCCCTCAACACGACCTCCACGTCGCGCCGGCCGCCCGGGTATCCCTCCCCCAGCGTCCGCAGTGCCCTCCGGACGGCCCGGGCCGCCAGGGCCGGCGGCAGGGTACGGATCTCACCGGCCGCGACGCGCACGGATCCTCCCAGCCGCTCCACCTTGGCGGACGCGCCGGCCCGTTCGAGGAAGGCCAGGTCGGGCTCGACCAGCCGGGCCAGATCGGCCAGCCTCCGGCCGATGCCGGGGGCCAGGGTGCGCTCCCACCCCGCCAGGGCGCGCCGGATCCTGACCCGCCGGTAGGAGGCATCCTGGTTGGCCGGATCGTCCGCGAACGGCAATCCCAGCAGGGCGGCCAACTCCCGCGTCTGGAGCCGGGTCACTTCGAGCAGCGGGCGCACCAGGCCGGGACGGTGCCGGTGAATACCCCTCAGCCCGTCCAGCCCGGACCCCCACAAGAGGTTTCCGAGGACCGTCTCGGCCTGGTCGTCGAGCGTATGGCCGGTGGCGATCCGCTCCCCTACCCCCAGCTGACGCCGGAGCGCCTCATAGCGGGCCCGACGGGCTACAGCCTCGGGCGAGCCCGGCCCGGAGGTGTCGACCCGCACGACGGTCAATCCCAGGCGGAGCCGGTCCGCGACCTCCCTGGCCGCGGACTCCATCCGGTCCGAGCCGGGCCAGCCGTGGTGGACATGAACGGCTCGAGGCCTTCTCCCGCACTCCTGCAGCGCCCATGCCAGGACCGCACTGTCGGCGCCGCCGCTCAGAGCAACCACCAACGGGTCGTCTCCGAGCGCCTGGCCGGCCAGGTTGGCGACCTCGGAGCCGAGTCGCTCTAGGCGACGCGAGCCAACCACGTCTCGGGGGCCTTGATCTCCGCTCTGGTGGGAAGGGTCTCGGGAGACTCCCAGGCCCGATTCACCGCCGCCCATCCGGCCCGCTCCTCCACCGCCAGGATGAACTCGCGCCCCTCGTCGTACTGTCGCAGCTTCATCTCCAACCCCGACAGGCGCAAGAGGGCCGCGACCCGAGGATGGTGGCGGCGCCGGGTGAAGAGATCGGACATCCGTTTCCACGTGACGAGTTGTCGTTGCCCGATGCGGTCCATCACCACATGCCCGTGACCCTCAACAAGTGACATGAGCGCCTGCACCCGGTCAAGGTGCTCCAACTCGGCGGGAGTGGCCATCAGGCCCAGCACTCCGGCCTCCCCCACCGGAGGGCTGCCTTCTCTGATCGCCTCGCCGGCCCGGGACAGGAGTATCTCCAGGCGCGACTGATCCTCGGGCGTGGACAGGGACACCAGACCTCCCGCCAGGCCCAGAAAGTACTCCCGAAGCCAGGGAACACCCACGAACTGGAGTCGGTGGGTGACCTCGTGAAGGGCCACCCAGAACCGGAAATCAGCGGGACGCAGCTGGAACTTCCTCTCCATCTCCAGGATGTTGGGCGCGGGCAGGCAGATCTGGTCCGCCCGACCGTCGGATGGCAGCAGCAGCTCGTACTGGCCCAGGACGCGCCGTGACAGCAGCCCCAGAACGGCGCCGGTCTCCGTCGCCATAAGGAGCCCGGCGAGGCGGTGACCCAGCCCGGTCTCCTCGGCGTGATCCTCCAGCTTCTCCTCCACAGGACGCAGCAGCTCGGTGAAGAAGGCCAGGTTACGCTCCACCCACGTGAGCCGGTCGATGACCGTGACGCTGGGCTCGCCCGGGCCGGAGAAGCCGGTCTCCTCCTCGACCATGGAGCCGGCCCGGTGAACCAGGGTGGGGGCCATCTCCTCGAGGGCGGCCAGGTGATAGGTGGCGGCCAGGGGATAGGCGCCGGCCAGGTAGCCAGCCACGCGCAGCGTTAGGGCCCGGTCCTCGGGTTGCATCAGGCCGGGGCCGATGGAGCCCGGCCCCATTGCGACCGCGCCGGTCTCACCTGATCACACGGTAGCGGTTCTTGGTAACCCTCACGAAGTACATGATGATGGCGCCCACCACCGCGGCGGTACCGAGTAACAGGGTGGCCGGGACCAGGAACCGGTAGGACCATTCGGGCTCGGGTTCCGCAGGCGGATCGTCGGGAACCGGAATAGCGGGCACGGGGGCATCCGTAGCCGGGGTCTCCGACTCCTGACCCCCGGCTGTGAGCGGGAAAGCAACCAGCCCGGCGCATACCACCAAGCCCACCAGCAACCAGGCGATCGGCCCTATACGCGCCTTGATTGATGCCGCCCCTTCCATGGAAGCGATAGTACCAGCGTATGTGGTCTGGTCTGTAGTCTGTAGTCTATAGTAATCCAAGATTAACCAACAACTAGCAACTAGACCTCCCAGCCGGGCGGGAGGTCGACGGGGAGGGGTTGGCGGAGCACACCTTCGGGAATAGGGCGGCCGGTGCGGAGCAGCGCCAGGCTCCAGGTGGGCGAGAACCCCAGCACCGACCGGAGGATCTTCACTGCCAGAGCACCGGCCGGACGGCCACCCCGACGTCGCCGGATCCCGAGCAGGCCCTGGATCCGGGCCGGAATGGTCGAGACCGCCCCGAGATAGAGGAGCCGGTATCCGACCTTCTGCAGCCGATCCAGCGGCGGGTCGGCCAGGAAGTCAACGGCTGCCCGCATCCCGGGCGACGGGGCAAGGTCTGCGTGATCGGACACCCAGCGCGACAGCGAGTCCGCTTCCTCAGGCACGGGCTCCGCGCCGAGCATCCGCCCGATGCGCGCCTGTTCCCGCACGAAGCGATCCGCGTCAGTGGAGGTCAGTGCCACCGCCCCGAATGCCTGGTGGGCGGCCAGGAAAGAATCGGTCAGCACGTTGTGAACCCAGGCGGACAGGCCGGGATCCCCTGCTGAGTAGGGCCGGCCACGGTGGGAGGTCCCCTCCACACGGCTGTGAGCCCTCCGGACCGCCTCCACGGCGCTCTCGACCTCAGGGCCGGCGCCGAACGTGGTTGCCGTGACGTAGGCGGAGGTCCGCGACAGCCGGCCCAGCGGATCGACCCGGTAGCGGGAGTGGTCCGCAACCCCGGCCACCACCTCCGGATGGGCGCTCTGGATGAGGAGTGCCCTGATGCCGCCCACGAAGGCGGCCACGTCCGAGATCACCGACCAGGATGCCGAGCCGGGACCGCACACGCCCGGATCGCCGGGGAAGTCCAGGGTGTGGCGCAGCGGGTACTCGATGTGGCCGAACGGACCTGTGGCGGAGGCCCGGACCCGGGCCCGCCACGACTCCCCCATCCTTCTCGGACGAGGTCCGATCACCTAGACCTGTGGTCTGTCTGTGTAATGGCGGTGTGGTATGGCGAGGCAGCGGTGTTCCTCGCAAGGCCCGCTGACGAAGGCGTACCCGCAGCGGTACGTAGAGGAAGCGGAACGCAGCGACGGGACGCCGATGGCCGCCAGAGCACTCGGTTGTTTCGCAGACAGACCACTAGGAGTTTCGTTCCCGGATCAGGCGGCGGATGCGTTCCACCACCTCGGGCGGGGCATCGACCCGGGCCCGTTCACGGATGAACCCGCGCAGTCGCTTCTCGAAATGGAAGGCGCGTTCGCAGTTCAGGCATCGCCGGAGGTGCAGCCGGATCCGGATCCTCCTGATGGACCGTATCTCGCCGTCGAGATAGGAGTAGAGCCTGGTGGCGGCCCGGAAACACGACTTGTGACGCATCAATCCCCTTCCCCGTCGGGGGTGCGGAACCCCCGTTCCTCCGCGGTCTGCCACAATAGCTTCTGCAGCGCCCTTCGTCCGCGATGGAGCCTGGACATCACGGTTCCGATGGGAATCTCCAGCATCCCGGCGATTTCCTTGTAGGAAAAACCCTCGAGATCGGCCATCAGCACCGGCATCCGGTACTTCCGGGGAAGCTTGTCGATCGCCTGCCGCACGTCCGACCCCTCCAGCGCTTCGAACACCTCGTCCTCAGCCGAGCGCGCCGCCCGATTGGTCTCGGTCGTGGACACTCGCTTGTACAGATAGAGTCCCTCCACCCCGTCCAGGTCGACCTCGTCGGGGCGGCGCTGCTGTTGCCGGTACCGATTGATGAACGTGTTGGTCAGGATCCTGTACAGCCAGGCCCGCAGGTTGGTCCCCTCCCGGAAACCGTCGTATCCCCGGAATGCTCTCAGGAAGGTCTCCTGCACCAGATCCTCGGCGTCGGCCCGGTTACGGGTCATGCGCAGAGCGGCCGAGTAGAGGGGATGTGCGTACTGCATCGCGTCCCGCTCGAAGTTCGCCCTGTCTGCCATCCGCCTCGTCCTGACTACCTGCTCACGAGCGATCGCCGGCTGGACCTGGCGGCCGGGGAGGTCCCGCCTCCCGGCAAACTAACCGCGCCATGCATGCGAGCCGGAGAGGGGATTCGAACCCCTGGCCTGCTCATTACGAGTGAGCTGCTCTACCCCTGAGCTACTCCGGCTGGTCCGGCAATTCTAGTGTCCGCAACCCGCAACCTCACTCGTCGGCCGGCGGGTCCGGGTAGGCGGCTTCCAGCCGGCGTAGCTCCCGGTCGAGGGCGGAGCGGATGGACTCGTTGAGGGCTGCCACCGGCTCTGACCGCTCCATGAACGGTTTCGGGTCGATCGGTGCCCCGACCACCACCCTGATCGGGGCGCGCCTCACCCTCATCCCGTCCATCGGCATGGCGTGCTGGCTCCCCCATATGGCCACGGGGACGACCGGAACCGACGCCCCTACCGCCAGCCAGGCCGCGCCGGTCTTGAGCGGGACCTCCCCCCAGGCCGCCACCCGGCGGCCTTCCGGGAACACCCCGATGGACCGGCCTGACTCAAGATGACGGAGCGCTGCTCTCAACGCCCCGAGCACCTGACGATCGGCCCTGGTAACCGGGATGGAGTCAAAGAGCGTGAGCACCGCGTCAAGACCCGCGTGGACGCCCCAGATCTCGTCGAGGGTGAGGAACCGCACCGGCCGGCGCAGGGCCAGGCCGGCGACGGGCGGGTCTAGCAAGGAGAAGTGGTTGATGACCGCCACGAACGGACCCTTCGGCAACCGGGCGCGGCGCACAACCGAATACGGGAACCAGGCGGCCACGACCCTGGCCAGCGGCCACAGCAGCACCCAGAGGACCCTGCTGAGAGGTCCCCGGAGAGCGGCCGGAGCGATGGGCTAGGTCCCGGTCGTGTGGGCCCGGAGCTGCTTGAGGTGGCCCTCGGTGCCGAGCGCGATGATGATGTCCCCGGGTTCCAGGACCAGATGGCGGTCCGGGTCGGTCAGGAACGTCTCGCCTCGCCGGATCGCCAGGATGGTGCTCCCCGTCCGGCGCCGGATACCTGCTTCGTCCAAGGCGTGACCGGCCAGTTGCGAGCCCGGAGCGATCTCGAAGTGCGCCATCCGCACCTCGAACTCGCCGTCTCGCATCACCACGTCGAGGAACTCCACCACCTCCGGCTGCGCCACCAGCGCCGCCATATGCGCCCCGCCGATCTGGTGAGGGTTCACCACCCGGTCTGCGCCGGCCTGCTGCAGCTTGCTGATCGCCGCTCGGTGGTTGGCCCTTGCCACGATGAATATCTCGGGGTTGATCGACCGAGCCGTGAGCGCCACGAACAGGTTGTCCACGTCGGAGTCGAGGGCCAGCACCAGCGTTCGGGCCCGTTCCAGCCCCGCCCGCTGCAGGACGGCGTCATCGGTGGCATCGCCTTGCACCGCCGGGATGTCGAAAGAGCCGTCCACGCGGTCCGGGAGCGAACGGTCGACGATGACCACCTGCTTGCCGCTCCGGATCACCTCCTCGCAGATGGCCTGCCCTACCTGGCCGAATCCACACAGGACTACGTGGCCCTTCAATCGATCGATTCCTCGTCTCATCCTTCGCCTCCGGAAGTGTCCCGTAACCCTGGCCTCGAACATGGTGTCTATCAGGACTCCGAGGGTATACAGGCCGGTACCGGTCCCGAACAGGATAAGGAAGATCGTGAACACCTCGTAGCGGGTGCTGAATATGCCCAGTTCCCGGTAGCCCACCGTCGAGATGGTGATGACCGTCTGGTAGAGGGCGTCGAGCCACGGCAGGCCCAGCATGACGTAGCCCGTCGTGCCGAGAACGAGCACCAAGGCCAGCAGGGCCACCCCGGCCCGGAAGCGCGTCCAACTGACCTCGCCGGCTTCGGCAGACCGCATGGAGGAGCCGATCTTCATGTCGCCGTCAGACCTTGCGGGCCATCAGCAGGCCGTCGGCCACCGGTAGGAGCGTTACGTCCGCCACCCGGCCATCCCGACCGACCTCGGCTGCCAGGTCCCGGAGGATGGAGGTCTGCCGACCGGTGTCGGCCGGGTCGACCACCCGGCCGCTCCAGAGGATGTTGTCCAGGATCATCAGCCCGCCGGAGCGCAGCAGGGACAGGCAGCGCTCGTAGTACCCGGGATAGTTCGCCTTGTCTGCGTCGATGAAGGCCAGATCGAAGTCCCCACCACTTCCTTCCCGGATCAAACTGTCCAGCGTTTCGATGGCGGGACCGATCCGCAGATCGATCCGGTCCGCCACGCCCGCCCGTGTCCAGTAGCGGCGGGCCACATCGGTGTAATCGAGGCTGATGTCGCAGGCCACCAGAGAGCCGCCGTCTCGCATCGCCCGGGCCATGCAGAGGCTGCTGTAGCCGGTGAACACTCCGATCTCGACAATACGGGTGGCGTCCATGAGCTTCACCAGCATCCCCATGAACTGGCCCTGGTCGGGCGAGATCTGCATGTTGGACTCGGGCATACGCGCGGTCACCTCCCGGAGATCACGGCCCAGGTCGTCCTCGCGGAGGGTGGTGGCCAGGATGTACTCGTACAGCTCCGGCGAGATGTACGGGTTACCGATGCTCATCCTGTCACCTCGTATTGCTCATTCGGGTCATCTCCAACCACCCATCGTATTCAATCCGAACCGAGGAGCTCATGTCTCAGCGGGTCCCAATCGAGCACCGGGTCGCCCGGATCTCGCAGGCGCTCATGGGCCACCTTGAGATCACCATGATCCTCTAGATAGCGTTCGAGGGCCTGGCAAATGACTTCGCCGCGGTCACACCTCAACTGGTCAGCAGCCGCGTCCAGAGCTTCAAGAAGCTCTTGGGGGACCCGGGTGGTGATTCGGCGCATGTGAGTACTCCGTTCTAGGCACCGTCGGCGAGGCGGTTGAATAGCCAGGTCAGCACCAGCCTGGGGCGCTGGTTCTGCCGGAGCTGGACGCCGGCGTCGATCACCAACTCCGCCGAGCGCGCCGCGGGACGAGCCGGGACCTTCGCCAGTTCGGCCCTCGGCACGTCCGGGTTGCGGACCGGCCCACCGTGCTGGACCGACGCCGCGTCCAGATACCAGGAGGCCAGCATGTCCAGGCCGGCCACCAGCAACGCCATGCCCGTCCGCCGCAAGGCGCGATCGTAACTGTCGCGCAACGCCTTGGGCACGGGGTCTCCCTGTGACATGCGGACCTCGATCTCCTCATCGCGGCGGGCCTTGATGCCTGCCAGAAGCGGCGCGTGGGCCTCGAGCATCTCCTCCGCCAGTCGGAACCCGTGGCCTGGCTGGGCCGGGAGCCGGCCCGGAACCGCCAGCCATGACCGCCGGAAGGCCGCCGCCTCGTCACTGTTCGCCAGGTCCAGGGCCAGACCCGGCCTTCCCCCCGCGATCCGGGCGATCATCGACGCCCTCTCCGCCTCCGCGCCCCGCTCCACGAGCGCCGCCGCCAACTCCCCCTCCGGCACCCGCCCGAAGCGGACCAGCCGGCAACGGCTCGCCACCGTGGGCGGGAGGTCGTCGGCCGACTCGGCCACCAAGACGAACACGGTCCGGGCGGGTGGCTCCTCCAACGTCTTGAGCAGGGCGTTGGCCGCTGCCTCCGTCATCGTCGAGACCTCGTCCAGAATGAACACCTTCCTATCGGACTCCACCGGGCGCAGGCTGGCTGCCGTGATCGCCATCCGGGACTGGCCGACCCCGAATCCGGCCCTGCCCTCGGGTCCGATCATCACCACATCGGGATGGCTCTTCCGCATCACGCGATCCCTGCCGGCCTCCGACCGGCTCACCAGCTCCGCCGCGAAGGAAAGGGCCACCATGGCCTTCCCGACACCGGACGGTCCGGTGAACAGGTATGAGTGGGCCGGCGCCGCCACCTCTTCGCCCAGCGCCGCCAGGGTGGCCCGGTGGCCGATGATTCCAACGCCTTCGCCCAATGCCCGCATCAGCCTCCGACCCCCAAGGCATCCCAGGCGCGGGCGACCACCTGCTCCACCGGGCGCCCTGCGTCGATGACCACGAAACGACCCGGTTCTTCTGTGGCAAGCCTGCTGAAACCCTCGGCGACCGCCCCGAGGAACGGAGCCCCCTGGGCGCCGATCCGGTCCGGTCTGGCCTGCCGCGCCAGGCCCTCCTGCGGAGAGACGGTGAGCAACACCACCAGATCGGGCCAGACTCCCCGCAGACCGGGTTGGTTGATCCGCCGCACGCGGTCCATACCCAGCCCGCGGCCCGCACCCTGGTAGGCGAGCGACGAGTACACGGAGCGGTCGCTCAGCACCCAGGCGCCCCGACCGAGAGCGGGACGGATCACCTCGGTGACGAGTTGGGCCCGGGCCGCGGCGAACATCAGCGCCTCCGCCCAGGGCGTGACCGGAGGACCATCCAGGAGTATCTGCCGCAAGCCCTCACCCACCGCGGTCCCACCCGGTTCCCGCACCCGCACCACCTCGTGGCCGGCCGCCTCCAGAAGAAGGGCCAGCGCGGCCGAGACGCTGGTCTTGCCCGCCCCGTCGATACCCTCGAGCGCTACGTAGCGGTTCACCGCGCTACATCCCCGCTGCCTCGTACCCGTTCAATCGCGGTAGCCGGAGTCACCCCGCCGGCCCCGCATCGAGCCGAAGGCCCGGGACGCATCGCGGATCGACCGGCGCACCTCGGGTGGGACATCCGGCTTGAGCAGAGCCGACCGGATGGCGAGGATGAGCAGCGAACCCGTGCCCAGAATCAGGACGCCGGAGACTGCGAACAGGTTCCGGATGCCGCTGTCGAACGGCGCGGGGAAGATGCCGTCGAGGGCGTTCGCCACCACCACCGCCAGCGCGAACGAGGCCAGCATGGCCATGCGGACCAACGTGAACAGGGCCGCAAACGTGCGTCCCCGTAGCGTGTCGTCCACCTCGCCATGGAGGTGGGTGAAGCCGGTGACGTAGGCCACGCCGGTCCCGATGCCACCCACCAGCACCCAGCCTGCCGCTCCGCTGATGGTCTGGGCGAAGGCGGCCAGTGCGATGGCCAGACCGGCCAGGCCGAGGCTCAAGGCGTAGGTCAGGTCGAAGCGGGTCCGGTCGGAACTGAACACGGCTACCCCCATCATGCCCAGGCCCACCCCGACGCCCAGGGCGGTGACCAGCACCCCGAACCCGGTGTCGCCTCCTCGCAGGACGGTACTGGCGAACGACTGGCCTAGGGGCAGGAGAGCGCTCCCGCCGAACAGGGCCACCGCCATCCCGAACACCACCCGGCGGACGGTACGGGTCCGGGTGACGAAGGCGAAGCCCTCGACCATGTCGCGCAGGGGCTGTGACCAGTCCCTCCCCAGCCGGTCGCCGGCGCCGCCCGCATCGGCGAGCGTCGGCTTGGGGATGGCGATGGTGGCCACGATCGCCCCGGAGACCAGGAAGGTCACGGAGTCCAGGACGAAGGCCAGGTCGGGGGCCCGGTCGATCGGACCCAGCGAACCCACCAGGGCGTAGAGAGCGGCCACGCCCGACCAGGTGGCCGCGCCGATCGGAGCGGTACCGTAGGCGGCGGCGGCCGAGAAGCTGTTTGCCTTCACCAACTGTTCCGTGTCGACCAGGGTGGGGACGGCCGCTTCGCGCGCCGGTTGGCGAACCATGGTCAGGATCTCGAGGATCGAGGAGATGACGGCGATTGTGACCAGATCGTTGGCCAGCACCAGCCAGAGTACGACTACCGCGCGCCCGACATCGGATGCCACCATCGTCCACTTGCGATCAAACCGATCGGCCAGCACGCCCGCCAGCGAGCCCAGCAGCAGGCTGGGGATGATCCGGCTCACCAGGGGGACCAGGACCGCGGTGCTGCCGCCGATGCGATCGGCCAGGGCAAGCGTGGCGAAGAACGTGATCCAGTCGCCCCACGAGGAAGCGGCGCTCGCCCACCAGAGCCTGGCGAAAGCGCCTCTACGCAATAGTTCTATGGTCGTCCCTCACATCGTGTCAGACCCTCCGGGTACGCTCGTAGCCGGTGGGCTCGGGCACTATCACCGGGCCAACCGGCCGTAGGGACGACCGGCCCGTTTTGACAAGCTCGACAGAATGAGGATATTAAGACCTCATGGCCAAGCCGCTCATCATCGTCGAATCCAATGCCAAGGCGAAGACCATCGGGGGCTACCTGGGCAGGGGCTTCCGGGTGGAATCCTGCCAGGGTCACATCCGCGACCTACCCGACCGCGCCCAGCAGATTCCTGCCAAGTACCGGGACCAGGCCTGGGCCAAGAACTGGGGAGTAGACGTCAACAACGATTTCGAGCCCCTGTACATCGTTCCCAGCGACCGGCGCCGGATCGTCACCAAGCTGAGGCAGGCCGCCAAGGAGGCGTCCGAGCTGTACCTGGCGACCGACGAGGACCGCGAGGGAGAAGCCATCGCCTGGCACCTCACCGAGGTCCTGAAACCCAAGGTTCCAACCCACCGGATGGTGTTCCACGAGATCACGCCGGGCGCGATCAGGGATGCCCTGGCCAACCCACGCACCATCGACAGTTCTCGGGTCGACGCCCAGGAAGCCCGGCGGACCCTGGACCGGCTGGTCGGCTACGGCGTGTCGCCTGTGCTGTGGCGCAAGGTCAGGAGGGGTCTATCCGCGGGTCGGGTCCAGAGTGTAGCGGTGCGCCTGCTGGTGGAGCGGGAACGCCGGCGGATCGCGTTCCGGTCGGCGAGTTTCTGGAACGTGGAGGCCCGTCTCGTCACCGGCGGCGGTGAAGACTTCCAAGCCCAGTTGGTGGCCGTTGACGGCGTGCGTACGGCCGGGAGCAAGGACTTCGACGCCAGGGGGAACCTGAAGTCCGCCGCGGTCGTGCTCCTCGACGGAGACCGATCGGCCCGACTCGCGGGAGCGACCGAGGGCTCCCGGTTGCGGATCCGGTCGGTGGACCGCAAGCCCTATACCCGCAAACCCCAGGCGCCCTTCCGGACCTCCACCCTCCAGCGGGAGGCCTCCACCAGGCTGCGGTTCGAGCCGGGCCGGACCATGCGAGCCGCCCAATCCCTCTACGAGAGCGGCTACATCACCTACATGCGGACCGACAGCATCACCCTGTCAGAGACCGCCCTGACGGCGGCCCGCTCCGAGATCGCGAAGCGGTTCGGCAAGGACTACCTGGCCGCCGGACCCGTCCGGTACACCGGCAAGGTGGCCAACGCCCAGGAGGCGCACGAGGCCATCCGGCCCGCCGGCGACCGGTGGAGGACGCCGGAGGAGGTGGTGCGGCTGGTGTCCGACCGCGACCAGCACCTGGTCTACCAACTGGTGTGGGCCCGCACCCTGGCCTCGCAGATGGCCCCGGCCCGGGGCGAGTCCACCAGGGTCCGGGCAGGAGCCACGCTCGATGACGGTACGGACGTCGAGTTCGAGGCGTCGGGCCTCACCATCCGGTTCCCCGGCTTCCTGAAGGTCTATGACCAGGCCGACCGGGAACGGCACCTGCCCCGGGTCGAGGTGGGCGATCAGGTAACCGCCCGGGACGCTCGCGCCAAGGAACACCGCACGGAGCCGCCGAGCCGGTACAGCGAGGCCTCCCTCATCAAGGAACTCGAGGAGAGAGGGATCGGCAGGCCGTCCACCTACGCCTCCACCATATCCACGATCATCGAACGCGACTACGTGTTCAAGAAGAGGACCGCGCTGGTCCCGTCGGTGACGGCCTTCGCCACCACGGCGTTACTGGAACGCCACTTCGACCACTTGGTCGACTACGGCTTCACCTCCCGCATGGAGGGAGACCTCGACAAGATCGCCCGGGGCGAGGAGCGAAAGGTTCCCTGGCTGAGCCGCTTCTTCCACGGGAACGGATCCCCCGGCCTGCTCGAATTGATCGCCTCGGACCGCGTCAAGGAGATCGACCCCCGCAGCCTCTTCATACCCGTCGGGGAGGACTCCACCGGCGCCGAGGTGGTGGCGCGGGTGGGGAGGTACGGCCCGTACCTCGCGAGGGGCGAGGATCGAGCCTCGATACCCGAGGACCTGCCGCCGGACGAGCTGACCCTCGAGAAGGCCCTCAGCCTCCTGGAGGCTCCTTCCGGCGACAAGATCCTGGGCACCGATCCTGAGTCCGGTCTGACCGTCCTGGCCCGCAACGGACGCTACGGGCCGTACGTGCAGCTCGGTAAGCAGGTCACCGGATCCCGCCAGAAGCCCAAGCGGACCTCGCTCTTGGCCGGCATGGAGCTGGACTCGCTGAGCCTGGAGGACGCCCTGCGCCTGCTCTCCCTGCCCCGCACGGTGGGGGTGCATCCCGACAACGGCCAGACCATCGTGGCGGGTCTGGGACGCTACGGGCCCTATCTCAAGATGGGGACCGAGTACCGGAACCTGGCCGACCAGGAACTGCTCTTCAGTATCACCCTGGAAGAGGCGGTCACGGTGATGAACCAGCCGAAAGCCCGCCGGGGCCGTCGGGCCGCGCCTCCACTGAAGGAGCTGGGCAAGGACCCCGAGTCGGGGGGCGAGATGGTGCTCAGGACCGGACGGTACGGGCCGTACCTTACGGATGGGATCGTGAACGCCTCGGTTCGAGAGAATGCCGTAGCCGGCCTGGGCGCCGAAGAGGCCGCCGGGCTTCTCGCCGCCAAGCGGGAGAAGCTCAAGAACCAGGGCAAGTGGCCGCCCAAGAGAAAGCGCTAGACGCGTCGCCACCGTTGTGGCAGGTTGCGGAAGGCGACACCGAGGGCTAGGACCGGCAGCACCGTCGCCAGGACACCTCCCACATACGGAACCTGAAGCAGGATCACGAACACCAGCGCGGCCGCCACGAAAGACCCGTACGGTCCCATCCGGAACCTGGTCACCAGACCCCACGCCCACACGATCACCGGCACCGACCCCGAGATGAACGCGAGCAGGAACGCCAGGAACGCCGGAATGAGGCACACCAGACCCGCGATCACGGCTGCCATCACCACTCCGGGCGGCCCGGCCCAGATGGCCAAGGCGGGGACGGTCAACGGCAGGGTCAGGATCAAGAGGGCCACCACCCCCCGGACCACGATCCCGGCGGGGCGCCTGCGCACGCGTTCGACGCAGGCATGGAGCCATCCCGGCCGGAAACGGATGGCCAGCAACCCCATGGCCATGAACAGCAGGAAGATCACCAGACCTCCCAGGAGGCGTCCCGCCCGTAACCAGATGTCCGGCGACAGGGGTGCACGGCGCACCAGCGTGCCGCCGATGGTCGCTCCGGGATCGATTTCGGCATCGTCGGCGCTTCGATAGCCCAGGTCTCCGCCCACCGCGGCGCCCGGCCCGACCCTGAGATGGTCGATGGTCATCTCCACGTCCCGGCCCACCCGGCCGTCGATCGTGGCGTGGAGGGTCCGGCCGCCCAAGTCGCGACCCAGCCCTCCGTCGGTCAGCAACCGTATCGCCCAGACCAGCGCATCGCCACCTATCTCGCCCCCCAGCACCGCGTCCCGGGCCAGGACGGCCACCTCCCCTCCCACCTTGCCGGAAACATCGAGGTCGACACCGGCCAGCCGGACCGAGCCCCCCACCGTGCCCTCGATCGAAGCCGCCCGGGCAAAACCGACCACGTCCCCCTCGACCGAGCCCGTGACGTGGAAGCGGCTGGTGGCCAGGACCATCAGGTCGCCTTCGATGGTCCCGTGGATCCGGACCACCGAGGCCGACACGTACAGGTTCTCCCCCACCACCTCATTCTCCGGGAGGATGTAGATATCCCCGCTGACGGTCTGGAGGGCCTCGGGGGCGGAGGCAGCCGTCAGGAGTAGCGCCGCCACGCCCAGCCCGAGCAGCCTTACAGCCAGCCTCCTCGTGGCCTGTCTGTGTAATGGCGGTGTGGTATGGCGTCGGCAGCGGTGTTCCTCGCAAGGCCCGCTGACGAAGGCGTACCCGCAGCGGTACGTTGAGGAAGCGGAACGCAGCGACGGGACGCCGATGGCCGCCAGAGCACCCGGTTGTTTCGCAGTCAGGCCACTAGGAGGGTGCTGAGAGAGACGGGGATGAACCTCCATCTGTTGGCCCGCTACGTCTTGACCTTGGGTTGTTG
>WTGW01000124.1 GCA_011523395.1 Acidimicrobiia bacterium
GGACCGGCGCATCGGCTACCTGGTGGTGAATCCCGGAGGACCCGGCGCCAGCGGCATCGACATGGCCGCCTGGGCCTTGGAGGGTCCCGGTGTGGTCTTCACCGCGCCGGTTCTCGAACGGTTCGACATCGTGGGCTTCGACCCCCGCGGCGTCGCGCTCTCGGAACCGAGCTTCGTGTGCGGCGAGCCCGGGGCGCAGCTCGCGCTCCTGTCGCAGGTGGAGCTCCCGTTCGACGACGCCGAGGAGTTCGCAGCGGGTGAGGCGGCGGCGCTGCTCTGCGTCGAGTCGATGGGCGCCGCCGCCGGACTGTTGCATAGCGAGTACGTGGCCCGCGACATGGACGAGATCCGGAAGGCGCTCGGAGCGGAGCAGATCAGCTACTTCGGCTTCTCATACGGCGCTACGCTCGGCGTGTGGTACGCCACGTTGTTCCCGGCGTCGGTGCGAGCCATGGTGGTCGACGGCGCGGACAATCCGGTCGACGACGTCAGCACGGTGGAGGCACGCGTCGCCAACGTGATCGACGAGCTCCGCCAGTTCGAGGTGCTGTTAGGTGAGGCTCTTGACGCTTGTGATGAGCCCCAATGCCCGATGTACAACGACGGCGACCCGCGCGGGTACTTCAAGGAGAACGTGGGCGCTCTCGAGGCGGTGGTCGAGGCCACGGGTGGGAATCCGTTAGCGGGAGCACTGGCGATCATCACGCCGCTGTACAGCGAGGAGGCCTGGCCCTACCTGTGGATGGGCTACGCGTTGCTCGTCGAGGAAGACGATCCATCCCTCCTCGCCGAGTTAGCCCGGTTCCAACTCGGGGACAGCCACGGTGGGACCACCTTCGTGGAGCACGTCAACTGCCTCGACTCGTGGGTACTGAATCCTCAGTTGGACCGAGACGTGCGGCTGTCCGACGAGAAGGCGATGGAGGAGGCGGTGCGCCGCGAACTCCCGCTGCTGGCCCACCTCGAGTTCACGGCGCCGGGGACATGCCCTTTCTACGACCTGCTCGATAAGGGCTCGTTCAGCGGCACGCTCGACGGCAGCGATGTGCCCATCGTCGTCATCGGCAACCCGCGGGATCCGGCAACCCCGCTCAGCGAGTCAGTCGAGCTGGTGGAGGAGACGCTGTCGAACGGCTATCTGGTCGAGGCCGAGCACTTGGCACACGGGGTGTATCCCAACAACGAGTGTGCCAACGAGATCATCCACCGGGCCTTGATTGACCTTGCTCTTCCCGAGGAGCGCACCACGATCTGCTGAGCGGCCGGGTAGGTACGAGCACCCGGCCCCGGGGACGGGTCAGGCGCAGATCGGCTGGCGGGCGTTGGCCGCCCATCGAGCGTTGAGGTTCATGGGCGTCACGCCGGCGGCGATGCGGTCCCGGGCGTCCCACCACATGCTCGCCCACTCCTCAGGGTCGGTGACCACCTGCTCGGGGTGGGCCCGGCTGCGGGCGACGAATCCGGGGAACACGGAGCGGCCGGTGGGTTGGCCGATCGGCTGGTAGCGGAGGTCGAAGCTCCACCGAATGTCGTCGCTGTGGTTGTCCAGGGAACCGTGCTCGGTCAGCTTGTGCAGCAGGATGGCGCCTCCGGCCGGCACCTCCATGGGGATTACCCGGCCGTCGTCGATGATCGACTCGGGGATGTAGATCTCGGCGGGGAAGACCTTGCCAGGGCAGTGAAGGGTCATCTCCTCGCGATGGCTGCCGCGCTCCACGATCAGGCACCCGTTCTCGAGCGTGGCATCCGTAACGGCGAGCCATATCGTCAGCATGTCGGTCTCGTCGGCCTCGGTATCGATCACGGCCGAGTCCTGGTGCCACAGGGTGGCGGCGATGTTGGCGTCGAGCGCCGCCTCCGGCAGATGGCGGACGGGCGGTTTGATCCGGGTGTGTTGAACCGGGTTGGAGTAGATCTCCGGTCCGATCACCGACTCCACGATGTCAAGCAGGCGTGGGTTGGTGAGGAGGCGGAACACCTCCGGTCCGGCGTTCATCGTGTGGCTGTGGTCGAGGTCCTCGAGAAGCGGGAGGGAGATATCGAGGTGCTGGTAGAGGTCGTACATGTCGTCGAGTTGCTGCATGGCCTCGATGTAGCACTCCGAGAAGGTGGTCCCGGTGAGCGGCCGCAGTTTTCCCTCAAGGGCCAGGTCGGCCGAAGTCCGGTCGACGATCTTCCGGTACTCGGCCTCGATGGCGGCCAGGTCGTCTCCGGTGAGAACATCCTCGACGATCAGGTACCCGTCCTCGTGGAACCGGTCCAACTGTTCCGCCGTAAGCCCGACCATCCTCTCAGCTCCTCGCCTGCCGGTGCGGCGTGATTCTACATCCGCGCGCGTCCTTCAGAGCGTCCGATGGCTGTCTCGGGGAGCCGGCCTAGGGCTTGGCGAGGTGGTAGCCGACGCCGGACCGGGTGAAGATGTATGAGGGGTTCCTGGCGTCGTCTCCGATCTTCTGGCGCACGTTCTTTATGAACGAGCGGAGGAGGCGCTGGTCGGCCGGGCGGTCTTGGCTCCATACGCTATTCAGCAGCTGGTCGTGGGTCATTACCCGTCCCGGGTGCTTGGAGAGTTCGAACAGCAGCTTGTACTCGGTCGGAGTGAGACGAACGGGTTTGCCTGCCACGGTCACCGAACGTTCCAGGTGGTTGATGGCCAGGTCGCCGTATGCATAAGGCTCCATCCCGCCGTGCGGGTACGTTGCCGCCTGGCGCAGCGCGGCTCCGATCCTGGCCACGAGTTCGGCCGGTGAGAAGGGTTTGACAACGTAGTCCGCGGCTCCTAGCTCGAATGCCCTGGCGATGTCCTGACCTCGCCCACGCCCGGACAGGACGATGACCGGCGTGTGCGAGTCCGCACGAATTCGCGTCAAGAAGTCGAACCCGGAGACTCCGGGTAGGACCAGATTCAGCAGCACGAGCTGCGGTCTCTCCGACTCGAGCATGTCGCTCGCCTCGTTCGCGTCGCCGGTCACCATCGGTGTGTAGCCGGCCTCGGCGAGGGTGTTGCGAACGTAACGCAGGATCTGGGGGTCGTCGTCCACTACCAGGATCCGGTCGCTGCTCCGGGACGACCGTTCAGAGTCCACCGCGTCGCCCATGTGATCGGGTACACGATCGCCGGTGGTCTCGTCGACAGCCGGGAGCGTGAAGGTGAGCCGGGTTCCGTGCCCTTCCCCCTCGCTCTCAGCCCAGATGCGGCCGCCGTGGGCCTCCACGATGCCCCGGCAGATTGCGAGGCCCAAACCGTTGCCGCCAACCCCGTGATCTCCCCCTACGTCGATCCGGGAGAACTTCGTGAACAGGCGAGGCAGGTGCTCGCTGGCGACGCCTGTGCCCTCGTCGGATACCGATATCACGACGTGGGCTTCGTGCATCCAGGCCGCCACCCGGATGGGAGACCACTCCCTCGAGTATTTCGACGCGTTGGAGAACAGGTTGTGCAGCACCTGGACGATCCGCTTGCCGTCCGCTGTGACCCTCGGCAAGTTCGGTGTCACGTTGATCTCGATGCTGTTGCGGTATCCACCGCTGAGGAAAGCGTTCCTCGCCCGGTCGATCACGGCCGACACATCGGTCGGTTCGGCAACGACCGAAAGGGTTCCCGCCTCTATCCGGCTCAGGTCCAACAGGTTATTGATCAGGTCCCGCATGTTGTCGGCCTGTTCTTCGATGATGTGGAAGAACTGGCGGATCTCGGCCGGGTCGAGCGGCGACGAGGCGCCCAGCACGGTCGCGGCGGAACCCTTGATCGAGGTCAGCGGGGTTCTCAACTCGTGGCTGACCATCCCCAAGAAGTCGGTACGGAGACGCTCCAACTCCTCGAGGGGGGTGATGTCCTGGATAGTCGCCACGACGGCGACAAGTTGTTCGTCCTCTGAGTGGATGGGAGTGGCGTTGATGAGGGTGGTCACCTGGTCACCGGCGGGACGGACGATTACCAACTCCTCGGCGCGCACGGTCTCGCCGGTCCGTAGTGCCCGCTCGAATGGGACCTCGTCGAGTGCCATGACCGCCCCGTCCATGCGCCGGAACCCGACCATGCCAAGGACACGAGCGGAGTCACTCTCCTCCTCGGATCGATGACCGATAAGACGGCACGCTTCCCGGTTGATCCTGACCACTCCGCGCGTGAGCGCGTCAAAGACCACCACACCCACCGGAGAGGTGTTGAGCAGTGCTTCGAGATCGGCCTTGGCCCGCTGCTCGTCGCCGTAACGGCGGGCGTTGGTGATAGCCATCGCCGCCTGCGCGGCGAACATCCTCAGAGTCTCCTCATCCTCGACGGTGAACTCCCCGCCAGACTCCTTCTCGCCGATGTAGAGGTTGCCCACATGCTGGTCCCGCACCCGGATCTGCGTACTGAGCAACGCCCCGATCGGTACCGGAAAGTCGGAGTAACCGGCAGCCTCGAGGTGGGCGATGAAATCATCCGTCCGCAGCGGCTCGCGGAGCCCGCCGATATACCTGAAGACGTCCCTCCCGAACGGGTAGGCCAACACGCGCTCGGTCTGTTGATCGGTCAGACCGGAGATCATCAGGTCCTGAGGCTCATCATCGCCATCATGTGTTATCAGCGCCGCATAGCGGGCGCCGGTCAGCAACCTGGCACTGTCCGCGGCTTCCTGAAGGACGGTGTCGAGGTCGAGGTCCTCGCTGATTCGCAGGATCGCCTCGGTCATCCTGGAGAGGCGACCGCCCAGAGTCTCGTTCTCGGCACCTAGCCGGTCGCCTCCGCTCAAACCGGGCACGTCGTCACCAACCGAGTGGCCCCGAGGACCTGTGTGCGGTTCCTGTAACTTTCCACGATCAGCGAGGCTCTCGCCCGGCTCAGTTTCGCCATATCTGCACGCCTATGCCCTACTTTGTGTGCTCGATTCCTCATACACCGGCGCCGCCACTCGCGGTTCCGCACCCGAGGTTCCCGGGTGATAGTGCCTGGCAACCCCGTCGAGCCGTTGCGAACACCGGCGGGGAGGCCTGGCGCGGAGAATCTGGACCATCCAAGCCCGCGCCGGCGGCCCGGACCGACTCTCCGTCCCCAATTGTATTGGTGCCAAACCGCTACAGATGCAGAGTGAATCGATCTTCATACACCGGCGCTCGCAGTGAACAGGAACTCACCAGACATCCATCTCACACCGAGGGCGCCCGCTCCCGGTGGCATGCGGCCCCTGTCTCGATGGCGGCGAGTCGGGTCCGTTTCGGGACCCATCGGCTCCTCCACGGGAGCGCCCACCGCCGTGGGTGGAGTATTCTTCTGAAGCCGGTGCGGGCGAGGCGGCTGCTTGGCGCCTCAAGCTGGATCACAGGACATCCGGTGCGCCTCCCGGCTGCGTACGGAGGAGGAAGAAGATGGTCCGGATGACCGCCAGCGAGGCCTTTGTCGAGAGCCTGGCCGCTCAGGGAGTGACCGACGTTTTCGGCATCGTCGGCTCGGCCTTCATGGAAGCCCTCGACATCTTCGAACCGGCCGGGATCAGGTTCTGGCCGGTGGCCCACGAGCAGAACGCCGCGCACATGGCTGACGGTTACAGCCGCGTCTCGAACCGGCACGGCGTCTGCATCGGTCAGAACGGTCCGGGCATCACCAACTTCGTCACGGCCATCGCTGCTGCCTTCTGGGCCCATTCGCCCGTAGTCGCCGTAACCCCGCAAGCCGGTTCCTTGGGAGAGGGTTTGGGTGGTTTCCAAGAAACGGACCAGATGCCGATCTTCTCGAAGATCACCAAATACCAGGTCGAGGTCAAGCGCTTCGAGCGGATCGCGGAACTCACCCATAGAGCCTTCACGTTGGCGATGGCGGAGCGGGGCCCGGTGCAGATCAACATCCCGCGGGACTTCTTCTACGGGGAAGCCGACTTCGACATCAGAGAACCGCTCGTGATAGAGCGCTCCTCGGGCGGCTCGGCCGGCCTGGCCGCCGCGACGCGGTTGCTGGCAGAGGCCCGTTTCCCGGTGTTGATGGTGGGAGGGGGCGTCGTGATGGGCGGTGGGCAGGCCGAAGCCGTGGGCTTGGCCGAATTGCTCGGCGCGCCCGCGATCTGTTCGTACCTCCACAACGATGCCTTCCCAGCCGGTCACGACCTGGCCTGCGGGCCGATCGGGTACCAGGGATCCAAGGCGGCGATGCGGATCGTGTCCCAAGCCGACGTGATCCTGGCGCTGGGCACGAGGTTGGGACCCTTCGGCACTCTGCCCCAGTACGGGATCGAGTACTGGCCGGAGGACGCCCGCATCATCCAGGTCGACTCCGACCACCGGACCCTGGGGCTTGTGAAGCCGGCCGAGGTGGCCATCCACGGCGATGCCGGGGCTGTGGCCGCCGAGTTAACCCGACGACTCGCCGGCATCGAGCTCGCCTCGGACAGCACCCGCGACGACCGGATGGCCCGGATCCGGGGGGAGAAGGAAGCCTGGCGACGGGAACTGGATTCGCTCTCCTTCTCGCAGGACGTCCCCATCGCACCCCGCACCGCCCTGCGCGAGCTGGAACTCGCCATGCCTGCCGACTCGATGGTCACCACCGACATCGGGAACGTCTGCTCCGTGGCCAACTCGTACCTGAGCTTCGACCGGCCCAACAGCATGTTCGCGGCGATGATGTTCGGGAACTGCGGCTACGCCTTCCCCACGGCTATGGGGGCGAAGGTGGCCGCGCCGGAACGGCCTGCCATCGCCTACGTGGGAGACGGCGCCTGGGGGATGAGCCTGGCGGAGGTCATGACCTGCGTGCGGGAGAACATCCCGGTGGTGGCCTGCGTGTTCAACAACGGGCAGTGGGGCGCCGAGAAGCGCAACCAGATCGACTTCTACGACGACCGCTACGTGGCGACCATGCTCGAGAACCCGAGCTTCGCGGCCATCGCCCG
>WTGW01000179.1 GCA_011523395.1 Acidimicrobiia bacterium
GGCTGTTCCAGTTCGGCCTGGCCTGCTGCGCCATCGAGATGATGGCCGCCTCCGGGCCACGCTACGACTTCATGCGCTTCGGGATCATCCCATTGCCCGCCTCGCCGCGGCAGGCCGACCTGATGGTGGTGGCGGGAACCGTGACCGACAAGATGGCCCCGGCCATCAAGCGCCTCTACGAGCAGATGCCCGAGCCCAAGTACGTGATATCGATGGGCTCCTGCTCCAACTGCGGCGGCCCCTACTGGGATTCCTACTCGGTCACCAAGGGTGTGGATCAGATCATTCCGGTGGATGTCTATGTCCCCGGCTGCCCGCCCCGGCCGGAGGCCCTGATGGACGGGATCGTCCTGCTGCAGCAGAAGATCAAGGACGAGGACGTGCGCGACAAGTGGAAGCAGCGTGACCGCCAGCCCGTCTGAGAGCACCGTCTCCGAGGCAGCCGACGCGCTCGAGGAGTTCGCCGACCGGGTGGCCACTGCGGTGGGCGGCCGGGCCGAGGTGGCCCACGGGACCGTCAAGGTGCGGGTGGCGCCCTCGGCCTGGAAGGAGGCCCTGACCGTTACCTCCGGTGACCTGGGTCTGGTGTTCCTGTCCTGGCTGTCCGCCACCGATTGGACGAACGAGGTGGCGGTGGGGGATGAGCCCGACGAACCGGTGGAGGAGCGCTACGAGCTGCTGTGCGCGGTCTCCGACCTGTCGGACGGCAACCTGGCCATAATCTCGACCGACCTCGACCACGACTCGCCGTCCATCGCGAGTGTGGCGGACGTCTATCCCGGCGCCAACTGGCACGAGCGGGAGGCCGCCGAGATGTTCGGCATCGATTTCGTGGGCCATCCGGACCTCACCAAGCTCTACCTGCCCGACTCCTTCGAGGGCTACCCACTCCGCAAGGACTTCCCGTTGCTGAGCCGGGAGGTGAAGCCCTGGCCCGGCAAGGTCGACGTCGAGGACATGCCCGAGAACGGTGGCGGCCCCTCAACCGAGAACCCCGGCGCGTGATGCAAGGTACTTTCGCCCATCACCTTTCGGAGGCGGCCGTCTCGGTCGAGTTGGAGACCGAGGGCATGACCCTCAACATCGGTCCCCAGCATCCTTCCACGCACGGCGTGCTGCGCCTCGTGGCGACGGTAGACGGCGAGCGGGCCACCAACGTCCGCCCGGTCATCGGGTACATGCACAGGGGCTACGAGAAGCTGTCGGAGGTTCGCACCTACCCCCAGATCATCACCATCATCAACCGGATCGACTGGGTGTCGGGGTTCGCCAACGAGGTCCCGTTCGTGGTGGCGGCCGAGCGCCTGATGGGTGTCGAGGCCCCGCCCCGGGCGCAGTGGATCAGGCTGGTGCTGACCGAGATGGCGCGGATCTCCTCCCACCTGGTGTTCATGGCCTCCTACCCGCTGGAACTGGGCGCCGCCACGCCGCTGTTCTTCGCCCTCCGGGAACGCGAGAGGGTGCTGGACCTGCTGGAGTCGGTCACCGGGGGCCGCTTCCACCCCAACTTCAACCGGCTCGGGGGGGTCAAGCCCGTCTACGCGGCCGGCCCGGTCACCAAGAAGGCCGGCATGGACATACCTTCCGGCTTCCTGGCCGAGACCAGGGATGCCATGACGAAGGTGCTCGCCACGTGCGACGAGATCGAGAACCTGGTGGCGGGCAACGAGGTGTTCCTGGCCCGCACCAAGGATGTCGGGGTCCTGCCGGTCGACATCGCGGCCTCCTACGGGGTCTCCGGACCCAACCTGCGGGCCTCGGGCGCCGGGTTCGACCTGAGAAAGGTGTCGGACTACCTGCCCTACGCCGACTTCGACTTCGACGTCCCGGTGGGTCGCAACGGTGACTGCTGGGACCGGTGGTGGGTGCGCCTAGAGGAGATCCGCCAGTCGGCCCGCATCATCACCCAGGCCATCGACGGTCTGCCGTCGAGCCCGCTCCAGGCCAAGGTACCCCGCATAATCAAGGTCCCGGCCGGCGAGACCTACGTCCGGGCCGAGAACCCGAAGGGGGAGATGGGTTACCACCTGGTGTCCATGGGCGGTCTCGGGCCCTACCGCCTCAAGATCCGCTCCGCCTCGTTCTCCAACCTCTCGATCCTCCCGTGGATCCTGGAGGAGGCCCTGGTCCCCGACTTCATCGCCATCATGGGTTCGCTCGACTTCGTCCTCGGAGACGTCGACCGATGAGCCTGGAGCTGACCTTCTGGTGGCTGCTCGCCACCAAGCTGGCGGTAGCGGCGGCGGTCGTCCCGGTGATCGGCATGGTGATCGGCTATGCCGAGATGAAGCTCTCCGCCCACATGCAGAGCCGGGTGGGCCCCTACTTCGCGGGCGGGCGGTTCGGATGGGCCCAGCTCATCGCCGACGGGGTGAAGTTCATCCAGAAGGAGGACATCATCCCCGAGGAGGCGGACCGCCCCGTCTTCAAGTGGGCGCCCGCCCTGGTGATGCTGGGGACGATGGCGTTGCTGGTGATCGTGCCTGTCCACCCCTCGCCCCGGTACGGGATCGTGCGCGACCTGGAGGTCGGGATCTTCTACGCCCTGGCCATCTCGTCGGTCAGCACCATCGGCGTCCTCATGGCCGGATGGTCATCGGCCAACAAGTACTCGATGATCGGTGGGCTCCGGGCCGCCGGCCAGCTGATCGCCTACGAGCTGCCGCTGGTGCTCGCCACGGTCGGGGTGGTGATCCAGGCCGGGACGATGTCGATGCAAGGCATCGTGTCGGCGCAGGTGGCCCAGGGCTGGCCCTTCCTCCTGACCCAGTTCATCGGCTTCGCGATCTTCATGATCGCCACCCTCGCCGAGCTGACCCGCCTCCCGTTCGACATGCCGATCGCCGAGTCGGAGTTGGTGATGGGCTATGTCACCGAGTACTCGGGGTTCCGGTTCCTGTTCTTCTTCCTGGCCGAGTTCGCCAACATGTTCTCGATGTCGGTGATCGCCGCCACGCTGTTCCTGGGTGGCTACGGCTTGTGGGGCATCAACCCCGAGACCCTCTTCTCGCCGATCATCCTGTTCGCCAAGGTCGGGATCCTGATCTTCCTGATGATCTGGCTGAGGTGGACCCTTCCGAGGCTGAGAGAGGACCAGCTCCAGACCCTGGCCTGGAAGTGGTTGATTCCGATTGCGATCGTGAACATCATCGCGACCGCGGTACTGAAGGTGGTGCTATAGATGAAACTCCCCCGGTTGCCCTCTCTTACCAAGCCGCCCAAACTCGGCATGCTGGCCGGCCTGCGGGTCACCTTCACCACCATGCTCCGGACCTGGGCGTTCAACCTGTCCGGCGGGCGGGTCGGCTTGCGGTCCACCGTCAACTACCCCAAGGTCAAGGAGACCCCCGTTCCCCGGGCGCGGGGGGTCATAGCCCTCGAGCAGGAAGCCTGCACGGTGTGCATGCTGTGTGCCCGGTCCTGCCCCGACTGGTGTATCTACATCGAGGGCCACAAGGAGATCAAGCCACCCTCCCGTCCGGGCGGGAGGCCTCGGGCCCGGGCCACCCTGGACCGCTTCGACATCGACTACGCCCTCTGCATGTACTGCGGCATCTGCGTGGAGGTCTGCCCCTTCGACGCCCTGTTCTGGACTCCCGAGTACGAGTACTCGGAGTACGACATGGGGCCGATGATGCACGACATGGACCGCCTCCAGGACTGGATGGAGACGGTGCCCAAGGGCCTGGGGGCCCAATCGTGACCGCGGCGCCGGTCCGTGGTAGCCAACCGGCAGGACGGGTCGGATGACCTTTTCCGAGTGGATCGCCGAACCCGTCAACTGGGCCTTCCTGGCCATGGCGATCCCGATGGTGTTAGCGGCGCTGCGGGTTGTGACCAGCCGGAACGTGGTCCACGCCGCGCTGTTCCTGGTCCTTGCCCTGGCCGCCTCGGCCGGGTTGTTCATCCTCCTGTCGGCCGAGTTCGTGGCCTGGGTGCTGGTCCTGGTCTACATCGGCGCGGTGGTGGTGCTGTTCCTGTTCGGCATCATGATCACCCGGGCTCCGATCGGGCGGGAGACCAACCTCAGCCACGACACCCGCTGGCCCGCGGCGGTCGCCGCGCTCGGGGTGTTCGCGGTGACCTTCTGGCTCATCAACGCGGTCGCCACTCAGATGGGCGGCTTCGGCGACCCGCTCCCCGCGGTGGGCCGGGCCACCGCTACCGGGATCCTGGGCGAGGGGTTCATCAACCGCTACCTGATCCCGTTCGAGGCGGTCGGCTTCGTCCTGCTGGCGGCCCTCATCGGCGGGATCACCCTGGCCCGCAAGGACCTCACCCCCGCCGAGGAGGAGGAGGGAGCCCGGGTATGACCCCGATCCGCCGGAGCCCGGCATGGTCCTGACCCAGTTCCTGGTCCTGGGGGCGCTCCTGTTCTCCATCGGGGTGTACGGCCTGCTGTCGCGCCGCAACGCCGTGACGGTCCTGCTGGCGGTCGAGCTCATGCTGGCCGCGGTCAACATCAACCTGATCGCGTTCGAGGCGTTCTGGAACACGGCCGCCGCCCACGGCCAGATCTTCGCCATCTTCGTCATCACCATCGCCGCCGCCGAGGTCGGGATCGGCCTGGCCATCATCCTCCTGGTGTTCCGTAACCGCGCCTCGGGCAACATCGACCAACTGGACCTGATGCGATGGTGAGCGCGGTGGCCTCGGCACCCCTGATCCTGGCCGCCGGGGAAGGCGGAGCCGGCGACCTGTCGTCGGGCGGTTTCTTCGCCGAGACCGCCTGGATCATGCTGGTGCTGCCCTTCGCCGCCTTCCTGGCCATCATCCTGGTGGGCAAGCGCATGAAGGGACTGGGCGCCGAGTTGGCCATCGGCGCCATGGGGGTCAACCTGCTGTGGGCCAGCGTGCTGTTCGTCCAGAACATGTTCGAGGGCATCTACCGGGAGGTGAACCTCACTATCGGGGAATTCGGCACCTTCGCGGGCCGCCGGCTGGCACTCGAGCTCGGGTTCGTGGTGGACGGCCTCTCGATCATGATGTACTGGGTGGTGGCCTTCGTGGGCTTCCTGGTCTTCGTCTACGCCCACGGCTACATGAAGGGCGACATCCGGGTGCCGTGGTTCTTCGCCTCCCTGTCGCTGTTCGCCGGCTCGATGCTGGTCCTGGTGGGAGCGCCCAACCTGATCCAGCTGATCATCGGCTGGGAGGGGGTCGGTCTGGCCAGCTACCTCCTGATCGGCCACTACTGGGAGGAGAAGGAGAACAGCGACGCGGCGGTCAAGGCCTTCCTCACCAACAAGGTGGCAGATGTCGGCCTGATCCTCGGGACGATCCTCCTGGTGCCTGCGCTGGGAACGTTCCGCTTCTCGGCGCTCAGCGCAGCGGCCGATGCCCACAGCGACCTGCTGGGAGGGGTAGCGGTGGCCGGCGCCCTGCTGCTCTTCTTCGGGGCCATGGGCAAGTCGGCCCAGTTCCCCCTGCATGTCTGGCTGCCGGACGCCATGGCCGGTCCCACCCCGGTCTCGGCCCTGATGCACGCCGCCACCATGGTCACCGCCGGCATCTACCTCATGGCCCGGACCTTCCCCCTCTACCAGCAGATGGCCACCGAGGCCCGGCCGTGGATGGTGACGATCGCGGTGATCACCCTGTTCGTGCTCGGCTTCCTGGCGCTGGTGGCCGACGACCTGAAGCGGGTGCTGGCCTATTCCACCGTGTCCCAGCTGGGATACATGATGGCGGCGGTGGCGGCCGGCGGGTACACGGCAGGCCTGTTCCACCTGTTCACCCACGCCTTCTTCAAGGCGTTGCTGTTCCTAGGAGCCGGGTCGGTCATCCACGCCGTCCACTCCAACAACATGAGCGACATGGGTGGCCTGCGCAAGGAGATGCCGGTCACCTTCTGGACGTTCGTAGTGGGATCACTGTCGCTGGCCGGCGTGATCCCGCTGGCCGGTTTCTGGTCCAAGGACGAGATCCTGGCCACCCTCGGCCACGAGGGGTACACCGCCTTCATGTGGGTGGCGATCCTGGGGGCGTTCGTCACCGCCTTCTACATGACCCGAGCCGTTGCCCTGACCTTCTTCGGCACCTACAAGGGCCACGGCCATCCCCACGAGTCCCCACCGGTCATGACCGCCCCGCTGGTGGCCCTGGCGGTTCCCAGCGTCATCGCCGGCCTGCTCAACATCCCCGGTGTCTCATGGGGCCCGATCCGGAACTTCACGGACTGGGTGGGCGCCCGCATCGTCCCGATGGGGGACTACCACCCCAAGGCCATCGAATGGGAGCTGGCCGCCTACGGTCTGATCGCGGCGGTGGCCGGCATAGCCCTCGGATGGAGGCTGTTCGCTCCGGACGCCGAGACCCAGCAGGCGAGGGACCGGCTCCGGATCCCGGTGCTGTACCCGCTCCTCCACAACAAGTACTACATCGACGACCTCTACATGAAGGGCGTGGTCAACCCGATCAAGGGTCCCCTGGCCCGGGCCGTCGACTGGGTGAACGGCTACGTCATCGATGCGGTCATCAACGGCGCCGGCGCGGTCACCGCCTGGCTGGGAGGGCTGGTCTACGGCCGCCTGGACCAGCAGGGCATCGACCTGCTGCTCAACGCAGCCGCGGGCGGGACGAGAGGTGCCGGCGGGAAGCTGCGGCTCCTCCAGAGCGGCAAGGTGCAGCAATACGCGGGCGCCTTCGTGGTGGGCGCCCTGCTGCTGGTAGTGGCATTCGTACTGGTCACCTAGTACGCGCATCGGACAAGGAACTCAAGAGAAGACATAGGAAGGACGAGCGACATGGCCTGGTTCGAATCCGCGGGGCTCAGCCTCATCGTGTTCCTGCCCGCTGCGGGCGCGCTAGCCCTGTTCGCCGTGCCGAAGGCCCGGGAGGACGCCCAGAAGTGGGTGGCCCTGCTCACCACCGGCCTGACCGCGGTGCTGGCCGTCGCGGTGGCCGCCAACTTCAACTACGGAGGGTCGGAGAAGTTCCAGTTCGAGGTCTCCCAGAGCTGGATCCCGGCCATAGGCGCCCGGTACCACATCGGGGTGGACGGCATCAGCCTGCCGCTGCTGGTCCTGTCGGCGGTGGTGACCGTGCTGGCTGTCATCTACTCGTGGGACCATTGGGACGAGCCCCGCAACGTCCGGGGCTTCCTCGCCCTCATGCTGCTCCTGGCCACCGGCATGAACGGTACGTTCGTGGCGCTCGATCTGGTGCTCTTCTTCATCTTCTTCGAGTTGGTCCTGCTGCCCATGTACTTCATGATCGGGATCTGGGGGGACAGCGCCAAGCGCCGCATCCCGGTGCTGGGCCGGACGGTTACGATGCGGCTCTACGCAGCCATCAAGTTCTTCCTCTTCACCCTGTTCGGCTCGGCCTTCATGCTGCTCGGCTTCCTCGCCCTGTACTTCCGGTCCGGGGACTTTCTCGGGGACAACACGTTCGACATCCCGACCCTGATCGAGCTCGGGTCGCGGAACGCCTTCGGGAGCGGCACGTTCGCCTTCCTGGTGTTCGGGGCGATGTTCCTGGGCTTCGCCGTGAAGGTGCCCATGTGGCCCTTCCACACCTGGCTCCCCGACGCCCACACGGCTGCGCCGACGGTCGGCTCGGTGCTCCTGGCGGCGATCCTGCTGAAGCTCGGTTCCTACGCCTTCCTCCGGATCAGCATCCCGATCCTCCCCGACATGGCCCGGGAGTGGGCGCCCTTCATCGGCCTGCTAGCGGTGATCGGAATCATCTACGGCTCCCTGGCCTGCCTGGCCCAGACCGACGTGAAGCGCCTGATCGCCTTCTCCTCGGTGGGGCACATGGGCTTCGTCATGCTGGGCATCGCCACCATGACCGATGTAGGCTTCAACGCCTCGCTGATCGGCATGGTCGCCCACGGCCTGATCACCGGCCTGCTCTTCTTCCTGGCCGGCTCGATGCATCATCGGTACCACACCCGCGAGATCGCCCGCCTGGGCGGCAACCAGAAGCTCATGCCCTGGATGGGCGGCATCTTCGCCTTCACCGCCATGGCCTCGCTGGGACTGCCCGGCCTGGCCGGGTTCTGGGGCGAGTTCATGTCGCTCCTGGGCGCCTACCGGCCGCTGGCCGGGCTCAGCCTGAGCCAGTTCCAGACCTACATGGTGATCGGCGCTGTCGGGACCGTCCTCACCGCCGGGTACATGCTGTGGATGCTCCAGCGGGTCAACCTCGGCGAGCCCAAGGCCGAGTGGTCCGATCACGAGTTCCATGACGTGGGGCCCACCGAGTGGTTGGCCTGGGCGCCGCTGATCGTGGCCATCGTGGCCATCGGCGTCTACCCGCGGATCGTCTTGGGGGCCACCACCGACGCGGTGGTCAACCTGGCCCGGACCGCCTTCGGAGGCTGATGGATGGACCTCGACTACCACGCGCTCGCGCCTGAACTGGTCGTAGCCGCCACCATCCTGGTGGTGCTGGGGCTGGATGTGGCGCTGCCGCGTCCCCGCAAGTACTGGACCGCCTTCGCCGGGGTGCTGGGCCTGGCATTGGCGGCGGTGCCGCTCCTGACGCTGGCGTTCGGCGACGGCCCCGAGACCAGGTCGATGCTGGGCGGGGCGTACGTGGTGGACGGCTTCGCCCTGGTCCTCAAGGCGGTGTTCATCGTGGGGGGCTACCTGGTGCTGCTGATGTCGGTGTCCTATATCGAGAGCGATCGCTACTACCAGGGCGAGTACTACCTGCTGATGCTCACGTCGATCCTGGGCTCGCTGGTGATGGCGTCGTCGAGGGACCTGATCACGCTGTTCGTGGGCCTAGAGCTGGTCACCGGACCCCTGTTCCTACTGGCCGGATGGCGCAAGGGCGACGCCAAGTCCAACGAGGCCTCGCTGAAGTTCTTCATTCTCGGGGTGCTGTCCACCGCCATCCTGCTGTACGGCATGTCGTTCCTCTACGGGCTGACCGGCTCGGTCACCTTCGAGGGCATCCGGGAGGCCGGGGCCGACCTGCTCGACAGCGGGGCCTTCCGTCTGGCGGTGCTCTTCACCCTGGTGGGCTTCGGCTTCAAGGTGACGGCGGTACCCTTCCATTTCTGGGCGCCGGACACCTACGAGGGCGCCCCCACCCCCGTCACCGCCTACCTGTCGGTGGGCTCGAAGGCGGCCGGCTTCGTGGGGCTGTTGCTGCTCTGCTACAAGGCGCTGCCGTCGGTGACCGAGATCTGGGGTCCGGCGCTGTGGGTGCTGGCCGCGTTGTCGATGACGCTGGGCAACCTGACCGCCCTACGCCAGGACAACGTGGTGCGCATGCTGGCCTACTCCTCGATCGCCCAGGGGGGCTTCATCCTGGTCCCGTTCGCGGCCGCGGCGGTGAGCAACGATCCGGCGGTGATCCAGGAGGCGGCGTCGGCGACCATCGTCTACGTGATCATCTACGCCTTCATGAACCTGGGCGCCTTCGGCGTGGTGATCGCGGGCGCCCGCCGGACCGGCAGCACCATGATCGACGACTGGGCCGGGATGTGGCGCTACGCCCCCCGCCTCGCCGTGCTGGGCGCCATGTTCTTCTTCTCGCTGGCCGGCATCCCGCCCCTGGCCGGCTGGTACGCCAAGTTCGCCATGTTCCTCGCCATCCTGCGCCCCGGCAACGCATGGGCCACCGCCCTGGCCGTGATCGCGGCCGTCAACGCGGTGATCGCCCTGGTCTACTACGCCCGCATCGGCAAGACCATGTGGATGGATCACGTGCCCGAAGGCGCCGACACGGCCGGTACCGTCAACCCGCTGACCGGCTCCCTGGCCCTGGCCCTGGGCATCTCGGCCCTCTTCGTCGTGGTGGCCGGCATCCTCCCCTTCGAGTTCGCCGGAGTCTTCGCCGACCTGGCCAAGGTAGTAACCACCGGCATCTGACGAGTCACGGCGCGTGGGCAAGAGACTTCGTCCTTGCCTTGTAAGTGAGAGTGATAAGGGTCGCGCTCACGCCGGTTGGGCTGGGAATCCACGAACAGTCCACCGAGGATGTACTACTGAGGTCCGTGAGCCTCGTGTAGGATCCCGGAACCCGTTGGTTAACCTAATGTATCAACGACCGAACGTTGTCGCCGAAGTGGTTGGACAGACCGCGATACTACCCAACTGCGAGAGGAGATTACGCTTGCTTCAATCGACTACAAGGAGGAGCCATGCGATATGACTGAGGAATTCCGTCTACACGATGGCCGCTACATTTGTCCTCTATGGCCCAACTGGCACGGTATCTTGAACAAGTACTGTGGCAAGGTATCAATCAGTAGTGATGGTATGGTGGTCGCCCACGATTGCTTCAGGTCAGGCGGCTCTTATCAAGTGTCTTCGGACCTACTATCCTATCTTGATGGTATCGACGACTCTGGGTATGAAGTTACGTCGGGCAGAGTAGTGTCGCATCTTGTCGAGCAACGAATCTTAGGTGTTGATGTGCCCACTATACCGGATAATATCGCCAAGAATCTGGAAGAATTGCCCAGGCTTTCTGTTGATCTAAGGGCAATACGACTCCTTCGATTTCTGGTCGAGTGTACACCAATGATTGGTAGAGAGGTAATTGTCGATCATAGAGACGAATCGATGTACGCTGCTTGTGCATGGTCCGAGTCTACAGGAATAGAGGAGGTTGCATTCTTAGTAGACTATCTGCACAATATGGGTTATGTCAGGGTTGAATACTTCAGCGGACGATTTGATGTAACAGTTACAGTTGATGGATTCAAGTGCATAAGTGACGAGTCGGTAAGTCCAAAGGTGTCACAGGCTTTTGTAGCAATGTGGTTCGACAAGAGTATGCATGATACATACGAGCGAGGAATCCACGTCGGCGTGAGGAATGCGGGATACCTACCTCTTCGAATAGATAGAAAAATACACGCCAACAGAATCGATGATGAGATAATTACCGAGATCAGACGCTCGCGGTTTCTTGTAGCCGACATGACACATGGTGATGATGGTGTACGAGGTGGTGTATACTATGAGGCTGGGTTCGCACATGGCTTAGGGCTACCGGTTATCTACTGTTGTCGGTCTGATAAAGTGGATGGACTACACTTCGACACACGTCAGTATTATCACATTATTTGGGATGATCCATTACAGTTAGCAGGTGAGCTCACTACGAGAATCGGTGCCTTGATTGGCTTCGCGAACCCCTAGGATGCTACTGCCAAACCGCTATGCCAGCACGAATTCTTTAGGCACAGGTTTATACGTACTGAGACTCCCTCGCTTCAGCCACCATGAAGGGCCTAGCTAGGCTGGGAAGCTACCTCCATCGGGCCCGGACGTAGTGGATAGCTTCGGATGTGTCGAGCAATCGGGTCGCGTTATTCAGCCGCACGTAGAAGTTGGCCTTTCCTTTCTTGCCTTTGGCAAAGGTTGGAGCTGTTCCCGGGACGACGTCTATACGGCAAACCGTTCCTGCGGGGTAGTTTTCGAACTGGAACTTCACTCCGGCAACGGCTACCGGGCCGAGCAGGTTGTCCAACAGACTGTTCAGCCAGAGACCGAACCCGTCGGCGTTCTGTTTAGTGCCTAGCGTCTTGAGATCTTTCTCGATGCCGAAGACTTCACCAGAGTCGGTGACGCCGATGAGGAGGGTGCCGCCTTCGGCGTTCATGAAGCCGGCGATGGACTTGACGACCATCTGCTCGATGACCGGGTCCCGCTGCTTGGTGTGGAGGTTGATGCGTCCGGTCTGCTTGAACTCGACATGCTTGGACTCGCCCTGGCTGATGAGCTCTTCGGTGGAGAGCGCGGTCGGGGACCAGCCTCCGTCAGTCGAGGCTCCGGAGGCTGTCCCAGACTCGAAGTCGAATTGGGTGCCCAAGTCGTCCGGTTGCTCGGCGACGTCGACCCAGTACTCGTGGCCGGTGTCACGCTCGACGTAACTGAACGCGGTCTTCGCGTAGTCGTGTGGCGCCAACTTCTTCAGTTGTTCCTTGACTCGCCGTCGCCCCTCTAGCGCGAACTCCAGGTACTCGCGCAGTTCGGCGTGGGTCCACTCGCCGTGGGGGTGGAGGATCTTCAGCAGGCCGGAGACGGTCTTTCGGACGGCCTTCTCGTCTCGGGCCGACAGGTGGCTACCGAGAGCGAACTCGTTGTCGATGGCCCGGACGAAGCTCTGCTTGCGCAACTGGCGGAGTGCTTCGGCGAAGTAGTCGGACACGAACCCGAAGTGATCTGTGAAAAGACGGGACTCGAGCTTGGGGGTCTCCCAACCTGGCAGGTAATAGTGGAGCCGGTCAAGGAAGGCCACGTCGATCATCGTCGGTGGCAGGTCGGCGAACAGGTGGGCAGTCCGGACGAGATCGCTGTGAGGGCGGCTGGTGTTCCCGACAAGCACGACCGACGCTTCGGCGGGTACCTCTTCCTTCCCGCGGGCAAAGGACCCAGACTCCATGTAGTCCTTGAGCATGTTGACGACGGTGCCATCGGACATCTTTAGCCCGGCCACCTCGTCGAAGGCGACCGTGTCCCAGGTGCCCAGCAGGCCGACCCGGCCTGTTGACAGGTTCACGAAGAGTTGGGGAACGGTGACCTTACCTCCGGAGATAAGGATGGCGTTGGGGTTCGACTCCCGGTAGACGAAGCTCTTACCGGTTCCCCACGGTCCGAGCTCGATCAGGTTGAAGTTCCGCTCCGCCATGGGGAGGAGACGGCATACAGAGAGGAGCTTGCCGCGCAGGTCGTACTCTCGGGGTTCGAGGCCGATGGTGCGCATCACGAGGTCGAGCCAGGCAGTCCGACTGAACCGGCGTCGCCCCTCTATGAACTGGTCCGGGTCGAACGCGGCAACCTGGATTGGCTTCAGCCCGCGGATGTAGAAAGGCCTCTTCTGGACTTCCTCATCAAGAGCGTTGTACACGAGATCCAGTTGGCACCATGCCCCGCCCTGGAGCAATCGGTCGTACCGGTAGACGAGGTTTTCGGGAATGTGGACGAACTTGTCGTTGAAGTTCTGGAGGTGGGCCCAGAACTTGTCCTCGCTGGCGAGAAGGCGGACATCCACCTTGTCGATGAGTCTGTACTGGCCCTTCTGCTTGACCCGTGCCTTGGCGAGTTCGGACTCGTCGGGTCGGATGAAGTTGTCCTTCAGGGTCTGGTTGACGACCATCAGCCCGGTCTCGATGGCGAACGGGTCATCGGACGCGCAGTACTTACCGAGTAGAAACTCCAGCACGTAGACGGGCACGTTCGCGCCGACCTTCACTTGGCGGACCAGGTCCTTGCGTACGACGCGACCGGCGAAGGTCTCATTGGCGAGCTTGTCGAGTTGATCTAGTTGCATGAGTGCGTTACTCAAGTTCGTCCCTAACCACTACCGGAGACGGGACAGGGGCCGTCGCCGATGCGAGCTTCAGGCCGGTTCGGGCGTCGAGTACCTGCAGAATCACCTCGGTGTTGGGACCGAGATTCTCGATTACCAGGAAGGTGAGGACGCTCGACCGGCCGGTACCAACCGTCACCGTTCCGGTGTCAGGATCGTACCCGTCTCCCGAGACGACCCGTGCGACCGGAGGGCCACCACCCGATCCCGCGAAGACCCGTACCCTCACTTCGTTCGTAAAAAGATCGCCATCGAAGGAAATCGTGGCCGCGAAGATTCCAGTGGTTATCCGGCCCCCGGCCACGGTAATGCCAACCTTCAGCTTCTGCGGTTCGGGTGCGCGCCTTGGCTCGACGACGATGACAGGAACGATCAGTTCCTGAGGTGAGAGGCCCCCGTGGAAGAACTGGCGGGCGCCGCCAGCCCGGAACACAGCCAAGCCTCGGGGCACTATGAGGTCGAGGTCTCCTGGTATGCCGCATGAAGCGATGGGTACGCGCGCAGTGGCCTGGCGTGGGTTGGCGCCTCGGCCGACGAAGACCCGTCTCTTGGTGATTCCGACTCCTCCCGCGGGAGGGTCAACCGTACGTTGGGCGCCGAGGCTCTGACTAAGCGCGATGAAGCCGTGATCAGCGCTGATGATGACACGCTCGACACCACACTGGGCGAGCCGCGCGATCACGTTGGCTATGAGGCCGATCACGGTCTGGAAATGTGACCATGCGACCGACAGAAGGCCGGACTCGCCTGCTGAGTCAACTTCCTGTGACCTGATCAGGATGAGGTCGGCACCTTCTACGGCGTTTCCGAGTGCCCTCTCGCCCTTCTGCGAGGCATCGTTGAGATTAAGGTCGGCCACGCTCCCATGCCGGGCACGAAGAAAGTCGCGTCTCTGGCTGACAGAGTTGACTGGTGTTTCACCGATACTCACTCGTAGGCGGTCTTCCTCCAGTTCGAGCCCAAGGTCTGATGCGGCACCTGGTAGCAGGTTGGCCATACCCACCTGGGTGATCGTGGGAACGGCAGCGACCGCAGCGTGGATAGCCACCTTCTCGGTAATGTGGCCTAGGGCGTCGGCGAGTTCCATTCCCAGTTCGTAGCGGAGAGCATCGACCCAGACGTAGGCGGTACGTCCCTGACCCGTGGCGACAAAGCGGTCGTGGATCTCGCCTTGGCGGATGAGACCGTCGGTGTCGAGGGCTTGATCGGTCACTGAGAAGACGAAGCGATCGAGGAGATCGTCGAGCCACGTCTCGTAAGCGATTCGAGTTGCGATGAGGGAGTCTTCCAAGTCGCCGAACGCCCCAAGTTCGGAACGTGCCAACTCCACTCGGCGGTGCGCTCTGTCTACTAGCCAGCCTCGTTGGACGTACCACGCCAGCATCCCGCCTGGTCCCTCTCCTGCCGGTGTGATGGCCTTGGCGAGTTCTGCGTGCAGGCTGGAGATGGCTTCGACAGTGCGCCATTGGCTTCCCCATCCTGAGTTCGGGTCCGACACCCATGGGCTCATCTCGAGGCGCTGCTGGGCGATCTTGAGGGCCTTGCCAAAGTCGGTCTTCTGTATGAAACGGATCGATCGCTTGAGGAGGACCCTCTCTAATGCCGGCGTGCCGACGGCATTCTCGAGGCCGGGTCGCCAATCTAGGCTGTCGGCGAGCGCGAGGCGGGTATCTGCAGCCGTCGCCAGACGCCGATATGCGGCTAGGCCTCCGGTTGCTCCGCGTAACCGCTCCAGCAGGTCCCGAGTACTCCGGCGTTGAGACGCCGAGAGGGAGCTGGACGCCGTCTCGAGAGTGTCCGGTAGCGGTCCCTCGATTACACGAGAGATGTCGGCCAGGAGCAGGTGCTGGAATAGACCATGCCGGAGTTCATCCGACACCCCGGCGACATCGGCGCCCATCGTTTGGTCCGCCATGGCTGCAACCGCATCCCACAGACCGGCGTTGCTGAGATCATCGTCAGAGGCACCGGTGAGGACACTGACGAGAAGTTCGGGCGGCGTGAGCGATCCCATTACTCGGGCCAGACGTACATCGGTCTCTCCTGGCCCCTCAGCAGCCATCTCGGCCTCTGGGAGTGTTCGAGCCTGTTCGGATATTGCTGTGATCCGGGCCGGGGAGAGAGTGCCCCTCAGGGATTGGCGAACCAGGGTTGACAGCCTTCGGGTGAACTTTCCCGCCGCGTCCCTTACTTCCGCGAGGGGGTCATCATCTTTGAGGGGAGCCGGGGTGTACACCACCAGACGGGGCGGCCGGTCACCTGAAACAGCGCTTTCGATTCTTCGTCTGAGATCGTACCAACTGCCATTGAACGGCTCGAAGCGAACATCCTCCGGCGCTACCGAGGAGGCAACATCCTTGTACTCGCCTCCCCGGTCTTCCCAGATCACTAAACCATGACTCTGGACCTTTTGAGCTAACTGCCTCGTGAGGGCAGCTCTCAGAGTCGTCATAGCTCATCCGCCCAGTTCGTCACGGAGGCCCACGGATACCTTCCGGCCTTGATGTTGGCTCGCTCCTTCGCGGCTTCCTTCCAGGCCGGAAAGAGGTCGGCAAGTGGTGCGGCACAGAGCACGACGCCATCGTCCAAGTCCGGTGACCACCCGAGCTGAGCAATCCGCTCCGCCTCGTTTCGGAAAACGCGCAACTCTTCGGTTAGACGCTGCTCTGCATCGAGAACGGCCACGAGGTGTCTTGGGGAGCGGCCTCCTCCTCCTCCCTGCTGGTCGCGGCGCAATCGGGAGATCTCGATCTCAGCGGCGTTGAGGCGGGCGGTTGCGGCCGCCTCGATTGCGTAGAGAGTCTCCCGGCGGAGCGAGGGGGCGTACACCCAGACGCCCCATGCGCCCGAGGGTACGTAGAGTGGCCAATAGATAGGCGCCTTCCGCCGCGATTTGGTGTAGCGCCTGAGATGGACCTTGAAGAAATGCTTCCGGAGGTGATCCCGCAGTCCCTTACCTTTGAGATGCTGCATGACATCGGTGCTCAGCCGATCTGCATCGCCGACCAGCAGCGCAGCTACGGTTTGGATACGTTCAACGATGTCCCATGGGTGACCGGGCTGATCGAACAGCAGTTGGCCGGGAGGGATGTCCAGGTCGTAGCCAGGCGGCGTAGATCGCGCCGGTAGATCATCGTGGAGGAGCATACCTGGGGGGTGGAGGGGGATCGGATCGAAGGCATCACCCAGCGGAGCTTCCTTGATGTCCGCTCTCCGTATGTCCCATCGTCCCACTGATGCACCCACCAGGTAGCTAACAACATCTTGAGCCGCGGCAGTTTGGTCACCGGAGGGCAGGATGGCGGCCTCTCGGCGGAACGATTCGATCTGGCTGGGTGGCCGTTCCAGCCCATGGGCGAGTACTTCGAGCCGACGATCGGCAAAGAAGGTCAGGTTGGCAATTGCACGAGAGCCACCGCGTCGCGCAATCAACTCACTAATAACGTCCCGAATCGGAATTCGAAGAAAGCGAGCAAGCTCCTCTTCACTGAGCGGGCCTGGAGGATACGACGCGGGATGTGGTCCGACCTCTGAGTCAAGATAGGCCTCGGCTTCCGCGTCGAGTCCCGCAAGGTCATGTAGACGTTGTTCCATCATCTTCGTGATCTCAAGGATGTGTAGATGACAATCTCCATCAACCTTCGTCTGCGAGATTACGGCCTCAGTAATCGACAATCCTCCTAGAATGTCGGCCATGACCGACGGTGAATTGAAGAGGCGTGCCGTCTCATCAAATGCATCTTCACGTCGGCGGGCATCAACTACCTCCATCGCTAAATCGGGAAGGACCTCATCTGCCTCAAGGTCGGTAATCCAAGGAAGGCACTGGACAGCCCCAACAGAGTACCTCTTAGCAGGACTCCCTGACCTTGTGCTCTCTGCTGAACCGAGTGAGGCAGCCAACAGTGCATCTGTCAACCGACTCTTCAGTAGCCCTAACACGGTGCCACTGTCTATGAGCACGAAGGCACCATGGCCGACATTAGAGAAGATGACGCCGGACGGCAGGACTCGTGGCCCGAACCCGCTAGTAGTTCTGTCTGGTCAGGTGAGGCCTGGTCGGAAGAAATACTGTGGATTACGGATTACCGAGCCCTCGAAGTCACTTAGAGTTTGACCTTCGTGTTCGTAGTTTATTACGAGGTAGATATCAGCCCAATAGGGGCTGTAGCCACCTCCTTTTGCAAAGGGTACCCACCTCTTACCTAATTTGGTATCCTCTCGGCTACGACCGATACGTGACGGTGACACCTCCCAGAAGGCACGGATAAACCGGAAGTTGTCACCAGTCGTAAGACCTGTACGAAAATCTCCAGCGATCCCCTCAACAGATGGATGATCTGCAAATAGCCTTCGGATTCCTGGACTCATCCAGTAGGCCAGTGGGGATCCTGGTACGACGTGGAGGTCATCTAGCCTGACATGGAATACTCGGGTATCATCCTCTCGATTTCGGTGGGCCTTAATCGCGCTCGTAAGGCCGGCGGATTTGTTCGTGTCTTTCAGGAGCCGGAAGATCGTTGTCTTGTCTTCCTCTGCGGCAGGAAGGTCGCTGAGGACGTATGCCGCCGCTTCTACTTGAGCTCCTTCCATCACGCCGTAGCCTAAGTCCGCGAAAGTGACTAAATGATGGCCGAGAACGACCATTGTGCGCCAGCTCTGGTAGGTCTTCAGGAACATTCCAACCCGTGAAGTAATTGCGCCTACGTAGCCGACGCCGGGTTTGCATAGTTGCAGCCCGCGCCCCACGAATGCCGCCAGTAGATTGCAGTCCTGATGAGGAATCCAATGATAGGCGGCTTTTAGGTAGGCCTTTGTTTCCGGTATCGGTTCCCCAAAGGGAGGGTTTTGGAGCACAGCATCGTATCGCTGGAACAGTGCCATCACGAAGCGGACTGCGTCGCTAGCGCTGGCAGCGAACAGGCGTTCAGCCGGGGTCGCAGTGATCGCATTCGCAATAGCCTTGAGTCCGTTGAGAAGTTCGTTCTGTGTCTCCTCGATCACCTTCGAGTCAATCGCCTCTGCGAGGCCTCCGTGTGATGAGCCCGTAATCGAGGCGCGGATCTCTGCGTCCATGGCTTCCTGGACTCGCAGCAGCGGCCCAAGAAGCGGAGCATCCTCAAGGGTTTGGGCGAGCACCTTGATCAGATCCTGATGGGGTGTCCCGAGGTGCCGCAGTGTTTCTTGAAAGCCGGTCGAGGTAGCAGGAAGGGAGCGGGCACAGACGATGTTAGGTCTTGGAAGGAATCCTGTCGGCTTAGAGCGACGGGCACGTAATAGGATGGCGGCGGCTGCGACCTGGGCACATCGAGGATCCACGTCGATGCCCCAAAGGGAGCGGACGATGTGCTTGGCCGCGTCGCGCGGTGGAACCCCGCTATGTTGATATGCGCGCTCGAGTAGATCGTAGGCGGCGAGCAGGAAGTGCCCAGATCCGCATGCCGGGTCGAGCACGGCGACATCGTGAAGTTCGACTGGATGGCCCGGTTCCGGGGGCGGATCTACGAGAAGCGGCAAATCCTCGATCAGAGGAGAGGTCGGCTCGGCGTCGAGGAGTCGTCGACCCAAGCTGTTCTGGACGAGGAAATCGACAACGTAACGGGGCGTGAAGAACTGGTTGCGAACGGCGAGTTCGCGACTATCACGAGGGGCTTGCGAAGCCTCGCGCATCGCGCGTCTTTCTTCTGCGGTATTGAAGAACTGGTAGGTCCATCCCAGACAATCCGGCGCTGTCCATAGGTCGGTTGCCGAGGAGTCAGCAAACAGCTCAACCAGGTTGTCTAGTGCAGTTGGGCTTGGCGAGAGAGCAAGAAGGGGATTGCGTGGGTCGAAGAGGTTTGGGACATCGCGAGCGAGTTCATCACCACAAAGCCTTAGATAGGTCCAATAGCCGTTTGTTTCGTCGGTGGCGAGAGGTGGTGCCAACTCACGGACATCGCGGTATCCCTGCGACCGGTCGCCTTGGGCCAGTGACTCGGGGAGCAACTTGAGAGCTTCCGCGACCCGGATGGCAACGAGACGATTGAGGTGCGTGAACACTGCTTCTCGGAGGAGTCGAGCAACCGCATCGGGGGCGGAGTCGCCCTCGCTACGAAGATACTTGACGACCTCCACGATCTCACGGCGGGCAGCAAGACCCGCCTCGTCCAGTCGCAAAGTCGACTCCGCGGCTACGGCACCATCGGTGTCTATACCGAATCTGCCCGAAGCTTGGGTGGCCAGGTCGCGCTCGAGCAGCACACGCCCGCGACCGATCAGCCGTCCGAGTTTGCTGCGCTGATTAGCGGTGAGGGCGTCGGTCATTGGAGGCGGACTTGCTTGCCTTCTGCCAACTCCATGGCAATTGCTTGGCGGATGCGATCGAGTACGGGGTCAATCTCGGCCTCGGCGGTGATGGGTTCCGCGATGAGGTCGCTGACGCGAACCCAGGCGAGTTGCCCACTTGCTAGTAGATCCTCAAGGTGATGCGTAGCCTCTCTAGCCCTTGCGCGTGCGCTGTCGATACGCGCTTCCAGTTCAGAGACGTCCACCGAGGTCAAGTCATTGGGTGGGATGAGTTGCTCGATGGGCCGGAGCGTCTCGGCGAGCGCGCCGCTGTCCACATCCTTGAACTGTCGCCTTAGGTCGTTCGTAATCTTATCAATGACTCCGTTGAGACGATCCGCTGCTTCCTGTGCGGCGACCTGCCGTTGCTTGGCAAGGCGCCGTGCGAGAGCCATGATCCGGGGGGCGTGATCGACGAGGTCACCGGCGGCAAGGAGGTCGACAAGCTCCGTGTGCTCCTGCACGATCGCGTCGGACAGACCACTGGGAGATCGGTCCGCCTCTCGCCGAGCGGCTCGCAGGTCGTCGGTTGAATTATCCAGTAAGTCGCTCAACCTGGCTACGGCTTCGCTCCCGTCTGTGAGATCCGCCCAAGTACTGTGGGCCGTTGTGACCACCTCGACATCGTCACTGCTGTCGAGCCGGCCGATGATCGCTTGGGTGCGAGTGACTGGCTGGGGTATGGCTATGCCAAGGCCTGTCAGAGAAGCGATGACCCGAACCGTGGTTTCCCGGCCTGGGCCAAAGGTCTCACGAACTGCATCAGCAAGCAACTCGGTGGAGTGACCGGACGAGAACTGCCCGTAGTGTTCGAGCCTCTTGGCGAGATCGACCCGCAGTTCGATAGGTGCGTCGGTATGAGTCGGAGGGCAGAATGCGGCAGCTCTGAAGCGGGGGAGAGTTCCAAACACCTGGTCGAGGCGCTGGTCGCCAGCGTTGACGATGCGTTGCCCCTGATGGATCGTCTCGACCATGCCGGCCCGCAAGGCGGCTGCGCACAGTGCCTGTACAACTTCGACCTGGGCGCCGAAGGGTGGCTTGGCAAAGTGGGTCTCCAGGTAGGCGCCGGTGGCTTCGTAGCTGTATGAAGCTCGTCTGTTTACTTCGTTGACGAGGGCATCTAGCGGGCCTCGATCGGTCACGAGCACGTAGCCGTCGGGCGTAACCTCGACCAAGCCGATGCCCTCGTCTCGGAGGTCCTCGGGCAATGTGGCGAGGTCGGTCGTGCGGAGTAGTTGGATCACATCCTTACTCTTGAGATTGGCAGTGAATTGGTGCAGTTGGGGATAGATCTCATCCAACCGTTCGCCGAGAAGGCGTTGTGCCGTTGAGCGCAGGCGGGTGCCGTCGATATCCTCGATGCGCCCACGGAAGATCACCCGGCCAGATGTCAGGTCGAGGGTCAGCCGTTGCAGGGCCGTCGCCTCGTACCGACGTTCGCGCTCGCGTTCCTCGGCCAAGAGTCCGACATCGGCCGTCGGTTTGTTGGGTGTGTCCCGCCGCTCGATCATGACATGGCTCCGATGCAGATCCAACAGCGCCTCCCATGTTTCCGAAGCCAGTTCGTAGACCCAATACACGACCTCCTGATTGGCAGACTCACGTGACTCCACCCGCAGATTGTTACGTTCCGCGTCGTCGGACTCGGCAATGTGTAGCGGAAGTTCCCCGGGCACGACCTTCTCGCTTTCGACCGTGACCTCTACTCTGAACGTTCGGCCTCGAGTTACGGTCAGGCCACGCAAGGCCTGCTTGAGCATCTCGCGCCGGAGACGCACCGATGCTCCTGGCGTCAGGTCGATCCCTCGCCGGTCTTTCTCCCAGTCCTTCTGCTCGGGTGACTGCAGCTTGTAACCTTCGTTGGTTTCGCGCAGGCGATCATCGGTGACCAGACGGGCAAGAGCGGCATTGATTTCGCTTTGTTGATTCTCGCCCGCGATCTCGGAATGGAGCAGAGCGGCGATGTTCTCCGCCGACAGTGGCAGAGCCGGAATCTCGGCGCACAAGGCAGCAACTTTCATTACCCGAGCTTCGTTGCTGTGGCTGCCGTACCGGTCGGCCACTTGGGCGACCTCGGATCTCCATGAGGTGGGGATCAGTTCCTCGAGCAGTTCGAAGGATCGGTCGAGGGTGACAATGGTTCCGACCTCGCAGCTACCGAGTCCATGTCTGGGGTGAGCGATGAGCTGCTGGGCGTGCTTGATGAGGGTCCGGTTTGAGCCGCCGACGGTGGGAGAGGCGCCTCCATGAGTGCGCCGTACCGACACAGCGTCGATCAGGAGCTGAATCTGGTAGGGGAGAAGGGGATAGAGACGGACCAACTCGTCCTCTGAGGGCACGGCGGAGCGGGTCGGAGAAGACAGGCGGACGTTGCGGATCAGTTGGTTGCGGTGCGGCCTGATGGCTTCACGCACGGACCGTTGAGCTTCGTCGGTCTTGTCGAGAACCCGCTTACCGGTTACCTCGTCGATGTCGGAGGGCAACAGGTCCACCCGTAGCGGGAACCTTGCCTGTGCCCGTGCCAACTCGACCTTCCGTGCCTCCAGACTATCGACCACGTCGTCGAGTTTCTCCTGAGAAGTCACTACGAGCCAGAGGCTTCCGCGCCGCTTCTGAAACGCCTCGGCGAGCCCCTGCAGATCCAGCATTCGCTGCACCGAGCGGGCGATGTATTGGCCGGCCTCATCGACGACGAAGGCCAGCCGCCGGGCATTCCCCCCACGCCGCTCGAGCAGATCGAGCGCGCGGGTAGCGAACCAGTCGGCGTTGATGTCGGGCGCCTCCAACTCGCGGGCCCATCTGGGGAGTCCACGGCCATTTCCGTAGACGGCATCCAGCGCCTTCATGGCGTCGCGCTTGGCAAGCGCGGTGAATCGGCGCTCCTTCCATGGTTGCCCTACGATCGAGGCGAAGGCGTTTTCGAAGTCCTCGAGTTTCCCGTCGCCCTCCATGGTGTACTCCAGTTCGGCGATCGTGAAGTTACGGGAGTAGTCGAGCCGGTCCAGCAGAGCGCGGTAGACGGGCAGGACGACGGATTCTCCCTCTCTGGCCACGACATTGGATCCGGTCGCCAGATTCAGCAGGACAGCCTGCGTCGGCGCTTGGGCGTGGATGGTGTTGAGCAATGCTCGCAAGCGGGGGGAGGATGTCCGTCCGAAGAACCGGTCGGTGGCCGATTCGCCCATCACAACGGGATTCCAGAGCAGGTAGCCAAGAACCTTTGCCCAACTCGACTTGCCCGAGCCGAAGAATCCCGAGACCCAGACAGCGCAGGTCTCGTTGGGGTTGTTAATCGATTCCTGGTAGGCGTCGAGCACAGCCTCCAGTTCCTCAATGATGTGCTCGGTGGCTACGTACTCGTCGAGTTCGCCGGCGATGATGTGCTCATCACCCACATCGACTTTGATGACCTCCTCGATAACTCGATGGATGTCGCGCCGGAATAACTCCTTGATCTTCATACAGATGTCTCCCTGGGCACGATTAACGCCCGGTACCCATAGGCGGGTTCGTTACGACCCATGAAGCGCAGTCCGTACTCACCGGACAGACGGCCCGGATAGAGAAGCGTGACCGGATGGACGAGGCGCCCTCGTAGGTCGTCGAGCAGGGTGGAGGTTCGATAGGCCGGGTAAAGCGCCCCCGCCCGGTACAGAAACACTGCGGTCCGGTCGTCATAGTCGGCTACCTCGGCGATGACGCGATCCGGAAGGGTAGGCGGCTCGCGGAGTATTTCCCCAACCGCCGCGTACACCTCCCGCAACGCCGACGAGTCAGATACCTCTGTAGCCTCGCGTTCAAGTGCGATCAACTCCTCGAGGTATCCGGATTCATCGAGCGCTTGCCAGAACAGGTCAGCCAGCGAAATCGCCGCGCAGTTGATCCCACGAGGCGTCGCCTCCAGCCATCGCCGAAGTTCCCCCAGGTCCCGCCGAACCTTCCACTCCTCGGTGGGCAGGTACTGGTAGAGAATGAACGGTGGCTCACCACCAGTCGCGAAGTGGGTGACGATGCGCTCCCCAACCCCGAGCAGTTCCTCACGCAGCGGCACGAGTGACCTCCTCCAACCGCTCAACCAGCCAGTCGACGCGCACCGAGGACCCTGCTCGCGAAAACCGCAGGACGCCGAGGAGGGCGGCGCGAACGAAGAGATCTTCCACCATCTCCTCGTCGAGCAGCCAGCGGCGCCAGACTCGGCTGGTCGCCAGCGCGTGCGACGAGGCACCCTGCTCGTGTTCCCGCCAGAGGACATAGGCGAAACCGAGTGGTGTCATGAAAGGCGGGCCGATTTCTTTCCGCCGACCCCCGGGGGCACCACTAAGAATGCCGAAGTCCCGAAGCGTGGAAAGTAGTCCGCGTGCGGCTCGATTCCGCACACTGTCAGTCCATGCGGGCACCTTGCCAGATTCGGCTAACTCGTGCAACCATTCGAGAGCGTCGTCGAAACCGACGGAGAGTCGACCGCCCAGCCACCATTCCCATATCGGCCCTTCGGCGAACTGGGCCAATAGATGATCGGCACGAGAAGTCTCATAGAAACAAGCCTCCCCGAAAGCTCGGCGATTAGAGGCGAGACTCTTCAACGCCGGAATAAGGTGTGAACCCGGCTGGACGTATCGGACACGGAGCACCTGATAGAGCAAGTCGTCGGTTCTCGACCTCGAAGGCTTGCCCAACAGATTCCCCACCGAGATACGGTGTAAGTTCTCATCGGGCGACAACCCCGGGTCCCACAACTCGACCACTCGTAGCGTGTCTTCCAGAACTGCGCCCCCCTTCAGCAGGCGCGAGGTGTATTCCTTGCCCATCCCGTCAAGCCGCCAAGTCGAGATAGGGGGCTCGGAACGACTCGTCGAGATCGAGATAAGCGGCTCCGAGGCGACGAGCGATGCCTTCGAGAGCCTCCATGTCGTGGTGGCTGGGCATCCTGACTCTCCCCAGCCGCAGGCCGCCGGCCAGAACCTCCCCAGGCGCAGGCTCATCAGTCCAGTCGCGGATTCGGCTCATGGCCGTGTCGGTATTCCATGCGCCCAGTTCGACCAGCAGCTCGTCCACGCTGTCGGCGGTTTTCTGCTCCGAAAGCCAGGCAGTCGTCCACCGGCGGAAAGGTAGCTCATCGGAAAAGAGGTGCAACGCCGACTTGCGCTCTGCAAGAGCGTCCTCGTGCCTCCGGCGAGCAGACAGGACGTCGAGTTCCAGTGCAGCCGACCGCCAGGTGCGAGGCAGCATGCGCTCCAAGACGTAGGAACCCACCTCGTCGAGGCCGTGGCAATTCCACCAGCCTCGCAGATCAGCTTCGCCAAGGCGCGCCACACCCAGCACGAGCCGAACTGTACGACCGACACCGTTGGCGGTAGATTTCCCTGTTATCCCAAACCCCTCAGCAGCACATCGGATTATTGCAGATTGCCGCTATCAACTCCCTATCGAAGCGGTTGACTCATTGCCCCGAGTTCGGCACGACCCGGATCGCCTACATGATAAAGGACGATGCACGTGCCGCATAGAGGATGATGCACGTTCCCCATTCCCGAGGGCGCCGACATAGCCCCGAGGTTGTGACTACCGGGCATCTGATGCGCGCGAAGTCGGGGCGCCGGTGCCGTGATAGTCGCGCCCTCAATGCTTGAATGAGGCATAAGGCAGGAGGAGCCGACCATGACCATCGATCAAGCGAGGTTCGTCGACCCGCTCTATACCATCGCCGAGGCGGCCGACATCGTGAAAGTGCCTCCTACCACGCTGACCACATGGGCACGAGGGTATGTGAGGCGGCCCGGAGGCCGTCCCGAAGTGCGGGGCGACCCGATAATCACCAGCGTGGGTGAGCCGCGACGGAACCAACCATTGATTCCGTTCGTCGGGTTGACCGAGGCCACGGTGCTGGCTGCCGTCCGTGGGAGCGGCGTACCGATGCAACGAATCAGGCCTGCCTTGAGGAAGCTACAGGAAGGGCTGGGCCTGCGCCACGCTCTGGCGCACAAGAGGCTGTATACGGATGGGGCCGAGTTGTTGTACGACTTCTCGGAGCGTCATCCTGATGAAGAGGCAGGTCGCGCCGCGCGACGGTTGGTGGTCATCCGCAACCGTCAGTGTGTCTTCACAGAAGTGATCGAGGAGTATCTACAAGGCTTCCAGTACTCCGAGGATGGCTATGTGGAGCTTTTTCGAGTGCCCGCGTATCGCCACGCCCAGGTCGTGGTGGACCCGACCCGGTCATCGGGGGCACCCATCTTCGTAACGGGCGGATACCGGGTCGAGGATCTGGTTGGCCGATTCCTTGCCGGCGAGTCAGTCGCGGAACTCAGGGAAGAGTTCGGTATTCCTACGGATCAGATAGAGGACGCTGTACGTGTCGCATCCCGAAGGGCTGCCTGAGCTTTTTCTCGATCGAAGCCTCGGCCCCTTACAGGTGCCGCGACTCCTCCGTAAGTTCGGTTTGCGCCTGGTGACGCTGAGCGAGCACTATGGCAGGCCGAGAGACCAGGAGATTCGGGACGCCGAATGGCTCGAGCTCGCTGGCTCGAACGGCTGGGTTGTCTTCACGAAGGACAAGCGCATCGGCCGGCTCCAAGACCAACGTGAAGCGATCATAGGTAACCAAGTACGGTGTTTCTACCTTGCCAACCAGAACGTTGCTGCTGAGGAGATAGTGCGTCGCTTTCTTCGGAACCTTCCTCGTATCGTTAAGGCGTGCGACCACCCAGGGCCGTTTCTCTATGCCGTGCACAAGACCCAGATCAGAAGAATGCCGATGCCGCATCCTCTCACCGTTTCCAGTGATGGGCTGACATGACTCCAGAGGGCATCTTGGTGGTGGTGATTCTCGTCGGGATCGTGGCGCTGTTCATCTCCGAGAAGTACCCCCTGGACATCGTGGCCATGCTGGGCCTGGGAGTGCTGCTGGTGCTCGGTCTGGTGACTCTCCGGGAGGGATTCTCGGGCTTCAGCAACCCGGCGACCCTGACCGTGGCCTGCATGTTCGTCCTGGGCGCCGGGGTGCAGAAGACGGGCGCCACCGCAGCGGTGGGACGGCTCATGGTGCGATACAGCCGGAACCACTACACGGCTCTGGTGGTCATCATGGTGACGATCACCATCATGTCGGCCTTCGTGAACAACACGGCGGCGGTGGCGGTGTTCATACCCCTGGTGACCCTCCTCGCCAACCGTCGCCGGCTGTCGGCCTCCAAGCTCCTGATACCCCTCTCCTACGCCTCCCAGTTCGGCGGCGTGTGCACCTTGATCGGCACTTCCACCAACCTCCTGGTCAGTTCGATCTCCGAAGAGGCCGGGTACGGGTCGTTCAGCATGTTCGAGTTCACCCGGATGGGGCTGATCCTCTTCGTGGCGGGGGTTGCCTACTTCCTGATCTTCGGACGGTGGCTGTTGCGCGACCGTCAGGTCAAGGAACTGGCGGACGCGTACCACCTGGGCGAGTACGTGACGGAACTGAGGGTCCGGCACGATTCCCCGCTGGTGGGCAAGTCGGTGCTCGACAGCAAGCTGGGCGAGGACCACGACATAACGGTCCTGCGGGTTCTCGATGCGGGCGAGGAAGGATGGGCTCCCCTTCGCCGGGTCATCCAGCCCGAGGACGTGCTGCTCGTGCATTGTTCCCTGCCGGACCTGATCCGCCTCCGCGGCACGATGGGGTTGCGGATAGACGCTGACTTCACGTTGCGCGACGAGACCCTCCAGACCGAGGACCTGCGCCTCGTCCAAGTCCTGGTGGCGCCTGATTCGGCGCTGACAGGGCGCACGCTCAAGGACCTGGACTTCCGGAACCGTTACAGGGCGCTGGTCCTGGCCATGCAGCGCAAGGGCGAGACCATCAACGACAAGCTCCGATCGATCAAACTCGACGTGGGTGACTCCTTGCTGGTGCAGGCGCAGGAGACGGCGATACGGGAAATGCGCGACAGCAGCGACTTCATCGTCCTCAACGAAGTGCCCGGCTCGGTCCTGCGTCGCAAGGCCCCACTGGCCATCGGGATCCTCGTGGCAGTCGTGGGTCTGGCCGCCTTCGATGTCCTGCCGATCCTGGCCGCCGCCCTGCTCGGCTGCGTCGCCCTGGTGATGACCCGCATTCTCCGCCCGGAGGAGGTCTACCACGCCATCAACTGGCAGGTCATCTTCCTTCTGGCGGGGGTGCTCCCCTTGGGAATCGCCATGAACACCAGCGGGGCCGCCGGCGTCATGGCCGAGTTCGCAGTGGGATTGGTGGGTGACATGGGACCAGTGGCCGTCCTGGCGGCCATCTACCTGCTGGCTGCCCTCATGACCGAGACGATGAGCAACGCCGCGGCGGCGGTGCTACTTGCTCCGATCGCCATCTCCACCGCGGAGCAGATCGGAGTGGATCCCCAGCCGTTGCTGATGGCCATCACGTTTGCCGCCTCCACCGGGTTCTCCACGCCGGTCGGCTACCAGACCAACACCATGATCTACAACCCCGGGGG
>WTGW01000095.1 GCA_011523395.1 Acidimicrobiia bacterium
GCCCTCCCCCACCGCCACCACCTTGGTGTCGAGCGCGTCCCTCCACACCCCGGGGTGGGGCGCCTCGACGGTCTCTCACTTCCGCGCAGCCGGTCGACGTCCGAACCGGAACGCTGGTACTTACGGTTATCCAATATCGTAGAGCGAGGGTGTGACACAAACACTTCGCCTGCGACGGCTCAGCGATCTGGATGACGAGGGAAGTGCAACGGATCGGCGTAGCGGGTACTCCCGGACGCGCGCCGTCCAGCAGAGGGGTGGTTCCGAAGCAATATACTGACCAGCGCACGCATGCCGGGCGCGTCGCTGCCCGGACGGGACCGCGTTCCCGGTGTCACGCTCGCTAAAAGAGAGGCCCGAGCCTATGGACCTGCACGATCCCTTCTACGACCTGTTCCCCCTCAGGTCGTTCCCTTCGATCGAGCCCGGGAGGACCGCCCTCCTGACGATCGATCTGCAATACCTGGATGCCCATGAGGACGGCTGGATCGGCCGCATCGCCCAGGCAGCCGGGAAGCCCGAGATCATGCGCGAGCGCTGGGACAACATCAACGGGATCCTTCCCAACGTGCGGCGCTGCCAGGACGCCTTCCGGGAGGCCGGCGAGGAAGTGATCCATGTCAGGGTCGCTTATCGCACCGCCGATGGAAGGGATGCCGGCAAGGCCTTCATGCCCACCGCCGACCTCGAGCCCGTTCCCCGTGAACCCATGGACGACGAGCTCCTGCCGGAGGTCAAGGCGATGGGTGACGAGATGATCTTCTCCAAGACCTCATCGAGCGTCTTCAACACCAGCAACATCGATGACGTCCTGAAGCGCATGGGCATCACCAATCTGGTGTTTACAGGGATCGTGACCGAGGGTTGCGTGGAACTGTCCGCCCGGGACGCCGCCGACAGCGGCTACACGGTGTCCCTGGTCAGCGACGCATGCACCTCATCCACCACGGAGCTGCATGAGAATGCCCTGGTCCGTATGACGGACGGCGGCTTCATCGCCTCGCGGACCACCGAAGAGATCGTCGCGGAGCTCGCCGACCCACAACCGTCCGCCGCCTACCGGCCGGCGTCGATACCGACCCCCAACAGCTAAGGAGTCCAGCAATGGCAGAAGGCACACTCACCCACATCTCCTCTCCCGAGGAGCGGGAACGACGTCATCGAGTACTGCGCGAGGCCATGGCCGGGGCGGGGATCGACGCGATGATCATCTGCAGCCGGGGCGACGAGTTCGTAAGGGGCCGGGTCCAGTACGTGAGCGACATCTTCCAGTGGGCCGGTTGGGGGATGGTCGTCCTCCCGCAGAAGGGCGAGCCCACTTTCATCGGTGATCCGCTCTGGGGCCTCTCACGGGTGGCGCTGGTCAACTGGATACAGGACTTCCGTGCTACCCAGACCCCGGGCGTCGAGATCGCCGGGATCCTCTCCGACCACGGCATCTCCAACGGGACCATCGGGATCGTGGGGTTGGCGGACATCACCTCCGCCGCCCATTACATGTCCTTCCAGGAGGCGTTCGGGAAGACCGCCACCCTGGTCGACGCCACCGACATCTTCGACGACATCAAGGCCGTCAAGAGCGAGGAGGAGATCGAGAACCTGCGGGAGACCTCCCGGATCATCCGCTTGGTGTTCCGGAGCCTCGAGGGTCACATCCGTCCCGGGGCGATCGAGCGGGACATACTGGCCGAGGCTCACCGCCTCGTCCGCCAGCACGGCTGTCTCGACGGGATCGCCCAGATGAGCCGCCAGCCCTACCGGGCCTACACGTTCGGGATGGACGCGGAGATAGAGCGGGACGATGTCCTTTGCATCGATCTGGAATGGGGAGGCCCCTCCGGCTATTGGGTCGAGGTGCGCCGCACCTACACCTTCGGGCGTCCCTCCGATCAGATCCTCCGCTACTGGGACACGCGTATCGAGACCCTCGACGCCTGCATTGACGCCATGAAGACCGGCGCCTCCTCCGATGAGGTCCTGGCGGCCCGTGACCGCGTCCACCGCAAGTACGGGCAGGGCGGCTTCGACTCGGTTGCCTATACCGCTCACGGTATCGGCCTGGACTCGCACGAGGTTCCGTGGGTGCCCGGCAAGGAGCGGGAGATGCAGACCAACATGGTCATCAACCTGCACCCCCAGATCACCTTCGACGATCCGGCGGAAGCCCTCGCAGTGGGCGGGATATGCGTGTCCGACAACGTGCGGGTCACTCCCGAGGGCGGTGAGCGGCTCACCTACGAACACGACGATCTCGTCGACCTGGATGCATAGCCGGGCCGCCCTGGTGGTAGAGCCGGGGCGGGTCGAGATCACCGAAGTCACCTTCGGCCCTCCCAGGGAGGGGGAGGTGATCCTGAGGATGGAGGCGGCCGGGGTCTGCCGGACCGACTACAAGGTCTCCAAGGGCCTGCAGTCAGGCCGCAAACCCCGCTACCCGATGCTGCTGGGTCACGAGGGGGCCGGCGTGGTGGAACAGGTCGGTCCCGGCGTCACCCACATCGGCGAAGGGGACCGGGTGGCGGTCGGATGCCGGGTTCCGTGCGGATCATGTCCGATGTGCCGCCGCAACGATCCCCGGCGCTGCAACTCCTCCGGTGCACGCCCTCCCGCGGTGTCGCTCGACTCCGACGGTTCCGAGGTCGAGGTGCCGATGGGCCTGGGCATGTACGCCGAGCGGGTCCCCGTCGATGCCGGGGCGGTCTTTCGGGTGAGTGACGACATGCCGCTGACCTCCGCCTCGCTGCTGGGCTGTGCGGTCATGACCGGCACCGGCGCCGTCTTCCACACAGCCAAGGTGTGGCCGGGCGCTACCGCGGCCGTCATCGGGTGCGGCGGGATCGGCCTCTCGACCGTCCAGGGCGCCAGCCTGGCCAATGCCTCCAAGGTCATCGCGGTGGACATATCCGATCGCAAGCTGGAGTGGGCGCTGTCCATGGGCGCCACCCATGCGGTCAACTCGGCCCGCGAGGACGCGGTCGAGAGGGTTCGCGCCCTGACCGGCGGCGAGGGGGTGGACTTCTCCTTCGAGGCCGTGGGACTGGGCGCCACGCTGGAGCAGGCTCTCGGAATGCTGTCATACGGGGGAGTGGCCACCATGATCGGAGTACCCCCGGTAGGTTCGGCCGCCGACCTCGATCCCTCGGCCTTCTTCCGCAACACCTCGACCCTGATGACCACCCACGGAGGGGAGGGCATACCGGCCCAGGACTTCCCCGTCCTGGACTCGCTCTACCGGTCGGGTCGCCTGAACCTCGACGATATGGTCACCCACACCATCCCCCTGTCCGACATGGAGAAGGGTTTCGAGAACCTGGAGACCGGCTCGGCCCTCCGCACGGTGGTGGTTCCCGGCTGACCCCGGTCGGGCCGGTTCCTCCAACGGCCGCCGGTTCGGAAGAGACGACGACAAGGGGGTTGAAACGCCCCTACGGCGCGGATACGTTGACGGTCGAGTTTGCCTGGCGAGGCTCGAGAAACGTCGTTCCGTTGTCGGCCGACGGTGTCCGGGCAGGACTCGGTGGTATCCTCGACATCGAAGGGATGAGCATGACGACGCCCACTTTCGACACCCACGCGGCCGTGCGTGACCTCCGTTCTGCGGGGATCGAAGAGCCCGGCGCCGAGAGCATCGTGGAGGTCGTTTCCGCAGCCACCAGCCCGCTCGTGACCCGCGATGTGCTCACCACGGAACTCGGCGTGGTGGATGCCGGGCTTCGGGCTGACATGTCCGGGCTCCGGGCTGACATGTCCAGGCTCCGGGCCGACATGTACCGGGCATTGTGGATTCAGGGCGCCGGAATCGTCGCGGTGATCGGCGGCATCATCGGCATCGCCGAGGTGATCGGCTGAATCGAGGCTCCGCGGGGGCCACCAACTCCAATCCCGGTTCCGGCGACGGGCGAGGGCCATAGAGCAGGGGATTGAAACGCCCCTCCGGCGCAGATACGTTGACGTCCGAGTTTGCCGGGCGAGGCTCGAGAGACGTAGTTCCGTTGTAGGCCGAGGGTGTCCGGGCAGGACTCGGCGGTATCCTCGACATCGAAGGGATGAGCATGACGTCGCCCACTTTCGACACCCAGGCCAGCGTCAGCAAGCTCCGCTCCGCGGGAATTGACGAGCCCGCCGCCAACAGCATCGTAGAGGTTGTCTCCGCCGCGACCAGCCCGCTCGTAACCCGCGACATGCTTGCGACGGAAATCGCCGGGCTGAAGGCTGACATGTTGACGGCGATGTACCGGGCCTTGTGGATACAGGGCGCCGGTATCGTGGCGGTCATCGGCGGGATCATCGGCATTACCGAAGTCATCGGCTGAATCGGGATCCGGGGGGCGTCCTAAGCTTCGGAACCGGATGGAGAAACCTCTCGGACAATCCTCGGACGGGGCGGAGGATCTCAACCCCGCCAGCGGCTGGAGGGCTTGGAGGTCTTACCCCGGCTTGCGGTGGGTGCTCGCTGTGGTGGTGGCCGCGGCGGTCGCGACGGTGTTCGGGGTGGCGGCGTTGTGGCCCACCGAGGAGGGGATAGAGGCCGCGACCGCCAGCGCCGACGAGATCGGACTCGTGACCGACCGGTACGGCGCCACCGTGGAGGAAATCCGTGACGGTCCCTGCAGCTACTCGACCGCCGAGAGCCCCTACGACTGCCGCCAGGTCACGGTCGTGCTCGAAGAGGGTCCGGCCAGGGGCTCGCTGGTAGCTCTACCGGAGCTCGACCTCGCCTTCAGCGCCACGACGCCGTCCCTGAGGCTTGGGCAGAAGGTGATCATCGGCTACGAGCCGTCCACCGACTTCTACTTCTACGCCGATGCGGACCGCCGGACCCCGCTGGCGTGGCTGACCGCGCTGTTCGCCGTGTTCGTGATCGCGCTGGGGCGGCGCCGTGGTGTGCTGGCCCTGGTGGGTATGGCCGGCACGCTGGCGGTGCTCCTCGCCTTCATGGCGCCGTCCATCCTCGACGGCAACGACCCGCTGCTGGTTTCGGTGGTGGCGGCGTCGGGGATCGCGTTCGTGAGCCTGTATCTCGTCCACGGATTCAACCCGATCACCACCGTGGCCCTGGCAGGGACGCTCTCGTCGCTCGGGTTGACGCTGGGCCTGTCCTGGGCGTTCTTCGAGTTGGCCGCCTTCACCGGTCTGGCCACCGAGGAGGGCCTGGTCCTGCCGCTCATCGCCGGTGGCTTGGACGTCTCCTCCTTGATCCTGGGCGGAGCGGTCATCGGCGCGCTCGGCGCGCTGGACGACATCACGGTTACCCAAGCCGCCCTGGTGGCGGAGCTCCGCTACCGGAACCCGAGCCTGGGCGTCTACGAGCTGGTCGCGTCCGGAATCCGGGTGGGCCGGGAGCACATCGCTTCGACGGTCAACACCCTCTTGCTGGCCTATGCCGGCGCGGCCATCCCCCTGCTGATGCTGTTCGTCGTGTCCGATCAGTCGCTGGTGATGGTGGCGAACTCCGAGATGGTGGCGGTGGTGATAGTGCGGACGTTGTGCGGGTCGATCGGGCTGGTGGCTGCCGTGCCGATCACCACCACCCTGGCCGCCCTGGTGTCGTCGGGTCACCGCCCGGCCGAAAGGGATGCCGGCTCCGGGTCGAACCGGCCGGAACCGCCGGGCGGGTAGGATTCCGCGCAGTCACCAACCTTGATGGAGGGCTCCGCCGTGGTAGTACCCATGTCCGATCTGGCCGCCGAGTACGGGTCGCTCAGGACCGAGATCCACGATGCGATCGACCGGGTGCTGGCCAGCGGCCTCTACGTCCTGGGTGAGGAGCTCGAGGCCTTCGAGGAGTCCTTCGCCGCCTACGTGGGCGCTCGCTACGCCATCGGGGTGGGTTCCGGTACGGCATCACTCCATCTCGCCCTGGCGGCGCTCGACCTCGAGCCCGGCGACGAGGTGATAACCGTTCCCAACACGGACACGCCCACCGCGGCGGCGGTGACCCACGCCGGCGCGAGGGTCGTCCTGTCGGATACGGACGACCACACCTTCACCATGGATCCCGCCCGGTTGGAAGAGGCGATCACCCCGCGGACCCGGGTGATCCTTCCGGTCCACCTGTTCGGTCACCCAGCCGATCTCGACCCGATCCGAGCGGTTGCCGACCGTCACGGGATCGTGGTGTTGGAGGACTCGGCCCTCGCCGTGGGCGCCGAGTACAAGGGCCGCAAGACCGGAACCTTCGGGCCGCTCGGCTGTTTCAGCCTGGCGCCGGGGAAGATCCTGGGCGGGTATGGCGACGGGGGGATCGTGGTCACCGACGACCCTGACCTGGCCCACCGCGTCGGGGTGCTCCGCAACTACGGTCACGCTCCCGGCCAGAAGCTCTCGGGCAAGGACCTGACCGGGGGCCACGGTTGGACGGTGCTGGAACAGGGTTACAACCAACGCCTCGACACCCTCCAGGCGGCGGTCCTGGCCGCCAAGCTCCCGACGCTCGAGGACCGGATCGCGGGCCGCCGGCGTGCTGCCGACCTCTACAGGGAGGCCTTTTCCGGGACGCCGGTCACGGCTGTCCACGAGGCGCCCTGGGCGCGCCATGTCTACTTCGCCTACAACGTGCTGGTGCCCGCCCACCTCCGCGACCGGGCCCGCGCCCATCTCGCCTCCCACGGCATCGCCACCAGGCTGTACTACAACCCCCCGCTCCACCTCCATCCCGCCTACGAGTGGATGGGCCTAGGCGCGGGTTCGTTGCCGGTGGCCGAGCGAACCGCCTCCCAGATGATCGGCCTGCCCTGCTTCCCCCAGATCACCGACTCCCAGGTCGAGCAAGCCGCCTCGACCCTCCTGGACTTCTT
>WTGW01000058.1 GCA_011523395.1 Acidimicrobiia bacterium
ATGAGGCGGAGCGAGGCCTCGGTCAGGCCGTAGGTCTCGTAGATCTGCTCGGCGGACAGGCCGGTCTGAAGGAGCAGTTCCCCGAGCTTGGCGTCGATCTGCTGCTCGGTCCGGACCACGCCGAACTGTTGCTCGGCCTGCGAGGACATCACCCGGTCGGCCACCACCAGCATCAGTGAGTTGGCGAAGCGGGTGACGTCAACCGTGTCGCCCGCATCGGGGATCAAGACGGACACCTCGTCGAAGGTGATCGGTTCGCCATCGACCGTGGCCACCTCGCCGGCGGTTCCGCACGCTACGAGGAGAGCCGCCGCCAACGACGCGAGCGCGAGGAAGGCCGGACGGACCCGGGTGCCCCGGCGTTCGGTGATGAGGTTACGCAACCTGTTCTCCTTCCTACGGACGCAATCCGGTTCCGGCGCCCAGGGGTTCGGGTCGGGATGGTAGCCCTGATTCTCCGGACGCATTTCTAGGACACCCCGTCTCCGGTATCGGCGGGCGGAGGCCACATCCTCGTGAGGAAGGCCAGCAGGAAGGGCAGGGCATCCACGTACCCGGGTTTGGGCAGGAACAGCTTCTCCTCGGTGGCGTTCACGATGGCTTCGGGCGCCAGGCGGTCGAGCCGGATCTCCTGTGACTGGCTGAGGCGAACCGGCCCGAGGCGGACCTCCCTGCGGAGTTGGACGATCTCGTCGATCCCCACCCTGATGGCCTCGACCCGCAGGCGGGCCATGTCGAGCAGCCGCTCCGCCTCATCGGGGATAGGGCCGTAGCGGTCCCGCCATTCCAGCGCCACGTCGGCCACGTCCTCCTGGGACACGGCCACCGCCAGGGTGCGGTACGCCTCGAGCCTTGCATGCTGGTCGGATACGTAGTCCTCGGGTAGATGCGCGTCGACCGGCAGATCGATCCGGACTTCCTTGATGGCCTCGGTGGAAGGCTCGGTCCCCATCCTCTCGGCGACCGCCTCCGAGACCAGCTCCACGTACATGTCGAAGCCCACCGCCGCGATATGGCCCGACTGCACCTCGCCCAGGATCGAGCCCGCTCCCCGGATCTCCAGGTCGCGCAGCGCGAGCTGGAGCCCTGATCCGAGATCGCTGGATTCACCCACGGCTTCCAGGCGGCGGTAGGCGGTCTCCGAAAGTGTGGTCTCGGGATGGAACAGGTAGGCGTAGGCCCGCCTTCCCGATCGTCCCACCCGCCCTCGGAGCTGGTGGAGCTGGGCCAGGCCCAGTTGGTCGGCCCGCTCCACGATCAGGGTGTTGACCTGGGGCAGGTCGAGTCCCGACTCGATGATGGTGGTGGCCACCAGCACGTCGTAGCGGTGGTCCCAGAAGTCGAGCATCATCTGCTCGAGGGTGCCTTCGTTCATCTGGCCGTGGGCCACCCCGTAGCGGGCATTGGGCACCAACTCCCGGAGCCGGGCCACGGCGTGGTCGATCGAGCGCACCCGGTTGTGGACGTAGAAGACCTGGCCGTCGCGGAGCATCTCCCGGCGGATCGCCGCCGACACCACCCGCGGGTCATAGGGGCCCACGAAGGTGAGGATCGGGTGCCGATCCTCGGGTGGGGTACGGATGTGGCTCACGTCCCGGATCCCGGTGAGGGCCATTTCCAGGGTACGGGGAATGGGGGTGGCGGTCAGGGTGATCACGTCCACGTCCGTCCTCATGGCCTTGATGCGGTCCTTGGCCTTGACGCCGAAGCGATGCTCCTCGTCCACGACCAGGAGGCCCAGCTTGCGGAACCTCACCCGGTCGGACAGCAGCCCGTGGGTCCCGATCACGATGTCCACCTGCCCGCTCTCGAGGCCGTTCACCACCCGGCGCGCCTGGGCGGGGGTGAGGAAACGGCTCAGCATCTCGACCCGGAGGGGGTAGGCGGCGAAGCGTTCCGAGAAGGTCTGGAAATGCTGCTGGACGAGCAGCGTGGTGGGACACAGCATGGCAACCTGGTACCCGTCCGCCACCGCCTTGAAGGCGGCCCGCAAGGCGACCTCGGTCTTTCCGAAGCCTACGTCGCCGAAGATGAGGCGGTCCATGGGGAGCGGGGACTCCATGTCCCTCTTGACGTCCTCGATAGCGGTCAACTGGTCGGCCGTCTCCTCGAAGGGGAAGGCGGCCTCGATCTCGCGCTGCCAGGGAGTGTCGGCGGCGAACGCATGGCCCTTGGCCGCGGCCCGGGCCCGGTGGACCGCCACCACGTGGTCGGCTAGGACCGAGGCTTCACGCCGTACCTTGTTCCGGGTGGCCGCCCAGTCGCGTCCCCCCATCCGGCTGAGGCGGGGGGACTCCCCGCCGGTGTACTTCTGAACCGCCGTCAACTGGTCGGTGGGCACGTACAGACGGTCATCCCTGGCGTAGACGATCAGGAGGTAGTCCCGCTCCACCCCGGCGATGGTTCGGCTGATCAGCCCGTCGAAGTGCCCGATCCCGTGGTGACGGTGGACCACGTAGTCGCCGGGCTCGAGGTCTTCATATCCGGAAGCGGTCCGGCGGCGGGCGACCGGGCGGCGATGGGCTCGGCGGCGACCCAGTATCTCCCGCTCGCCCAGCACGGCCAGCTTGAGGGATGGAAGCACGACTCCGGTGTGGATGCCCTCGGCGAGGATTCCCGAGCGGACCGGCCCGGTCACCCGCTCGATGACCGGCATGTCCAGGCCGTTCTCCCTCAGGACGTCCGCCACCCGGTTGGCGGCCGGGGCGCCGTCCATGGCCAGGACCACATCCGTACCGGCGAGCCGTAGGCGTAAGAGCCCGGCGGTGACCGATTCCCGATCACCGGGTTGAGCCTCCCAGGGGCCCACCGTGATGCCTCGGTCAGCCGGGGAGGCGGCCAGGGGTGGGCACTCCAGCACCTTGCCGGGGAGGGAGCGGTCGAGATCTAGGAACAGGGCCGGCCGGTCCTGTTCGACCGGAAAGCTCTCTCCCCAGGTCCCGGCAAGGGCCTCGGCCAGGTCCTGCTCCTCCTCGGCGAGGTCCGTGGCCCGGGCTCTCATCCGGACCGGGTCGAGGAGGACGGTGGTGGCCGCAGGCGGGATCTCGTCCAGGAAGCAGCGGGGCGGCGCCAACCACGGCAGCCAGGACTCCATCCCGGCGAACCGGAGCCCCTGCGCGAACCGATCCCAGATCGAGGCCGCCCACGGGAGGCGGTGGTAGAGGTCCCGGGCTGTCTCCCGAACCTCGGGGTCGGGGCGTAGCTCGCGGGCCGGATAGGCCCGTAACTCGTCGACCGAATCGGTGGAGCGCTGGGACCCGACCGAGAACACCCGGATCTCGTCGACCTGATCACCCCAGAAGTCGAGCCGGACGGGTAGTTCGGCCTGCGCCGGGAAGACGTCGAGGATGCCGCCCCGCACGGCGAACTCTCCTCGCGCCTCGACCCGGTCGGTGCGGGTGTAGCCGTAGGCGTCGAGGCGGCTGACCAGGGGCTCGAACGCCACCTCGGTCCCCGATCTCACCACGACCGGGCCGGTGGAGCACCCGCTGACCCGCTGGATGACGGATCGCACCGAGGCGATCACCACCAGGCCACGAGGACAGGCCGACAGCCGGTCCCGGACCTCTGACCGCGAGGCCATGGTGGACAGGTTGGGGGAGACGTGCTCGAAGGGCAGGGTCTCCCAGGACGGGAACAGGAGTACGTCGTCGGTGAACAGCCGGAGGTCGGACGCGAGGTTTTCGGCTTCCGGATCGGATGGAACGACCACCACGACCGGCCCCTGGGCCGATCCGGCCAGCCCGGCGACGGTGATGGCCCGGGCGGCCACCGGCACCACCAACCGGTCGGGAGGCCGGGGTAGGTGGGCGTGGCGCCAGCGATCCAGGAGCGTGGAAAGGGGTGCGCGCACGACCGACCATCGTACCCGGCCCGCTCGATCAGTGGTCAGTGGTCAGTGGTCAGTGGTCAGTGGTCAGTGGTCAGTAACACGTACTAGCAACTAGCAACTAACAACTAGTAGTCGGTGAGGCCGGCCTCCCGGTACGAGTCGAGCGCACCGGCGAAGGTCTCGCGGGCGGATCGATACGCCAATCCCAGCTCCCGGGCGGCGAGGGAACCGTCGTAGCTGGCGCCGTAGCGCATCAGATGCACGGTCTCCCGGCAGATGGGAACCGACCGGATCCGCCGCCCGATCAGGTCGGCCACCGGGCCCAGCGGAGCGAGCAGGGGTCTGGGCAGGAACCTGATCGGGTAGCGGCGACCGGTCAGCTCGCTCAGGAGGTCCGAGGCCTGGCGGAGGGTGATGGTGAACCCGCTCAACACGTATCGTCGGCCCGAGACTCCTCGCTGCTCGGCGGCGATATGGCCTTGGGCGCAATCCGCGGTGTCCACGATCGAGATGGGGGTGTCCACCAGGTACCTGAGGCGCCCGTTGATCGCTTGGAGCAGCAGGTTGCCGGTGCCGGTCGTCCTACCCCCGCCCTGGACCGAGGATGGGTTGACCACCACCACTTCCATGTCGCCCGCCTCGGCGAGGGCCACCAGCTCCCCCTGGTGCTTGGACCGGGCATAGTGGCTGGTGTAGCGACCGGTGTGCCGGGTGGACTCGTTGCCCACCGTACCCGGTTTCTCTCCCAGAGCCACCACCGAAGAAGTGTGGATCAGACGCGTGACCCCGGCCCGGCGGGCAGCCCTGACCACGTTGCGGGTGCCCTCGACGTTGATCCGGTACAGGGCGGCCGGATCGGTGGGGCAGAAGGACACCAGCCCGGCGATGTCGTACACCACCTCGCAACCCGACATGGCCCGGGCCAGGGAGTCGGGGTCCTCGACATCGCCGGCCGACGGTATGGCTCCCAGGCCGGCCAGAACCGACGCCGCCTTCTCCGAGCGGGCCAGACCCCTAACCTCCCGGCCGGATTCCACCAGCCGGCGGATCACCGGCTGCCCGACCACACCGGTGCCGCCGGTGACCAGGACGGTCACGAATCCGCGGTTCGTCCGGCCTGGCGGATCGCCTGCCGGAACTTGACGGCATAGTCCCAGCCCGAAGCGAACGTCACCGCACCGGCGAGCCACATCCAGTATTCGTCGAAGTAGAGCGGTCCCCATGGGTCGGGGAGTCGCATCATCGCGAACCCGAGCGCGAAGAACTGGACGGCGGCCTTGGTCTTGCCGGCAACCGACGCCGGAACCAGCGTTCCGTCGATGGCGACCACGCTCCGGATGGCCATAACCACGAACTCGCGGGTCATGATGATGACCGTGACCCACACCGAGGCCCGGTCCACCGAGACCAGGGCGATCAGCACGCCGCTTACCAGGATCTTGTCGGCGGTGGTGTCGAGGAAGGCGCCGATCGTGGAGGAGATGCCCTGGCGCCGGGCGATGTAGCCGTCGAGGGCGTCGCTGAGACCGGCCAGGATGACCAGCACGGTGGCGATGCCGAAGAGGTACCGACCGGTGGTGTGCTCGGTGGCCAGCACCAGGCCGATGATGGCGGGAACGCACATGACCCGGAAGAGAGCGAGCAGGTCAGGAATCGAAATAGGACTACCTCCCCGCGGCAACACTACACCGCGCGACAGACCACTAACCCGCCCAATCCAGCGAGCGTTCCAGCGCTTGGCGCCATCTGGCGTACAGCATCTCTCGTTGTGTGGTGGTCATGTCGGGCTGCCACCGGTTGGCCTCGTGCCAACGCGACCGCAGATCGTCGAGGTCACGCCAGAAGCCCTCGGCCAGCCCGGCCCCGTAGGCGGCGCCGAGAACGGTGGTCTCGTCCGTTCCGGGACGCACCACCGGGACATCGAGCATGTCGGCCTGGAACTGCATCAGCAGGTTGTTGACCACCATGCCCCCGTCGACCCGGAGTTCCCGCAGCGTCACGCCCGAGTCGGTCTGCATCGCCTCCAGCACCTCCCGGGTCTGGTAGGCCACCGCCTCGAGGGCGGCGCGGGCTATGTGCGACCGGGTCGAGAAGCGGGTCAGGCCGGTGATCACCCCTCGGGCGTCCGAGCGCCAGTGGGGCGCGAACAGGCCCGAGAAGGCGGGCACGAAGTACACGTCGCCGTTGTCCTCCACCGAGGCGGCCAGGGTCTCCACCTCGCCCGCGGTCGAGATCATGCCGAGGTTGTCGCGTAGCCATTGCACCACCGCGCCCGCGATCGCGACGGAGCCCTCCAGCGCGTATACAGGTGCTCTTCCGGCGATCTGGTACCCGATCGTGGTGAGCAGTCCGTGGGTCGAGGGGACCATCGTCTCGCCGGTGTTCATCAGCAGGAAGCAGCCGGTCCCGTAGGTGTTCTTGGCCTCGCCCGGGAGGAAGCATGTCTGCCCGAACAGGGCGGCGTGCTGGTCGCCCAGGATGGCCGAGATGGGAACCCCCTCGAGGACCCCTGTTCCGAGCCCGACCCTGCCGATGGAGGGAACGATCTCGGCCATCATGGCGCGCGGGATCCTCATGGCGGCGAGCAGCTCGTCGCTCCAGGTCAGGCTGTCGAGGTCCATCAGCATGGTCCGCGATGCATTGGAGACGTCGGTGACGTGCCGGCCGCCCGCGACACCACCGGTGAGGTTCCATAGCAGCCATGAGTCGATGGTTCCCATCGCTGCCCTCCCCGAGGCGGCCTGGTCCGCCAGCCCGTCCACATGGTCGAGTAGCCACCTGGCCTTGGGGCCGCTGAAGTATGTGGCGAGCGGGAGGCCTGTGGCGGCCCGGAAGCGGTCCATGCCGTGGCCGGCCTCCAGTTCCCGGCAAAGCCGGGCTGTCCTCGTGTCCTGCCAGACGATGGCGTTGGCGAGGGGCGTGCCCGTGGACCGGTCCCAGACCACCGTCGTCTCCCGCTGGTTGGTGATTCCGACCGCCACCAGATCCCGGGCCGCCACGCCTGCCTGCGACAGGGCTCGAGCTACCACGCTCTCCACGGACGCGAGGATCACCGCCGGGTCGTGCTCCACCCACCCGGGCCGGGGATAGATCTGCTCGAACTCCTCCTGCGCGGACGCCACCACCGCACCGTCGTGGTCGAAGACCATGAAGCGGGTGCTCGTGGTCCCCTGGTCGATAGCCCCCACCAATCGCCCCATGTGCTTACCTCCTTAACCTGGCCGGAGTGGATGGAACCGCCGATGCCGCATCCGGATCAGGGCCGCCTGCCGCCGGCGAGCTCCATGGCTCTCTCGGGATCGGTCATGAACCTCTCCACCACGTCGGCGGCATCGGCCACCAGATGGTCGACATCCTCGCGTTCTGCGGCGGAGAACCGGCTCAGAACGTACGCGGCCGGGTCCATGCGTCCGGGCGGACGCCCGAGGCCGAGCTTGAGACGCCAGAAGTCGGTGGTTCCGAGCGATCCGACTATCGACCGCACCCCGTTGTGGCCGCCGTGGCTACGGCCCGACCGTAGCCGGAGCCGGCCGAAGGGCAGATCGATGTCGTCATGGATGACCAGCAGATCCCGCGGCTTCACCTTGTAGTAGCTGAGCAATGCCCGGACGGGTGGCCCGGTCACGTTCATCGAGGCGTTCGGTAGGGCCAGCAACGCGGGCTCGGTTCCGATGCGCGCCCGGGCCACCCGGCACCTGACCCGCCGGGGTCCCCGTCGCAGCCGGCTCTCCGACCGCCGCGCCAGGACGGCGACCACCTCGGCCCCGACATTGTGGCGCGTGCCGGAGTAGGCAGGCTCGGGGTTATGGAGCCCCACGATCACCGGCATTGCTGTCGCTCACGTCGGTTACTAACGCCTGACCGGGGTCAAGCCTCCTGTTCGGGCGCGGCCTCCGTCTCGTCGCCGTCCTCGCCGACCAGCACGAGATCCTCCTCTAGCTCCTCGGCCTCTTCTTCGGCCTGGGCGATGGCCGGGAGGCTGACCACCAGGATCGGTTGGTCCGGGTCGTCGAGGTACTCGACCCCGCTCGGAGTGGGCAGGTCCGACACGCGCATGGTGTCGCCTACTCCGAGGCCGGAGATGTCGGCCTGGATCGACTCCGGGATGGCGGTCACGAGCGCCCGAACGGTCACCGTGTTGGCGATCGTCTCGAGGATGCCTCCTCCCTCCCGGATGGCGGCCTGATCCCCGATCAGCTCGATGGCCACCACGGCCTCGACCTCGTCGGTGAGGGAGATCTTGAGGAAGTCCAGGTGGATGATGTCCCCCTTGGTGGGATGGCGCTGGAGTTGGCGGGCCAGGGAGGTATGTGTCTCCTCTCCGATCTGGAGGTTGATCACGGCGTTGAGTCCGGCCTCCGTGGTCAGCGCCGAGCGGAGGTCACGGGCGCTCACCGCCACCGAGAGAGCGTCCGAGCCCCGGCCGTAGAACGTGGCGGGCACCATGCCTCGGCTCCTCAACCTGCGGGAGCTTCTCGTACCGGTTTCGCGGCCGGTCTCGGCGCGCAGTATGACGTTGGACATGGCAACTCCTCGAGAACACGGATCGGGGCGGGCGACCGCCGGACCGGGCCCGCCATGAAAACACACGCCCTGGACGGGCGGGGCGGCTAAGGATAGCGGCCGAGTCAGTCCGTCATCAAAGGCTGGCCGGATACGAGCCTACGTAGGCGGTGATCTCATCCTGGAGGGTCGCCTTGCGGTCGTCCGGAAGGAAGGTTGCCTCGATCGAGTTCCTGGCCAGCCGGACCATGTCCGTCCGGGTCAAGCCGAGGGCTTCGGCGATTGCGAGGTAGTTGTCGCCCACGTAGCCGCCGAAGTAGGCCGGATCGTCCGAGTTCACCGTCACCAGCACCCCCGCGTCCATGAAGCGTTTGAGGGGGTGCGTGCGGAGGTCGGGGAATACCTGGAGCCGCTGGTTCGACAGGGGGCAGATGGTCAGGGGTACCCGCTCCCGGACGAGGCGATCCACCAGTTCCGGGTCGTCCCAGGCCCGGACGCCGTGGTCGATTCGCCGGGCGCCCAGGACGTCCAGAGCCGAGCGGATGTATCCGGCCGGACCTTCCTCACCGGCGTGGGCGACCGGGATGAGCCCGGCCGCGACCGCCATGCGGTAGGGCTCGGCGAACAGTTCCGGCGGGTTGCCCTTCTCGCCCGAGTCGAGGCCCACTCCCTGGACGTGCTCGAGGTATGGCCGGGCCGCCTCCAGGGTCTCGACCGCCGCCTCGGCGGGCAGGTGCCGGAGGAAGCACAGGATCAGCGTGGAGGAGATGTCCGGCGCGGCGTCCTGCTGGGCGCTCACGAAGCCCCGGATCACCGTCCCCATGTCGATGCCCCGGTCGGTGTGGGTCTGGGGGTCGAAGAAGATCTCGGCGTGGCGTACCCCGTCGGCCACCGCCCGGGCCAGGTAGGCGGACATCAGATCGGCGAAGTCGGCCTCGGTCAGGAGCACCGCGGCGGCCTCGTAGTAGATGTCGAGGAAGGACTGCAGATCCGCGAACGCGTAGGCCGCCTCGACCTCCTCGATCGAGCCGTACGGCAAGGTCACTCCGTTGCGCCGGGCCAGGTCGAACATCATCCGCGCCTCGAGGGTGCCCTCGATGTGGATGTGCAGCTCCGACTTGGGCAGCCCCCGGACGAACCTCTCCATGCCCGCACGCTCCTCTGGTCGGATGCTGTCGGTGCCTGTCATGACCCGAGCTGCGGAAACAGGGAGAGGGCGCCGGATGGCGCCCTCTCCTGAGTCATAGGTGTGTGGATCAGAGGTAGGCGCCGAGCCAGTCTTGGAGGAAGTAGATCAGGCACGCGGCCGAGACTATCCACATCAGGACATGGACCTGGGCGGCCTTGCCCTTCACGATCTTGATCAGGGTATGCGTCAGGAACCCTGCCGCGATCCCCACCGTGATCGAGTAGGTCAGCGGCATCAGGATCACTGCCAGCAACGCCGGTAGTCCTTCTTCCAGGTCGGTGAAGTCGATGTGCTTCAACAGACCCACCATCAGGAACCCGATCAGGATCAGAACGGGAGCCGTGGCCTGGCTGGGTACCAGCAGTGCCAGAGGCGACAGGATGATGGCGACCAGGAACAGCACGCCGGTAACCACCGACGTCAGGCCGGTTCTGCCCCCCTCGGCTACGCCCGCAGAGCTCTCGATGTAGCTGGTGTTGGAGCTGACCCCGCACAGTCCACCGAGTGCTGCGCCCAGGGAGTCAACCAGAAGCAGCTCGCGGAGCTTGGGAATCTTTCCGTCCTTGGTCAGCCCGGCTTGCTCGGAGACCGCGGTGGCAGTTCCCATCGTGTCGAAGAAGTCGGTCAGCATGAAGGTGAAGATCGTGAGAATGGCCGCTAGTGCGCCCATTTCAGCGAACACGTTCCCCATGTCGACGGCACCGATGGTCGAGAAGCTGACGCTGGCCGAGAAGCTGGAGGGTAGGTCGATCACGTTCAGGATCAACGCCACGATGGTGGTGAGGACGATCGTGATGATCATCGCTCCCTTCACCTTACGGGCCATCAGCACCAGGGCGATCAGCACCCCGACGAGGGTGGTGCCCGCGGCGTACGAATTCGGGAACACGAATTCCACGATGGCGCCGCCTTGCCGTACCAGGCCTCCGTTGACCAGGCCGATGAAGAGGATGAACAGGCCGATGCCCACCCCTATGGAGTACTTCAGGCTGTCGGGGATGGCGGCCATCACCGCCTCGCGCAGGCCGAGCACGACCAGGATGGTGACGAGGATGCCCTCCCACAGGATCACGCCCATGGCGCCTTCCGCAGTCAGCCCGTCGGTCAGCACCAGGCCGAACGCCACGGCCGCGTTGATTCCGAGCCCTGCTGCAAGCGCAATCGGATGGTTGGCGATCACCCCCATGGCTATCGATAGCACCCCGGCCACCAGGGCCGTTCCGGCGGCTACGGCAACCGGATCGAGGCCGGTGGCGCCCAGAATGTCGGCGTTGACGAACAGGATGTAGGCCATTACCAGGAAAGTGGTGACTCCTGCCCGGACCTCCGTGCCTACCGACGATCCGCGTTCGGAGACTTTGAAGTAACTGTCAAGTCCCGTTTGGGCCATTTCTCCTCCCTTCACCGTCAGGTAGATGCTCTACCTGACCTCCTCGCCAGGTTAGTGCAAACACCCCCCGCGCGCCGGGAAAAACAGCGTGATCCGGGCTGGGTGTCCCATCGCTCACCAGACGACCAGTCCCAAGGGTCTGTGGTCAGTGGTCAGTCGTCAGTGAATGGTGTACCACGGGAGGAACAGACAACCCGAAAGGCTTAAGGGCACAGGGAACTCGATTACCTCGAAGTCGCAAACTGGCCACCGGCCACGACTCAGTAGTCAGTATAATTTAATGTTAACTAGCAACTAGCAACTAGTTACAGGGCGTCGCCGCTTTCCGGATCGAAGAAGTGAAGCTTGGTGGTGTCGACCACCAACTCGGCGGACTGGCCGACTCGGGGGGCGTGGTCGGGGTTGACCCGGGCGGTGAACTTGGTCTCGTCGCCCAACGCGGAAGCGTCCGTACCCTCCTCGGCCAGCAGGGCCTCGATGTCGGCGGTCACCACCGGTCGGACCGGTACCGCGAAGTGGACGTAGGCCTCGGAGCCGAGCTGTTCCACGAGGGAAGCGGTGACGGTCATGGCGCTCCCGCCCGCGCCGGCCGCCGACCTGATCTCGAAGGCCTCCGGTCGCACTCCGACCACGATCTCGCGTTCGGACCGCTCCAAGCCGTCGGGCAGGGCGCCGGAGCCCACGGCCAGGCTGTGGCCGCCGAAGTCGAGCGTGGTGGCGGTTCCGTCGGCGCCCACCGTCGCGTAGACGAAGTTCATGGCGGGAGAGCCGATGAAGCCGGCCACGAACAGGTTGCGCGGATGGTCATAGAGCTCCCGCGGAGACGCTATCTGCTGGAGGTTGGACTCGGTGTCCGAGATCGCCTTCAGAACCGCGACCCGGTCTCCCATGGTCATGGCCTCCACCTGGTCGTGGGTCACGTAGAGGGTGGTGGTACCGAGCCTGGAATGCAGGAGGCCCAGCTCCGAGCGCATCTGGACCCTCAGCTTGGCGTCCAGATTGGACAGGGGCTCGTCCATCAGGAACGCGGCCGGCTCCCGCACGATGGCCCGGCCCATGGCCACGCGCTGCCGCTGGCCGCCGGACAGGGCCTTGGGCTTGCGGTCCAGGTAATCGGTGATCTCCAGGATGCGGGCGGCCTCGCCGACCCGTTCCTCGATTTCCTTCTTGGGGGTCTTTCTCAGCTTCAGGCCGAAGGCCATGTTGTCCCGCACCGTCATGTGCGGGTAGAGCGCATAGTTCTGGAAGACCATGGCGATGTCCCGGTCCTTGGGAGCCACGTCGTTGACCACCCGGTCGCCGATCAGGATCTTGCCCTCGGTTATGTCCTCGAGGCCGGCCACCATCCGCAACAGGGTGGACTTGCCGCAACCGGACGGTCCCACGAGCACCACGAACTCGCCGTCGGCGATGTCGATGGACACGTCCGCGATGGCCCGCGTCTCGCCGCCATAGATCTTGCCGACCGCATCGAATGTGATTCCCGCCATCTCCCGTCCTCTCGTGAGCGCCTTCGACCATACCACCACCTGGTAAGCATGGTGTGGGCACAGGACCCGGAGTCACTCCTGAAGTGGTCGGTGGTCAGTGGCCAGTGGCCAGTGAGCGACCCGGAGTTAATCAGGTTCCGCTAGGCCCGTAAGTCTCGTGGCTTGTGTTGACCGTCCCTGGGCTACAACATCCCCTGCCTACTGCCTACTGCCTACTGCCCACTGCCCACTGACTCAAGCCCTGGCACGTGTTCTCCTGAGCAACGGCTCGGCTACGGCCAGGATCCGGTCGGTGGCGCCCAGGACCCTTCCCGCCGCGCCCGGAGTCTCCGAGTCCACGAGGTTGCCCATGACCCGCAACGTGATTCGGGCGATGGCCTGGGTGCCGACCGCTACTCGCAATCCGGCATTGAGGATGGCGGGATGGCCGATCAGCAGGGAGAACCGCCGACCGGTGCGCAGGAAGGCATCGAAGCGTTCGCCCACCACCCGGTCGTACCGCTCGGGCGCCGAGACCGGGTCCTCTACGAACAGGTCGGCGGCGAGGATGCCTGACTCCAGCCCGTAGTCGATGCCCTCGCCGTTCATCGGGTTGACGAGTCCGGCCGCGTCACCCACCGCCACCCAGCCCGGACCGTGCCTGCGGACGGAGCTCATAGGAAGTCGCCAGGCCCGCGGGCGCTCCAGGTAGGGCCCGAGCGCCCAGGAATCCCGCACGCCGGCGTGGTAGGAGTCGAGCAGGGAGTTCAGGTTGAGGCGGCTGAAGTGCTTCATCGTGGACAGGGACCCGGCTCCGATGTTGACCGTCCCGTCTCCGGCCGGGAAGATCCAGCCGTATCCCGGCACCGCGTTGCCGTCGGCGTCGCGCATGGTCAGGCAGGCTTCTATGTAGCGCTCGGCGTGACGGGGGGAGGCCGCATAGCTGCGGATCGCCACCCCGTAGGGCTCGCCGGCCACCCGGGTGGCGCCCAGCAGCCGGGCGGCGGCGCCGGGCGCCCCGGTGGCGGCCACCACCATTCCCGCCCTCCAGAAGTGCCCGCCGGCTTCGACCCCCACCACTCCGTCATCTTCGAAGACGGGTAGGGCTTCGGTGTCCCAGACCACGCGGGCGCCCGCTTCGGTGGCGGCATCCACCAGGGCGGCGTCCAGCTTGCGACGGGGTAGGACCGCTCCATGAGCCGGGAAGCGGCTGGTCCGGGGCCAGCGCAGCATCCGTTCGGTGTTCCCGGCGATCATCCGCAGCCCCTCGATCAGGTGGCAGGCGCCGAGGTCGATGCCCAACTCTTCGAGTGCGCCCACGGCTCGGGGGGTGAGCCCATCGCCGCACACCTTGTCGCGGCCGTAGGGAGCGCGGTCGAAGACCACCGTCGTGACGCCTTGGCGGGCGGCCCGGATGGCGGTGGCGGCGCCTGCGGGTCCGGCGCCGATGACGACGAGATCCACCGTGCTCATGTCCGTGGAGGATGCTAGGAGGTACCGCAGGATGTCCATCCGTCCCGGTCGCCGGTGGCGAACCTCCAGGTCGAGCCCGTGGGCAACATGGAGGTTCGTCAGATGGTCAGCCGGCGTCTACCTGTATCTCGGTGGCCTTGACGGACAACCACACCTCCGATCCGGGCGCGAGGTTCAAGCCCGTCTGGGCGTCAGGGGTGATCTCGGCCGTGACCGGCAGCGGAGGACCGGTCTGGACGCGGACCCGGTCGGCGTGGTGGTCGATCCGCTCGATCCTGGTCGGCCAGGAGTTGCGCGGGCTTCCCCCCGGCCGATCGAGGTGGATGGAGATGGCACGCGGATGGATGGTGGCGATGACCCGGCCCGATGCCGCTTCGGGAACCACCAGCCGGTGGTTACCGATGGTCAGGACCTTTCCCGAGGCGGTCCCGACCAACAGGTTGACCCCTGCCAGGTCGGCCGCGTAGGGGCTGGCGGGACGGAGCCGGATCTGATCGGCGCTGCCCTCCTGGGCAACCGAGCCGTTCTCGAGTACCACCAGCCGGTCGGCCAGCAGGAAGGCCTCGGTGGGGTCGTGGGTGATCAGCAGGCTCGGTCCCGGGAAGCCGGCCAGGTGGTCCTGGAGCAGCCGGCGCAGTCCGGCCCGTGAACTGACGTCGAGTGCGGAGAACGGCTCGTCCAGCAGCAGCATGGAGGGCTCGGTTATCAACGCCCGGGCCAGCGCCACGCGCTGCCGCTGGCCTCCCGACAGGCGGCCGGGACGCTGGCCGGACAGCTCGCCTAGGCCCACCGCCTCCAGCCATCCGGCCGCGCGCCGGCGCGCCTCCCGGCGGGGTACCCGGCGGGAGCGGAGCCCGAAGGCCACGTTCTCCAGCGCGCTCAGGTGGGGGAAGAGCACTCCTTCCTGGAACATGACGCCGATCCGGCGCTCCGCCGGTCCCACGAGGGTGCCGGTGGCCGCATCCTCGAGGACCCGACCACCGAGCCGTACGTAACCCCCGTCGAGCGGCACGAGGCCGGCCAGCGCCCCTATCACGGTGGTCTTGCCCGCTCCGTTCGGGCCCAGCAAGGCGACCGTCTGTCCGGGATCGATGCCCAGAGCCACATCCAGATGGAAGCCCTCTCGCCGCATAACCAAGCGTGAATCGAGGCCGGTACTCATCTGCTTCGCCACCAGCGGTCCCTGAGAGCCACGAGTACGGCCAGCGAGACGATCACCATCACCAGGCTGAGCGCCAGGGCGGTATCCCGGTCGCTCTCCAGGGCGACGAACACCGCCAGGGGCAGCGTCTGCGTGCGTCCCTGGAGGTTGCCGGCGAAGGTCAGGGTCGCTCCGAACTCACCGAGCGCTCGAGCCCAGGTCAGGGCGATACCGGCCACGAGCGACGGGGCGATCATGGGGATCGTCACCCGCCGGAGCACGGTCCACCGTCCGGCGCCGAGCGTCTCGGCCGCCCGCTCGAAGCGGTGATCCAGGCTGCGGAGCCCGCCTTCAACGGTGAGCACCATCAAGGGCATCGCCACGAACACCCCCGCCAGGATCACTCCACCGGTCGAGAACGGCAGGACGAGCCCGGTGGTTTCGTACAGGGGGGATCCCACCAGGCCCCGCCTTCCAAGGGCGAACAGCAGGGCCGCCCCTCCCACGACGGGCGGCAGGACCATCGGAAGCAGCACGAGTCCTCTGAGGAGCGAGCGTCCCGGAAAGTCGTAGCGGCACAGGGTCCAGGCCACCGGCACGCCGAGCAGGAGGGAGATGACCGCCGCGCTGACAGAGGAGATCGCCGATAGCCGGAGGGCCTCCAGCGCCAGATCGGAGCCGAGTAGGTTCGCCAGCCGACCCCATGGAGCGCGGCCCAGGAGCCCCAGCACCGGTAGGGCGAACAGAGCCAGCCCGAGGATGGCTGGGATGGCAATGAACGCGGGCGGCCGGCGTGGCCGGTGAACCGTCCTGGGCCGCCCACCCCTCGAGCGGGAGGCCTCCCGGATGCTGTCCTGGTCTTCAGTCATCAACCCTGATTATGCACGTTCCCCGGGTCCGGTGGTTGCTCGGCACCGTCAGGGGAGGCGGAACCCGTGCCGGTTCAGGAGCATCCGTCCCTCCTCCGACAGTACGAAGGCGACGAACGCAGCCGCAGCTTCCGGGTGGGACGTGGCGGTCATTATCGCGATCGGGTAATCCGTCGTGACGTTGTGCTCCTCCGGGATGGTGATCGCGGCCGCGCCGTTCGCTTCCCGGACATCGGTGGCGTAGACGATGCCGGTGTCGAGCTCTCCCTGCTCGACCTTGGTGAGCAGGGCGCGCACGTTGGGCTCCTTGGTGTCGGGCCGGGCCGTGACCCCGGCCCGCTGCAGGACCTGGCGCGTGAATTGACCGCAGGGAACCGTCTCGGCGCACAATCCCACCAGCAGCTCCGGCCGGGCCAGGTCGTCCAGGCCGGTCACTCCTCCCGGGTTCCCGGCGGGAACGGCGATGGCCATGGTGTTGCGGGCGAAGACGCGAGCCTCGCCGCTGACGAGGCCGGCGGCGCGGATCTCTTCCATGATGGCCACGTTCGCGGGAGCGAACGCGTCCACCGGCGCCTTCGCCAGGATCTGCTCTCTCAGGAGCGAGCTACCTCCCAGGTTGAGGACCACGTCGATGCCGGGGTGGGCACCCTCGAAGGCCGTCTCGACTTCCCGGAAGACGTCGGTTAGGGAAGCGGCCGCCGCCACCAGCAGCTCGACCCGGTCGGCTTCCGGGGCGCTGTCACTCGCGCAGGAGGCGATGAGCGTGATGGCCAGGTATCCGGCGATGATCCGTCGGGTCATCGGTCAGGAGCCTTCCGGGTGGGGGCGGCCGGTCGAGCCGGTTTTGCGGGATCGGGGCAGGGTAACGTGACCGGCATGGTACGGACGGCGGCCCGCCACGATCGTGATGCCGGAGGGGACCCCACCCTCCTCGCCGCCAAGGCTTCGCTGCGGGAGATGGTGTGGGACCGTCTCGCCGGCGGCGGCGTAGCCCGGTTTCCGGGCGCTCGGAACCGGATCTCCAACTTCGTGGGAGCGGAGGCGGCTGCCGAGCGGCTGCGCGGCACGCGGGCGTGGCGGCGGGCGGGCACGCTGAAGTCCAACCCGGACTCGCCCCAGTGGCCGGTCCGCCAGCGGGCACTCGAGGATGGCAAGCTGGTCTTCATGGCGGTACCCCGGCTGGCCGAGCCGGAGCCTTTCTTCTGCCTGGATCCCGATCGCCTGACCGATCCTCCCCGGGCCGCCTCATCCATCAAGGGCGCCTCCCGCTCGGCTCGGACCGTCCGGATCGAGGACATGGCTCCGGTCGACCTGGTGGTCACCGGTTGCGTGGCCGTCGACCCGACCGGCGCACGGCTCGGGAAGGGCGGGGGCTTCAGCGACCTCGAGTACGCCCTGGCCTGGGAGGCGGGTCTCATCGGACCGGAGACCCTGGTGGCCACCACCGTCCACGAGGTCCAGGTCCTGGAGGAGGACCGGATCCCGATGGCGGGCCATGACATCCGTCTCGACCTGATCGTCACGCCTGATCGGGTGATCAACTGTGACGGGTCGCGCCCCGCACCCGGGCTGCGGTGGGAGGAGCTGACCGAGGAGAAGATAGCGGCCATACCTCTGCTGTCGGCGCTCCGCCCGGCCGGCGCCGATCGACCATAAGGGCCGAGAGATCACCCGTGGCCCAGGGGTTCCGCTCCTCCCGGCGGGCGGCGGCGGCTCTGCTCGGGTGTCTGCTCCTCTGGTCCTGCGCCGGCGCCTCACCCGCCGGAAGTCCCGCCTCCACGAGCAGCACCTCTCCCGCAACCACCGTGCCGACGACGCCTGCCCCCGCAGCCGCGACCACGACCTCTCCGACCACGACCTCTACGACCACGACCTCTACGACCGCGGCAGCCGTGACAACGACCGCTCCGCCCGCGCCGGCGGACACGAAGGTTCCTCCCGACCCGTTATCCGGCGAGCCGGTATCCGTAGCGCCGGTCTTCGTCAGGGCGCTACCCCACGACCCGCGGGCCTTCACCCAGGGTCTGGTCCTGGGGGACGGGGTCTTCTACGAGAGCACCGGGCTCTACGGCGAGTCGACCGTGCGGATCGTGGATCCCGGTACCGGCCATGTGATCCGCTCCACGAGCCTCGAAGATGGGTTCTTCGGCGAGGGCCTCGAGCTGGTGGGCGATCGTCTCATCCAGCTGACCTGGAGAGAGGGGACCGCCTTCATCTGGGATGCGGAGACGCTCGCCCCGCTGGGCGCCTTCTCCTACGAAGGCGAGGGGTGGGGGTTGTGCGCACAGGAGGACCGGCTCGTCATGAGCGACGGATCGTCACGGCTGACCTTCCGCGACCGCACGACCTTCGAGCCCGTGGGTGGGGTGGAGGTTCTGAGGTCCGGGGAGCCTGTCGAACGGATCAACGAACTGGAGTGCGTGGAGGATCTCGTCTACGCCAACGTGTGGCAGACGGAGGAGATCGTGGTCATCGACCCCGGCACCGGGAGGGTCGTGGGCCAGATCGACGCGTCGTCGCTGCTCGATCGCCTCGGATCGACCGATGGGATCGACGTGCTCAACGGGATCGCCTATGACCCGGGAGACGAGTCGTTCTACCTGACCGGTAAACTCTGGCCGGCGGTCTTCCAAGTACGCCTCACACCCGAAGTGGCCACTGACCACTGACCACTGACCACTGACCACTGAACAGGCCACTAGACTTCCAGCCGCCGCTGATGCATGATGCCTGTCATGCGGTTCCCACAATCGAAGTCCTGCGCCCGACAAGGCGCCTTCCGGGGGGCGAGTGCCGGCCCGGATGTCCGAAGGAGGTGATGCGCCCCCATGCGCACGTACGAGTTGATGACCATTCATAGGCCCGAGTTGGCCGAGGCCGATGCCAGGCGTGAGTCACAGGTTCTCCAGAACTTTCTCCAAGAAGCCGATGCGTCGGTCGTCGAGATCGACTTCTGGGGCAAGCGGCGGCTCGCCTACGAGATCGACAAGGTCCGTGAGGGCTACTACACGGTGGTCACGTTCGAAGGTGAGCCCCACCATGTCGCCGCCCTGGACCGCGCCCTATCCCTTTCCGACGCGGTAATCCGGCACAAGATCATCCGGCCCGGTGCTCGTCCCGGTCGTACGAAGACCGCCAAAGAGTCATCGGATCAGCCTGACAGGAGCGCTGCGGACGTATCCGGTGCATGAGGGAGTGTCACAGGGTCTTGATGTAATGGGTAGGAACCGAGTGAGCAGCACACACAGATAGGAATGGCATGCCCGACAACACAGTAACCATCGTAGGCAACCTGACCCAGGACCCCGAGATGAGGTTCACGCCCAACGGGGTGGCCATGGTCAGGATCACCATTGCCGTGAACCGTCGCCGCTTCAACCGCGACACCAACACGTGGGAGGATGGCGACACCAGCTTCTTCAACGCCACCTGCTGGCGGGACCTGGCCGAGAACGTCTCCGAGTCGTTGCGCAAGGGGACCCGGGTGATGGTCACCGGCCGTCTCGAGCAGCGGTCCTGGGAGACCCAGGAGGGCGACCGGCGCTCCGTGGTCGAGATACAGGTCGACGAGATCGGCCCCAGCCTCCGGTGGGCCACCGCCTCGGTGACCCGCATTCCGCGAGGCGGTGGCTGGAGCGGCGGCGGCCAGCAGCAGGCCAACGTACCCCCTGCCCCGGTGGCGCGGAACAACCCGCCGCCTGACGAAGCACCCTTCTGATAAGGAGCTATGACTCATGGCGAGACGAATCCCGAACCGCCGCCGCCGGCGGCCCAGAGGACCCAAGACGATTCGCAAGCGGGTCTGTCCGGGTTGCGGGCAGATGAAGTGCGACAACACCAGGGTGCCCTACGTCGACTACAAGGACCTGGACACCCTGGGCCGGTTCATCTCCGAACGCGGCAAGATCCGTTCCCGGCGGGTGACCGGCGCCTGCGCCCAGTACCAGCGGCGGGTGGCGATCGCCATCAAGAACGCTCGCGAGATGGCGTTGTTGCCGTACACCAAGAGCCCGCGATGAGGCTGGTGCTCAAGTCCGACGTGGCCGGTCTGGGAACGAAGGGAGACATCGTGGAGGTGTCCACCGGCTACGGACGCAACTACCTCCTGCCCCAGGGGCTGGCCGCCAAGGCCACCACCGGCATGATCCGTCAGATCCAGGAGGCCGCGCGGGTCCGCCAGGAGGCTCGCCGTCGCGAACTGGAAGCCGCGGAGAATATCCGCTCGCACCTGGCTGAGACCCGGGTTGTCATAGCCGCCAGGGTGAATGACGAGGGTCAGTTGTTCGGGTCGATCGGGATCGCCGAGATCATCGACGCGGTGAGGAGCCTGTCATCGGTGGTCCTGGAGCGGCGTATGGTCCTGCTGGCGGAACCCATCAAGACCATCGGCTACCACGAGGTGACCATCACCCTGCATCCTGAGGTGCAGTGCGTTCTGACTCTGGATGTGATCCCGGCTCACCGGTGACGCCCAGACGTTGCTTCGGCGAGTGGTTGGCGTCCCGGGCAGAAACCTGAAGAGCGGCAAAATCTGGCCCCGGAACCCGGGCCTGGCGGCCTTCCGGTTGCCTATGCTGACTGGCGGTTGGACTCCGGTCGGACGGCGCGACTACCGGTGATCTCCCCGACCACTTCCCTCTTCCCCCTGTGACCTTCCCGCACGTCGCCGCGTAGCGACCTGGCTCGCCGGCCCCGGGCGTCGAGCCCGGGGGACCGCGCGGCGCGGAATGTCACACCCTCGCGCCATCCTGGTAGTGACGATGTCGGACAGAGGGAGGGCGCAGTATGGGCCGGGCCATCTTCCCCGCAGGGGCAATACCGTGACGGTGGCCGAGCGGGTCTCCGACCCCGTTGCCTTCACCCAGGCCATGGCTCCGCCCCACAGCGGCGAAGCGGAGGAGTCCGTGCTGGGCGCGGTCCTCCGGTCGCAGTCGGCGGCCGATGAGGTGATCGGACGGCTGAAGGAGTCGGACTTCTACGTTCCGGCCTACCGGATGATCTTCGGCGCCATGGTGCGCCTCTACGACGACAACCAACCCATCGACACGCTGACGGTGGCCGACCGTCTGACCAGGATGGGCAATATCGACAAGGTGGGTGGCGTCAGCAGGGTCGCCGTGCTCTGGGACAAGGTGCCCAGTGCCGCCAACGTGGGCTACTACACGGAGGTGGTTGCCGAACATGCCGTCCGGCGCGGGATGCTGGAGGCGACCCGGCGGATCGGTGACCTGGCCATGAACCTGGACATGGAGATCGAAACGGTCCTGGACCAGGCCGAACAGGCGGTTCTGCGGGTGGCGCAGGACCGGGTGGAAGGCGGCCTCGAGCGGATGGGAGGCCTGCTCGAGCAGCTCCTGCAGAAGCTGGAGAAGGCGGAGAGAGGCGAGCAGGATGTCACCGGGCTCTCCACCGGCCTGGTGGATCTGGACCGCAAGCTGGGGGGACTTCAGCCCGGCACGCTGATCGTGGTGGCCGGCCGTCCCGGTATGGGCAAGAGCGCCCTGGCCATGAACATAGCCAGCCATGTGGCCCTCAATAACGGGCCGGTGGCGTTGTTCAGCCTGGAGATGTCGCCGATGGAGATCGCCTACCGCTGGTTGGGATCCTACGCCCGGGTCAACTCCATGAAGCTGCGTTCCGGCCTGGATCAGGGCGAGTCGGCCAGGCTATGGCCCCGGCTCGTGTCCGCCTCGGCCAGCCTGTACGGGGCGCCGCTGCACGCCGACGAGGGGTCGCGCACGGTTACCGACATCCGGGCCAAATGCCGGCGGATGAAGCGCCAGCGCGGGCTTGACCTGGTGGTGGTGGACTACATGCAGCTGATGCAGGCCCGTACCAGGGAGAACAGGCAGCAGGAGATAGCCGAGATCAGCCTCAACCTCAAGGGGCTGGCCAGGGAACTGGACGTGCCGGTGATCGCGGTCTCGCAGCTCAACCGCGCCCTGGAGAGCAGGGGAGACCGGCGCCCGCAGCTCGGGGACCTCCGCGAGTCGGGGGCGATCGAGCAGGACGCGGACGTGGTGCTCATGATCTACCGCGACGAGTACTACAACCCGCAGTCCGACCAGAAGGGGTTGGCCGACATCATCATCGCCAAGCAGAGGGCCGGTCCCACCGGCGTGGTCAAGGCCACCTTCGCCGCTGAGTACACCCGCTTCGACAACCTGCCGCACGGCTACACCAACCAAGGGAGGTAGACGGCCGGGGCGCCGCTCAGATGTGAATCTCGATGCGGTCTCCGTCCTGGAGCGCGAACGCCTTTCCGATCCGGCGGTCGGGCTGGCCGGGCCGGATCAGCCGGGCGTACTTGAGATCGCGGGCGAAGTCCTTGTGGACCAGGACGGCCACATCGAGCACCGTCTGGCCGCGGCGGATCGTGTAGGGCCTGTCGTCCTTCCGCGCGGCAGCCGAGACGGTGTACACCCGCACCACCCCCAAGGCGTCGAAGAGCCAGTCACCCAGGTGGCCTACCTCGTCACCGGGAATGGAGGACCTGAGGATGGGGAGGTCGAGGTCGACCAACTCCATCAGCACCTCGATCTCCTCCTCGACCTGTTCGGTCAGGTCGGCCTTGGAGGCCACCACCGCGGTGGGCAGGATCTTGGCGAACGGATCGTCGGGATCCGTGGGCGCCCCCGCGCCGCTTGGCCACTCCCCGGTCAGGAACACCTTGCGTTCCTCCAGCAACCCCACCAATTCCTCCACGGCCGCTACGCAGCCGGGCTCCGACACGTCAACCACCAGTAGTGCCCCGTCCGCGGGCTGCAGGGCATTCCCGATCCAGGCCAAGGGGTGCTCGGCGGTGATCGGCGGGAGGTCGATCAACTGGATCCCGATGTCACCCACGGGTGCCATTCCGGGCTGGGGATGCTGGGTGGTGAAGGGGTACGCCCCGACCGGGGCGCCTGAACCGGTGAGGGCGTGGTGGAGCGAGGACTTGCCGCTGTTGGGAGGTCCGAGAAGGACGATCTGGCCCGCCCCTTCCGGCCGGACGGTGTAGACCGGCCCGGCCCGTGCGCCCGTCTTCCTGGGAGCGGCCAGCTCCTCGGTCAATTCCTTGATCTTGGTCTTGATCCCGGCCTGGAGGTGTTCGGTTCCCTTGTGCTTCGGGATGGTGCGCAGCATCTCCCGGAGGGCCGTAAGGCGATCCCGCGACTCGCGGGCGGCCTTGTAGTCGGCTTCGGCCTTCTTGTACTCCGGGGTGACGTTGGTGGGCATTGCCTCACAATGATGGCGCAACGGTGGCGAGAACGCCGATCTGGCGGGGGTAATCTCGCGAGGCCATGTTCGAAGAGCTCGCCGATGGCGTCTTCCGGCGTTCCTATCCCTTCCTGCGGATCAACATAGGGGTCGTGATCGGCACCGACGGCGTGCTGCTGGTCGACACCCGCGAGAGCGAGGATGCCGCACGCGAACTGTCCGGAGAGCTTGGCGCGCTGACGACCAAGCCGGTGAGGTGGGTGGTCAATACCCACTGGCACTGGGACCACGTGTTCGGGAACGCCCTCTTCCCGGGCGCCGCCATCTGGGGTCACCGGTCCTGTCGGCGGATGCTGCGGGGGAGTACGGAGCCCCACTTCGAGGATGCGCGGCGCTGGATGCCCCGGGAGCGGAGAGACGAGATCGAGCGGGTGACAGTGGTGCCGCCGCAGCACACGTTCGAGGCGGTGACCGCCATCGACATCGGCGGACAGCGCGTCGAGGTCACGTACCACGGGCGGGGCCACACCGATGCAGACGTCGTGGTCCGCTCCCGCGGCGTGACCTTCATGGGGGACCTGGTGGAGGAGGGCAAGAGCCCCGAGATGGGCGATTCCTATCCCCTGGAGTGGCCTGCCACGCTGGCCGCGGCGCGCCCCGGAGTGGGGCCGACAGTGGTACCCGGCCACGGCGACCTGCTCTCGCCGGCCGACGTGGACGACCAGGCGGAGCGGCTCGAGATGGTGGCTGCGCTGCTACGCCAGGTGCTCTTCGAGGGCCATCCGGCGGCGGAGGCGGTCCGGCGAGGACCCATCCCCGAGCTTCACATGCGGAAAGCCCTGGCCAGGGCCCGATCAGAGGCTCAGTAGCTACCCGGTCAGGCGGACCGTTTTCCGGCCCGGCCGGATTCGATGGTGATCCCGCCGAACAGGCAGGTTCCCGTGATGGTCAGCGTCGGGCCGGTGCTGGGTGGGGTCTCGCCTCGCTGGTCGTTGACCCCGCCGAAGATGTTGGTGGTGCGGAGGTCGACCACCCAGTCGTCGGGCACCACGAAGACGACCCCTCCGAACACCGCCGAGACGTCCACGGTGGGCGAGCTGATCGCCAACCCGGCATCGACCAGGTCGATCTTGGCGGATCCGAAGACAGCACTGACCGCTCCTCCGGAGAACACCCGGCTGGTGATCCGCTGCTCGGTGGTTCCGAACCCGCAGGACACGTTCAGATCGGTCGTCTCGATGGCCTCGGATTCCCGATCCTGCTTGCGACGCCTGGTCCGGGGCCGGCGGCTCATCAGGATGAACTTGGCGCCCACCCAAACCAGGACGAGCGGCCAGAGCCTCCACACGTCTCCGTAGTCGATGCCCCAGATACCGAGGGAGTCCACCAGCATCAACGCGCCGAACAGGGCGACCGCAGCCCAGAACCACCGGCCCGAGCGCCGCCGCACCAGGTTGCCGAGACCGATCACCACCAGGATCGCCGGCCACCAGTCGCTCAGCGTGTAGCGCCAGTCGGTGAGGTTCTCGATGAGCAGCAACGCTCCGATCACCACCAGCAGGAGGCCGGTCACTATCCGGGAACTTCGCTTGCCTTCCATCACGCCTCGCCTTTCTTCGGTGCCGGGCCGGGTCAGCCGGTGGACCTTGCTCCCGCCTGCTTCTCAGGGACAGGCCATAGCCATGCCGCCCCCAGGACGCCCCCGGAGTCGCCATGCCGGTTCCGCGCCAGGCGGGTGGCCACGCCATCGGAGAATATCCACTTCCCCCACCTTTGCGGCACCTCCTCGTAGAGTCGGTCCACGTTCGACATGCCCCCGCCCAGGATCACGACCTCCGGATCGAGGATGTTGATCACCACTGCCAGGGCCCTTGCCAGGCGGGTGGCGTAGCGATCGAACACCGCGGCGGCTACCGCGTCCCCATCGATGCGGTCCATCACCTGCTCCGCGGTCAGTTCCATCCCGGCGGATCGTCGGTACTCACCGGCCACGGCCGGGCCGGACAGGTAGAGCTCCACGCAGTCGGTCCTCCCGCAGTAGCAGGCCCGCCCGCCCGTCTCGCCCGGCTGCGGGTTGTGGCCCCATTCCCCGGCGATGCGGTTGGGTCCCGCCTGGAGGCGCCGGTCGATCACCAGGCCGCCCCCCACTCCGGTTCCCAGGATCACGCCGAACACGGTCCCGGCCCCCGCGCCTGCTCCGGTGACGGCCTCGGCCAGTGCGAAACAGTCGGCGTCGTTGGCCAGCCGCACCGGCCTTCCCAGCGCCGTTTCCAGGTCGCGGTCGAGGGGCCGGCCGTTCAGCGCCACCGAGTTGGAGTTGCGCAGCAGCCCCGAGAACGGGGAGATGGCCCCGGGCGTTCCGATCCCGACGGTGCCCTGCCCGCCGGCGCCGGCCTCCACCTGGCGGATCAACTCCACCACCGTCCTGACGGTGCCCTCGTAGTCTCCGGCCGGCGTGGGTACGCGCTTCCTGATCAGCACCCGCCCGCCGGGGTCGAGCACGGCGCCCTCGATCTTGGTGCCTCCCAGGTCGATGCCGACCCGGAGCCCGGCCCTGCTCATGTCCGGTCTCCCCTCCTGATGCGCCCGGCGATCCGCAGGCCCAGGTAGGCGAGCATCGCCCCGACCTGGAGCCAATCGCCCCAGCGGACGTAGAGGGTGTGGCCCGCCGTCCGGGCCGCGGGGAGGCCGCTGGCGGTGGTGGTCTCGAAGAGCTCGGTCCGGCTCTCCACCCGCCCGTCGGCGTGGACGAAGGCGGACTTGCCGGTCACCGCGGCGTGAACCAGGTCCACCCCCAACTCGGCCGCCCTCATCCGGCTGATGGCGATCATCTGGTCGCTGGCCGGCGTTCTGCCGAACGAGGCCTCGTTGGTCGCCAGCACCACGAACGCCGCTCCTGCCCGCACCGCCTCCCGCTCGTAGCGGGCGTAGGCCCCTTCGTAACTGATGACGGAGCCGAACCGGACCCCGTCGAGGTCGAACAACACCTGCTCCCTGCCCCGGACCATGTCGCGGGGCACCCGGTCGAGGGCGGGCACCACCTGGAAGATGGGGCGGAGGGGCACGTACTCGCCGAACGGCACCGGATGCCGTTTCCGGTAGGTGCCGACCATGGCGCCGCTCGGCCCGAAGACCATGTTGAGGTTCTCGAAGTGACCGGGTCCCGCGTCGAGGTCTCCCCCCACCAGGAGCGTCGCGTCGAGCCGGACGGCCTCGGCGCCGATGGCCCCGGCCACCGCGGGATCCCGGAGCGGGTCGGCGCTCCCTCCGGTGGAGCTCTCGGGCCAGACCACCAGGTCGGGACCGGGTTCCAGCGCGCCGGTCAGCGCCAGGTGGCTCTCGTAGATGAGCCGGCGCTCGCCCAGGCACCGGGTCCCGGGGCAGGGCGAGTTCCCTTGGACGATCGTCACCGACCGCGTCTCCCCTTCCGGGACCGCCGGCCAGACGTTCCCGGCCAGCCCCAGTATCACCACCCCTCCGGACACGGCCGCCAAGACCTTCCAGGACAGGCGGCGGCGCAGCACCAGCACGGCCAGCGCCGCCAGCGCCGCCAGCAGGACCCCCCAGCCGGTGGCTCCGATCCACTGGGCGGAGGGCCGGAGGGGCGTGGCGCCGGCCATGACGCCGATCGATCCCCAGGGAAAGCCGCCGAAGGGCCACCGCACCCGCAGGAACTCCGCCAGCGCGGCCGCTCCCGCCGTGGCCAGCACGAACGTCCACGGGGCGGCGTCCCGGTAAAGGAATATCCCGCCGGCGGCGATCAGGAAGGCCAGGGCCTGCACCATCGCCAAGGGGTAGTAGGCGATCAGCTCCACCTCGATTAGCCAGGAGAGGATCACCGCGAAGTAGGCCAGCCCGAACAGGTAGCCGGACCACAGGGCAACCGCTCGGGTGCTTGCCGTCGCCACCAGCCAGACGAAGCCCACCAGGCCCAGCAAGGCGAGGGAGGTCCACTCGTACGGTGGGTAGCCGAGAGCCAGCATGATGCCCGCCAGCACCGCTCCGACCAGCCGCAGGGTTGTCACCATCCGTGCCACCGGCGGGATTGTACGTCGCGTCCCGCCGCGCCCGGCGCGGTCCTCCATTACCAGGAATCGGGCGTGCGTGGCCGTAAGATGATGCCCGATCACGCACCGGATGCAACGCGGGGGCTACGCGCCCCGGCCCGCATCCACAGCCGAGTCCAAGGAGCCCACAGTGGTCTGTCTGCGAAACAACCCGGCGTGACTTCTGGAGCTCTGGACGTCGAGTTGCGGACCGACCTGGACGTGGCGATCGCCGCCGCGCGCGCCGGCGCCCGAGTGGTCCGCAGGTCGTTCGGGCTGGACATCGACCCGGACCTCAAGAGCGTGGTCGATCCGGTGACAGAGGTGGACCGG
>WTGW01000089.1 GCA_011523395.1 Acidimicrobiia bacterium
ACCTCTTCGACGGGGAGGGCGATCGGGAGGCGGGCGCGGATCCACTCATCCTGGGCGCGGGTGACGTGGGTGGGGAAGTGGGTGCGCATGACCTCCCTGACGTGCTCGTGGGCCCGTTCGGCCGCGTTCTTGGCACCGAGCTCACGCCAGTCGTCGGGGCTGTTGCGGTCGCCGATCACCGGGTAAACGTACTCACGCTGCATCAGGTGAAGGGTCTGATCGCTCCCCAGGAAGTGGCCCGGCCCCGAGATCGTCTCGCGGATCACGTCCTTGGACAGGCTGGAGTCGTCGATGTCGACTCCCCTGATGGTCCGGTTGGCTGATCCGAGCATGTCGTTGTCGATCACGAGGGCTTCGTGGGAGAAGGCGAGCAGGGAACCCAGCATCCCGGCCGACTCGTACACCAGATTGGCCCCGGCCTGTCCGGCCAGGACGGTGGTGATGCCCTTCTCGTACCCCGCCTGGTTGTCGGGAAGCTTGGAGTCGGCCATGCCGGCCGCCACCCCGGACGGGAGGCCCAGCCAGTTGGCCACCTGTGCCGCGGCGGCGTTCAGGACCGCCTCCTCGCCCGAACCTCCGCTCATGGCGCCCGTGCGCAGGTCGGAGACGAAGGGCCAGAGCCCCATCACGCAGGGATGCCCGGGTGAGATCAGGTTCACGCTGGTCAGCCCGGCCAGGCACTCGGCCAGCGCCTGGACCAGCGATCCGCCGAGGGCGGCCGGCGAAGTGGCGCCCGCCTGCCCGGCCGAGAGCAGGTTGATGGGCATCCCCGTCGCGATCTGGGCGACCATGGCCTCGGTCGACTCGTAGGCGAAACGCAGCGGCGGCACCACGAAGGTGTTGTTGACGCAGACGAAGGGACGCCGCCGGAACTCTCCCTCCCCACCCAGCACGTAGTCGTACATCTCCACCACCTCGTAGACGTGCTCCGGGCGGAAGAACGAGGTGCCCTGCGGCTTGTCGGTTCCCATCATCGTGGCGTAGGCGGTGTTGATGTCGACTTCCCGGGAGGTCTCCAGGTCCCGGGTCACCATGGTGCGCAGGAAGAAGTGGATGTGCTCGAGCGTGTTGTTGAGGCGGGCGGCATCGTAGAGGTCGACGGTGGTGCTGGGACGGAAGGTCCGCTCGTGGTAGTCGAGCATCAGCACGGCGGCGCCGGCCGTCCCGTAGTGGACCTTGTTACCCGATAGCTCGATGCTCTTGTCCTCGTCGATTCCGTGCCACACCCACTCCTTGGCGGCCACTTCCTCGACGATCCGCTTCACCACCGAGCGCGGGTAGTGCAGACGGTTGTTGCCGTCCAGGTGTCCCCCGGCGCCGGTGACGGCCTCGATGAACTCAGGTATCGGATCGCCCATACCCAGGTCTTCGACCAACTCGAGAGCGGCGTCGTACACCCGCTCCATGTCGGACTCGGTCAGCGGCCGGTAGGCGCCTCCGGTCTGGCCGGGCCGTACGGCCCGCTCGTCCTCGGTGGGTCCGGCCCGGCGCGCCGCCACCCGGGCGGCCCGTCCTCCTGCGCGCCTGCGGCGGGCCAAGTCAGGCTCGCAACCGCTCGCTGCGGGGATCCCACACCGGTTCGGCCAGCACAGTGGCCGTCCGGCGGCGGTTCATGACCCCCACCTCGAATGTCGATCCGGGGGCCTCGAACCCGGGGGCCACGTAGGCGAACAGAATGCTGCGGCCCACCGAGTGGGCCCAGGCCCCGCTGGTGGTGATCCCCATGATGCGCTGCCCGTCGTAGGTCGGCTCGTTGCCGAGGCAGTCGGCGTCGCCGTCGTCCAGTTCTGCGTACACGAGCACCATGGTGAGCGGCTCGGCCTGTTCACGCCGGGCGACGGTGGCGTCCTTGCCCTGGAAGTCCTTGCCGTAGTCGACGAAGCGACCGAGCCGGGCCTCCACCGGGGTGATCTCGGTGGTGAGCTCCGAGCCGTGCGCCTTGTAGGCCTTCTCAAGCCGCATCACGTTCATCGCCCGGCTGCCGAAGTCGACGATCCCATGCGGAGCGCCGGCCTTGTGGATGGCCTCGTACGCGTCCACCATGTGTTCCAGGGGCATGTGCAGCTCCCAGCCCAGCTCCCCCACGTAGGACACCCGCAGGGCGATGCAGGGGGCGCCGGCCACCTCGATCTCCTGCCCGGTGAGCCAGCGGAAGCTCCGGTTGGAGAGGCCGGCGCCGGTCAGGCCGGCCAGGACCTCCCGGGAACGGGGTCCGGTGACCGCCAGGATGCCGGTCCGGTCGGTGACGTCGGTCACAGTCACCCGCTCGCCGTCCCGGATGTGGGAGGTGAGCCAGTCGAAGTCGTGCCATTGGGCCGTGATCGCCGAGTTGAGGTAGAAGCGCTCCGGTCCCAGGCGGGTGATCGTCATCTCCGACTCGATGCCTCCCAGGGTGGTGAGCATGTGGACCAGCCTGATCCCGCCGTCCCGGGCCGGCAACCGGTTGGCCGACAGGCGGTCCAGCATGGCGGCGGCGTCGGGTCCGGTCACCTCGAACTTGGCGAAGGCGGTGAGGTCCGCGACCCCGACCCCTTCCCGGATGGCCCTCACCTCGGCGCCCACCTCGTCGTGGGCGGAGGAGCGGCGGAAGGAGTAGACCTCCGGGTCGGGGGAGAAGTACATGGCCCGCTCCCAACCCCACACCTCCTGCCATATCGCACCCTTGGCGTCCAGGATGTCGTAGAGGGGCGTCTTCTTCATCGGCCGTCCCGCGTCCCGGTACTCGTTGGGCATCCGCACCTGGTACATCTCGTGGAACTCGTCGATCGACCGCTCGTGGGTGTAGCGGCCGGGGGCGTACGGACCGAACCGGCGGGGATCCATGTTGGCCACGTTGATCTCGGTCTGGCCGTGGACCATCCACTGGGCCAGGTACTTGCCGGCCCCGGGACCTTGGGTGATGCCGATCGAGGCGCCCGCGCAGTACCAGTAGTTGGGCAGCCCCGGCGCCGGTCCCATCAGGTAGCCGGCGTCGGGAGTGTGCGTGATCGGTCCCGACACGACCTGCTTGATGCCCGCGCCGGCGAAGCAGGGGAGTCGCTGGGCGGCGAGATCCAGCCACGGAAGCAACCGGTCCAGTTCCACCGGTGTCAGGTGGAAGGTCAGGTCCCAGTCGATCCCCCCGACCCCGTACTCCTTGGCGTCGGCCCGCTCGTAGGGTCCGATGATGAGGCCGTCGTGCTCCTGGCGGTAGTAGCAGGAAGCCCGTGGATCCCGTACCACCGGGTGCTCTGTCTCCAGGACGGCCACCTCTTCGATCCGTTCGGTCACCAGGTACTGGTGGATCACCGACTCGATGGGCACGTCGAGGCCCACCATCGCGCCGAGTTGCGGGGTGTAGGAACCGGCCGCGTTGACCACATGCTCGGCCACGATCCGGCCCTTCTCGGTTATTACCTCCCACCGTCCGTCGGGTAACTGGTTCATATCGGTCACGCGGTTCTTGCGGCTGATCTCGGCGCCCAGCCGGCGGGCGCCGATCGCCATGGTGTTGGTGGCGGCGGAGGGATCGGTCCAGCCGTCTCCCGGGGTCCATATGCCCAGCTTGATGTCCGGCTCGACATCGAGAAGGGGCGCCACCTCCGTGATCTCCGACGGCCCGAGGAGGTGGCATTCGACGCCGGTGTAGTCCAGGATGCCCTTCACGTAGTAGAACCAGTCGACCTCGTTGTCGTACCGGGCCAGCCGGACCGCTCCACACCCGTGCCATCCCGAGTGCATGCCGGTCTCCTGCTCGATCACCTTGTACAGGTCGGCGGTGTCCCGGTGGACCTTGGCCATGTTGAGGTCGCCGATGAAGTGGGGGATCAGGCCGGCCGCGTGCCAGGTGGACCCGGAGGTGAGCTCGTCCTTCTCGATCAGGATCGTGTCGGTCCAGCCTTCGTGGGCGAGGAAGTAGAGGAGGCCGACGCCCATGGCGCCGCCGCCGACGATCGCTACTCGGACCTCATCTCGCATGCTCGCCCTCCGGCGAATCCGGCCTGTATGCGTGATTCCCTACACGCGGTGAATTGCGGGCTCTACGGTAATCGCTGAAGAGGCGAGGATAGACAGCTACAATCAGCGGTCAACGGTGACCGGCTCGGGCCTGGGATGGCGATCCGGAGGCCGCCCACCCCGTTTACCGAACCAACCCCTTCCGTAAGGAGCGGTCCCGTGCGTCGCCATCCCATCCTGGCTGTGTTCACGATCACCTACATCATCGGTTGGACCATGGGCGGGCTAATCCTCGGACGGCCTCAAGTTTGGGGAATTATAGAGATGAGTGACGGCGGGGAATCCGCTAGCGCTGTGTCGGGTTGACGAACCTCTTGGCGTCTCTCATGGCCGGTTGGGTCCGGAATCGGAGCACAGCCTCAGCGACCTGCTCGGAGTCGCGTCCTGATAGTCGGCGCGTAGTCCACGTTTCCGAACTCGTCTGGACCGTTTCGGCTTCGGCTCGGTCATCTCAATACTGCTATCACGACACCGCCTACCACGGTAACCCACCCGACGATCCAAAGGGTCTGACTGTGAATATCCCTACGTAGGTCAGCAACGGCCTCAGCGATTTTCGACACCATGCGCGCCTCTACGGCTTCGTCCTTGGCATCTACGAGTGACTCGGTAACCGTCATGGCGTCCTTCGTGTCCCTGTGCTTACGAAGATATCACATTTGCCGGTACAGTAGGTGGCGTCCACCAATACAACTCGACTGTCCAGACCGGAGCCTTGGGGCCGATGTGCCTTCATGGTCCCTTCGGTCGGTTGGCAGTCGTGTATTGGTGAACCCTGCGTTCCTCCACGAACCCCTGGAGCGTGCCGGCCGCGGTGTTCGGTACCACCCTGGCAACGACATTGCCCGTCGCCCGGTCTCTGGCACCCACGACGGCGGTCTTGCCGACAGGCCCCCTGCCTGCACGCAGCTTCTTCGAGGCGTGCTTGTTGCGCTCCAACCCGCCGATATACGTCTCGTCAACTTCGACCGGCCCGGGAACATGAATGATCAGGGTTAGCAAGTGGTACCCCGCTCAGATACCGTGGAAACTCAGAACAACGCGATCTGATTCGTGTACCTACGTCCCTCGGAGGTGGTCAGCCCTGGGCGATCCGGGACGGTTCGTGTGGCTGCCATCCTGCGGTTGATCGCAGTCAAGTCGTTCCGTTAGAAGGGGATAGACCGCTGGTCGTTGATCCGGTTGTGTGTCGGGGTTGCTGCGGGATGTTTCTCGTCAAACCATCGGGGCCAACTCCGGGTTGCCGTTCTTGGCGGCCCATGCTCTGATGGCCTGATCGCGCGTGGCCAGGATGCCCTCCTCTGCGATGGCGGTTGCGGTGATGAACTGGTCCATCGGGTCTTTGTGGAATCCCCCGTCGAGTAGTCGTACGGCTCGAACGGCCAGTTCGGGGGTGATCGGCGCCGTTGAGACACCCTTCGATCTCAGCGACCAGATCAGGGCATCTGTGGGTGGAAGCGCCCGCAAGTCATTCCTGGGATGACGGCGGATCAACTCGATTTCCCAGAAGGTAGCCGCCGACACGAGCAGACTCCGCTCGTCTTCCGCTGCTCGCAGCATGCTGAGAAGGGAACCGGCCCCTTCGCCTCCGGCGAGCGCGCCCCGAACATAGGCGATGAGGATGGGGGTGTCCAACACCACGGGCCGCTTCATCGAGTAGCTCTCAGCATTGGGGGACGTCTAGGTGGGTGCTGAAAGCGACGGGGACCGGTTGGCCCGCGAAGTTTCTCCCTGGGGCTTTTGTCTCCGGTTACCGGGCCAACAGGACATTCTCGGTACCCATCTATGAGGTGTCGGCGTCCCAGCCGTCGACGATCTCATCCCACTCGTCGTCCGAGTAATAGGGCGCGGTGGGGTCGGGATAGACGATGTCGCCTTTCGAGTAGAGGCCGAAGATGCTGCCCGACCCGCCGTGGCGGATCGGAGAGACGACCGCTAGGGGCTTGCCACGCCGGGTGACGATGATCTCGCCCCCGCTCTCGGCCATCGCCGGGAGCAGGGACAAGCATCTCCGGCGGAACTCGCTGATCGGGATGGTGCTCACATCCGGTGTCGCGCCTGGTTCTGATTCCATGGAAGCAATTGTACAATCCAGACCTTTAGTGTGCAACTGGTTTCCTGGGTTCACTTATACTCCGCTGCATGTTCCCACGAAGATTACGGCGGCGGCTGCGGGGACGGCTGCTATACGCTCGTGCGATGCTGAGAGACCACACGCAGACGCTGCTCGGAAGGAAGCCCGCGGAGCTGATACGGGCTGTCCGTGTTGAACCACGCGACGGATATACGATCTGGATCGAGTTCGACGACGGCGCTGCGGGCGAACTGGACTTGTCCGGTTCGGCGTCGGGTGTGTTCGCAGCGTGGGAAGACCGGACGGTATTCGAGCGGGTACGGATTCAGACCGAGCCATACCGTGCTGTCACCTGGGGTGACGATCTGGACATGTGCGAGACCGCGTTGTACATGAGGCTGACGGGCAAAACGGCGGACGAAGTGTGGGCGCCTGTCTTCGTCGAGGTCGGGCCATCGGATCAAGCTTCGGGAGGCGGACGGCTCCCGGTTGTTCCGCTCGTCGGGCGTGCCGTCGCACAGGCGCGGGAACCAGTGGAGCGGAAC
>WTGW01000116.1 GCA_011523395.1 Acidimicrobiia bacterium
ACCACTTGCGCGGTCGGCTTCTTCGGGTATGCGTACTACACGGAGAACGGCGATCTGTTGAGGGTGTTGGATGTCGAGGGCGTGGAGCCGACCACGGACTCGGTGAACGCGAATACCTATCCGCTGGCCCGGCCGCTGTACATGTACTCGACGGCTTCGATCATCGCGGCGAAGCCGCAGGTCGGGGCGTTCCTGAACTTCGTGCTCCAGTTCGTGAACGAGGAGGTCGGCGAGGTCGGGTACTTCCCGGCGCCCGACAGCGTCCTCGACAGCGCGGCCGCCGAACTCAGCGCCGCCCTGTAGGTGGGTGCCGACGTAATGCCCGGTTGGCCCGACTCTCGGCAACGAGCCGGCGAGATGGATAGTCCCGGCCATCGAGGGGAGACGGAACCATCGCGACCCGTGTGACATCGGAGGCCCCACCGCCGGCCGGTTCCCTCCGCAAGAGGCGGCGGCCGGGCGAGGCGGTGATAGGCGGGCTGCTGTTCATTGCAGCCGCCCTGTCGATCCTCACCACGGTGGGCATCGTCTTCGAGTTGGGGAAGGAGGCCCTGCTCTTCTTCAGGTCGGAGGAGGCGTCGCTGGCCGAGTTCCTGTCCTCCACCCAATGGCAACCGGCCATCCTGGACTTCGGCATCTGGCCCCTGGTCCTGGCCACGCTGACCACCTCGGTGACGGCCATGGTGGTGGCGTTGCCGGTGGGTCTGGCCACCGCCATCTACCTGAGCGAGTACGCCACCCCCCGGGTGAGGGGCACCATCAAGCCGGTACTCGAGATCCTGGCCGGCATCCCGACGGTGGTCTACGGCTACTTCGCCCTCACCTTCATGACCCCGCTCCTCAGGTCCATCCTGGGGGTCAGCGTGGTGGAGATCTTCAACACGGCATCCGCCGGAATCGTGGTGGGCATCCTGATCATCCCGCTGGTCAGTTCGATGTCCGAGGACGCCCTCCACGCGGTGCCGATGTCGCTCCGGGAGGCGTCGTACGCGGTGGGGGCCACCAGGTTGGAGACCTCGCTGCGGGTGGTTCTCCCGGGTGCTCTCTCCGGTATAACGGCAGCTTTCGTGGTCTCGATCTCCCGGGCCATCGGCGAGACCATGGTGGTGGCGATTGCGGCCGGCGCCGGGCCCAAGAACTTCACCTTCGGCGAGGACAGCCTGCTCGGCTACATCCTCAACCCGTTCGTGGCGGGCGAGACCATGACCGGGCACATCGTCCGCATCAGCGGGGGTGACCTGAGCTACAACTCGATCGACTACAACTCCATCTTCGCCATCGGCCTGGCGCTGTTCGTCATCACCCTGACGCTCAACGTCCTGAGCCGCCGGTTCGTGGCCCGATTCCGCGAGGTGTACGAATGACGCCGCCCGGCCCGGAAGCCAGCGGCGGGGCCTCCGACCTCCTGCAGACCTCCGCGCAGATGAGGCGCCGGCAGCGCCGGGGGCTCGTCGCGAGGCTCGCCCTGCTGGGCGCCCTGATGGTGGCCGTGGCGGCGCTGGTGACCCTCATCGTGACCATCCTGAACTCGTCGTTCGGCTTGGTGGCCGTGGAGAACGAACGCTCACCGGGCGAGCTGGTGGCGAGCCGGGGATACCCGGAGGGCACCGCGCTCGGCGACCTGACCAAGGAGGACCTGGTAGCGCTCCTCGAAGCCGGGATCTCGACCAACCTGGGGCGGCGGTTCGAGCGGGAGCAACGCTTCTTCGGCGACCGGATGGTCTTCGAGGATCTGTACGTGCTCAACGACCTCTGCATGGCGGGGGATCCCCCGCCACCCGCCTGCTACCTGCCCGCCCGGAGCCATTCCCAGGTGGAGGCGCTGGTGGTGGAGCGGGTGGTGGAGCCGACCATCGTCGGCACCTGGTCCTTCTTCTCGTCCGTGTTCAACCGTGACGACGTGGAGGCATACGCGGCGGAGAAGTACCCCGGCGCGGAACTGGAGTTCCGGTCCTGGCTCTCGTGGGACTTCGTGGTCAATCCACAGTCACCGGAACCGGCGATCGCCGGGATCCGCACCGCCCTGCTCGGGTCGCTCTGGGTGGTCCTGATCACGCTGGCCTTCTCCTTCCCCATCGGGGTCGGCGCCGCCATCTACCTGGAGGAGTACGCCCGCGAGAACCGGCTGACCGCCATCCTGCAGACCAACATCAACAACCTGGCCGGTGTCCCGTCGATCATCTACGGGATGCTCGGTCTGGCGATCTTCGTCCGGACCCTGGAGGCCATCACCAGCGGCTCGTTCCTGGGTACGGGCGGCGAGGCGACCGCCAACGGCCGGACCATCGTCTCGGCCGGTCTCACGCTCGGCCTGCTGATCCTGCCGATCATCATCATCAACGCCCAGGAGGCCATCCGGGCCGTTCCGGGCTCGCTGCGCCAGGCAGGCATGGCGCTGGGCTCCACCAGATGGCAGACGGTGCGCTCCCACGTTCTCCCGAACGCCCTTCCCGGCATCCTGACGGGCACCATCCTGGCCGTGGCCAGGGCGCTCGGGGAGACCGCCCCCCTAGTCGTGGTGGGGGCCTCGACCTTCATAACCACCGATCCGAGCGGCCCGTTCTCGAAGTTCACGGTGCTGCCGATCCAGATCTACCAGTGGACCAGCCGACCTCAGGACGAGTTCCGCAACATCGCCGCCGCGGCCATCCTGGTGCTGCTGGTGCTGCTCCTGACGCTCAACACGGCGGCGGTGATCCTTAGAAACAAGTATTCTCGGAGGACAGCATGACGACCGTGGGCAAGCCTGAGGTGAACGAGAAGAAGACCGTCGACCTGAACGTTCCGATGGAGACCACGACCGGGCCGGCGCTAGATACCTTCGCCATGGAGGCGGTGGACCTCAATGCCTACTACGGAAAGTTCCGGGCTGTCAGGGACGTCAACCTGTCGTTCCGGGACCGCCAGATCACGGCCCTGATCGGACCGTCCGGATGCGGTAAGACCACCCTGTTGCGGACCCTCAACCGGATGAACGACCTGGTTCAGGGCGCCCGGGCGGAGGGCGAGGTCCGGTTCCACGGGCAGAACATCTTCGACGCGTCGGTGGATCCGGTGGAGTTGCGGAAGCGGGTGGGAATGGTCTTCCAGAAGCCCAACCCCTTCCCCAAGACCATCTACCAGAACGTGGCCTGGGGCGCCCGGATCAACGGGATGAAGCAGGACCTGGACGCCCTGGTGGAGCACTCCCTCCGCCAAGCCGCTCTCTGGGACGAGGTCAAGGACAAGCTCGACGAGAGCGGCTACTCCCTGTCCGGCGGCCAGCAGCAGCGTCTCTGCATCGCCCGCGCCATCGCGGTCAAGCCCGAGATCATCCTGATGGACGAGCCGACCTCGGCGCTCGATCCGGTCGCGACCCTGCGGATCGAGGAGCTGATCCAGGACCTGAAGGTCAACTACACGATCATCATCGTCACCCACAACATGCAGCAGGCGGCCCGGGCTTCGGACCACACGGTGTTCCTCAACATGGACTCCGACCGAGCCGGATACGTGGTGGAGGCGGGAACGACGGGCACGCTCTTCACCAGGCCCGCCCGCCAGGAGACAGAGGACTACATCACGGGCCGGTTCGGATGACCGAGTTCCGGAGCATCTTCCATTCCGAGCTCAACCGGCTCGAGGTCCTGCTGCTCGACATGTCGGAGCTGGCCGAGGTTCAGATCAACAACGCGGTGGAGGCGCTGCTGCAGGGCGATGCGGAGCTGGCCCACCAGGTGGTCGTGGGGGATCGCGAGATCGATCGGCTCTACGTGGAGGTGGAGCGGCGCTGGCACGAGGTCATGGCCCGCCAGACCCCGGTTGCCTCGGATCTGCGCCTCATGTCGCTCATCCTCCAGGCCGGGCACAGCCTGGAACGGATGGGCGACCAGGCGTCCAACATCGCCAAGATCGTGGAGGCCACCTCCACCCTTCCCACCAACAGGACCATCCTGCTGCACATCCGGGAGATGCGGTCGATCGTGGTGCCGATGGTGGAGACGGCCATGGAGGCGCTGGTCAAGAGGGACCTCAACCTCGCCCTCCGGCTGCCTGAGCTGGACGATCCGGCGGACTGGCTGAACCGCAACATGTGGAAGGAGGTGGCCGCCTGCGCGTCCAATCCGGAGATGCTCGAATGGGCGGTCCACATGATGCTGGTGTCGAGGGCCCTGGAGAGGGTGGGCGATCGGGCGGTCGACATCGGCGAGCAGGTGGCGTTCCTGCTGACCGGCGAGCAGCACGAGTTCCCCGAGGGCTGGGTCACCGCGCACGGGTCGGCATGAACAGGACGTCGATCCTGGTGGTCGAGGACGAGGAGACCCTGGCGGAGTCGCTCCGCCACAACCTGATCCGGGAGGGTTACGAGGTCACGGTGGTGGACGACGGTCGCATCGCCCTCGACACCTTCCGGGCCAAGGCCGCCGATCTGGTGGTTCTGGACCTGATGCTGCCCGGGCTGGGAGGCTTCGACGTGCTGAGGCAGATCCGGGCCTCGTCCGAGGTCCCGGTGGTGGTGGTCACCGCCAAGGACTCGGAGCCCGATGTGGTGGCCGGCCTCGAGCTGGGCGCCGACGACTACGTGACCAAGCCCTTCTCCATGCGGGAGCTGATGTCCCGGATCAGCGCCAACCTCCGCCGGGCCTCCCGGGGTGTCCACCCTCCCGACTCCCTGGTGCTGGAGGGCGGGCCGGTGGCGCTGGACGTGGATCGCCATGAGGTCCGGGTCAACGGCGAGCTGGTGGACTTCCGGCCCAAGGAGTTCGAACTCCTGGAGGCGTTGCTCCTGCGCAAGGGCAGGCTGGTCCATCGGCAGGTCCTCCTGGAGGACATCTGGGGGGTGCCCTTCTTCGGCGACCCCAAGACGCTCGATGTGCACATCCGTCGCGTGCGAGAGAAGGTCGAGGATGATCCCCGTTCTCCAAAATGGATCGTCACGGTTCGGGGCCTGGGGTACAAGTTCGTCGTTGAGGGCTGACCCGAGGCGGCGCCGCCCGGGTGGGGCCGGTAGCGGTCGGGCCGCGGCCCTCCACCGGACCGCCCCCTCCGATCCGCGACCGTTCCATCCACCCGGGGGCCCGTGAGCGATGACTTCCCCGGCCCCTGCTGGTGCCCGCCGTCCCGGCCCGGCGCCGGCTCGGTGGGTCACCTCGGCGAGCTTGGTGGCAGCCGGCGTCGCCGCGCTGCAGGCGCCTGCGCCGTGGCCGTGGGTGGGCATGGGCGGCCTGGCGCTCGGGGTGGTCTCCCTGGCGCTCCGGTACCGCACTCATCGCCGGGAGCGGAGCGCCGCCGAGACCCGGATCGAGGAACTCGAGGCGGATGCACTGGAGCTGTCCAGGAGTCGGGATCTGTACGGATCGCTTCTCTCATCCCTGCCGGTGGGCGTGGTGGCCGTTCAGTCGGGGCAGGCCGTGTACGCCAACCCGGCCGCCGTCGAGGTGCTCGGCGAGCGGGTGACCCAGGCGGATGCACCCATGCCGGGCGCGGTGCGGGATGTCATCGACGGAGCGCTTTCCGGCCGATCCTCGTCGGCCCAGTTCTCGCAGGGACTGCCCCGCCGGGTGATGGAGGTTGCTGCCCGACCGGTCGGAGAGGGTCTGGTGTTGCTCCATCTGTCGGACATAACCGAGCGGTCCCGGATCGACCGGATGCGCCAGGACTTCGTGATCGCGGCGTCCCACGAGCTCAAGACCCCGGTGGCGGCGATCAGGGCGGCGGCCGAGACGGTCCTGATGGTGCTCGAGGAGGATCACGATGTGGTGGCCGACTTCTCGGGACGCATCCTCGACAACGCGGTCCGGATGTCGAGGACCGTCTCCGACCTCCTCGACCTGTCCCGTCTGGAGTCGGGCATCCTGCCGTTCGAGGCCTGTGACCTGGCGGAGGTGGTGGGAGAGGTGGTGGAGCGGTTCCTCACCGCACGCCCCTCGATCGAGTGGGATGCCGAGCCCACCCCGGTCATGGGGAGCCCCTCCTACCTGGCGCTGGCGTGCCGGAACCTGCTGGAGAACGCGGTGCGCCACACCCCGGATGATGGTTGGATCCGCATCACCGTAGGCGCCGCCCACGGCGAGGCGACCGTGGTGGTCGCGGATGACGGAACCGGCATTCCCTCGGAGGAGTTGCCTCGGATCTTCGAGCGCTTCTACCGGGTCGACGCGGCGCGCTCGCGGGCCACAGGCGGGACGGGCCTGGGTCTGGCGATCGTCAAGCACGTGGCGGACCTGCACCATGGCCGCGTCGAGGTGGAGAGCAGGCTGGGCCAGGGTTCCACCTTCCGGCTCCGCATCCCGGTTCGCTCCTCTTCGTAGCGCAGACCTTCTCGCACCGCCGGGTCCCGAGTCCGATCCAGGGCGAGCCGCCTGCTCCTCCAAAGCCCGACCTCCACCGCAACAGTCGTGAAATTTCGCGGGATCGGACGGAGCGGACGAAACGTGTCACACCGCCGCGATACGTTGAATATCGCCAAGCACCTACACCGGCTGATGCGTCCACCGATCGGAACAGCCGGCCAGGAGGGAACACACGGGGCTTCGTGGAGCGAACAGCCGAACCCGGCAGCCGGCCGGGCATGGCCGACCACGCTCCGAACCAGGACAGGTGGTGGCGGGGGAGGGCC
>WTGW01000170.1 GCA_011523395.1 Acidimicrobiia bacterium
GGAGCGCACCTTCGGCTACCAACGCCTTGAGGCTCTCGCCGCCATGGTGAACGCCATAACTCTCTGGGTCGTGGGTTTTTGGGTGCTGATAGAGGCCTATCACCGGGTGCAGGACGTCCCGGACGTGGAAGGGTTGGGCATGCTCATCGTGGGCGTGCTGGGGTTGCTGGTCAACGTTCTGGCGGCGTGGGTGCTCCACAGCTCTGCCAAGGACAGCATCAACGTAGAGGGTGCCTTCCAGCACGTCATGGCCGACCTGCTGGGATCGGTAGGTGTGGTCATCTCGGGCATCGTCATCCTCACGACCGGATGGAACATGATCGATCCCATCCTCAGCGTGGTCATCGCGCTACTGATCCTCCGGAGCGCCTGGCCGCTGTCGGTCAAGGTCTTCCACGTTCTGGTGGATTCTGTTCCGGCGGACATCGACGTCTACAAGTTGGGGAGCGACCTCGAGGTCGAGGGGGTCACCCTGATCCACGACATCCATGTCCGGGCCGTCAGCTCGGATGAGACAACGTTCTCCGGCCACATCATGATCGACCCGGACTACGAAGGAGACACCAACGAGTTGCTTCGCCGGCTCCGCGACATCATCAAGGAACACGGCATAAACCACATCACCATCCAGGTCGACAAGACCATGTCACCAAGCGGCGAGTTGGGCTGCGAGGAGAACCACCACGTCAACTACTTGGCAGCGCGATCGAGAACCCGACCGTAGCCCTCGGTCAGGTGGCTCCTGGTCGGGTGGTTACCAACAGCAACGACCCGACCAGCAACCGGCAACTACCAACTAGGTCTATTCGTCGTCGAAGTTCTCCGGCATGAGGACGAACTCGGGGTAGGACTCCATACCGAGTTCGGCCACGTCCTGGCCCATCTGCTCGGCCTGTACGGATACCCGCAGCCCGATGGTCCGCGCGATGAGGGTCCAGACCGCCCAAGAGACGGCGAACACGAACGCTCCGACCGAAATGATCCCGACCAGCTGTACGCCGAGGTTGGTACCGGGATCGGCGATAGTGGCGGCCAGGGTTCCCCAGATGCCGCAGACGAGGTGGGCGGGAATCGCTCCCACCACGTCATCGATCTTGAGCTGCTCGAGGAGCTTGATCCCCAGCGTGCAGAGGACGCCGCCCACGGCCCCGATGATGACCGCCCAGTAGAGATCGCTGTGGGTCGGGGCTGCGGTGATCGAAACGAGGCCGGCGATGGCGCCGTTCAGCCCGGCGAACAGGTCGATCCGCCCCAGGAGCGGTCTGGAGACCGCCAGGGCGGCCAGCACGCCGGCGCACGCCGCCAGGTTGGTGTTGACCAGCACGGTGCCCATCGCCACGGCGTCAAGCGCCGACCCGAGGGCAAGCTGGGACCCGCCGTTGAACCCGAACCAACCCAGCCACAGGATGAACACCCCGAGTGTCACCAGCAGAACGTTCGAGGGTGGAGTGGGCTTGACCGTTCCGTCCTTGCGGAACTTGCCCAGCCGGGGTCCGATGACCAGCACGCCGGCCAGGGCCGCCCAGCCGCCGACACTGTGCACGATGGTCGACCCAGCGAAGTCGGCGAACCCCATCTCGGCCAGCCAGCCTCCGCCCCATGTCCATGCACCCACGATCGGGTAGATGAACGCGGCGAGAACGAGTGTGAATCCGAAGAAGGGCCACAGCTTGGCCCGCTCCGCGATCGCTCCCGACACGATGGACGCGGTAGTGGCGACGAACACCATCTGGAAGAACCAGTCGGACAGGACGCTGTAGCCATTCGAGACGACATCCCCGACTGCCCCGTCGGCGCCGGAGAGCAGGTTGATCTCCGCGCTCGATGACGAGTAGAAGAACTGGAATGAGCCGATCAGATTGCCCACGTCCACGTACATGAGGTTGTAGCCGATCACGTAGAAGGCAAGGCATGCGATCGAGTAGATCCCGATGTTCTTGAGACAGATCATCGAAGAGTTCTTGGTGCGGACCGCGCCCGACTCCAGCATGGTGAAGCCCGCGCACATCCACATCACCAGGGCACCCCAGATCAGGAAGGAGAACGTGTTGAGGATGAAGGCGACCTCGCCGTCGGCCATCTCGGCAGCCGAGGCCACGGTTGGGCGCAGGAGTAGCAACCCGAGAGTCAGTATCCCCGCCACCACGATCCTGGTTCTCGACTTGGAGCGCCCCCGCTGCGCTACTAGGTCCATGCGAAATCCTCCCTCGACAGAACGGACGCACAGAGCTTAGAGGATGGAGGCGCTGGCGGCCGGGTTGCGGGCGCGCCGTTCTCGTGTTGCGATTGCGATTTCCCCTTCTAAACTTGTGGCCCGCACCCGCACCGATCCGTGGAGTCGACATGTCCAGAATCTGCATGGTCACCGGCAAGAAGCCGACCTTCGGCAAGAAAGTGTCGTTCTCGCACAAGCGCTCCAGCCGGCGCTGGACGCCGAACATCCAGAAGAAGCGCTACTGGGTTCCCTCGCAGCGCCGCTACGTGACCCTCACGGTCAGCACGAAGGGGATCAAGACCATCGACAAGAAGGGGATCGAGGCGGTGATGGCGGATCTCAAGCGGCGGGGCATCAAAGTCTGAGCCGGCCGGGGCCGGTCCCAGCCGGCCTCCTCATGTCCTGATCCGGTAGCTCGTTATCCACGTCCGAGACGACGAGAACGCGAAAATCGCGAAGGCACGCCCCTCCCCGGCGGGCCCATCCCCCAGCCACCACCTCCTTCGGTCCGTGCGCGTTCCGCTATCCCCGGCGGGTTCGCTCCCGAATTGATCCCGGTTCCGGTTCCCTCGACGTCGAATAGCTGGAAACCGGTGGTGTTTGTGGCTGCCGGGCAGTATGCGGCGGGTCTGTGACGTTTTCAACCCCCTTGTCCGGGCCCCGGGGTCCACACCGCCCACCACGGGTGACAGAACGCGCCGAACGAAGACCTAGGACACCTGGGGCATGCCGGAAGCGACTGGGATTGGCCGGCCCGCCACGCTGCCGCCTGGGTCTCCGGCTCCGACTACCGGCAACGGGAGGCTCAGCCCGCTCCCATCGCCTGATAACGACCGTTCGACGACTCGACCACCAGGGGCATGCCGTAGATGGCGGTCAGGGTCGCTCCCGTCAGTACCTTCCGGACCGGACCCGACGCCCGTACCCTCCCCCCGGCCAGGATCAGGATGTCATCGAAGCCGGGCGGGATCTCCTCCGCATGGTGCGTCACCAGGATGACCGTGAGCCTCCCGGCTCCTTCTCCCATGGTGGCCAGGGAGGCGATCAGGCGTTCCCGGGCTCCGAGATCCAGGCCGGTTCCGGGCTCGTCCAGCAGCAGCAGTTCGGGTCGCGCCATCAGCGCCCGGGCGATCAGCACCCGCTTCATTTCGCCTTCCGAGAGGGTGGCGAACTCCCGGTCCGCCATGCCGGCCACGCCCATCACCTCCATCTGCTGCTCGGCGTAGCACCGGTCCTCCTGTGTGTAGGAGTGCCATCTGGTGTCCACGAAGGCGGCGTGGAGTCCGGTCAAGACAACGTCCCGGCACGGCAGGTAGCGCCGAACCAACGCGGACGGGGCGGGTCCTACGTATCCGATCCGGGGCCGGAGCCGGCGGACGTCGGTGCGTCCCATCCGTTCGCCCAGGATGGTGGCGGTGCCGCCGGTCGGGAACTGGTAGGTCGATATGACCTGGAGGAGGGTGGTCTTCCCGGCGCCGTTGGGTCCGAACAGCACCCAGCGCTCACCGGTCCCGACCCTCCAGTCGATGCCGGAGACGAGTTGCTTGCCGGCCTTCTTGACCGTCACGCCTCGCAGGTCGATGGCCGGGACGCCCAATCCGGGGCCTCAGTAGCCCCGGCGCGGGTCGTAGAGGGGGAAGGGCTGCTCCCCGCGCTGGATGCGCCGGATGTTGGCCGCGATCAGGGGCGCCGCCGTCGATGCTCTCGTGAAGCCGCTGGTGTGGGGAGTGATTCGGACCCGAGGGTGTTCCCAGAGCGGCGATCCGGGGGGGAGGGGCTCGGTCTCCGTGACGTCCAGCGCCGCGGCGGACAGGATGCCGTCGTCGAGGGCTGATACGAGGTCGGACTCGATGGTCGTCGCGCCTCGACCCAGGGAGACGTAGACCGAACCGGGCGCGAAGTGCGCCAGGACCTCCGCGTCGATCAGCCCTCGGGTCTCGGGCGTGTCGGGCAGGACGTTGACGACTGCTCTGGAGGTGGACACCATTCCCTTGAGACCGTCGCGGCCCCGGTAGTGGGTGATGCCCTCCTCTTCGCCTCCGGATCGGGTCCAGGCGTTGATCGGGTAGCCGAGCCCGGCCAGGCACTTCCCGATGTGCCGGCCGATGGCGCCGAAGCCGAGGATGCCGACCGGAAAGTCACCTGTGGCGGCGGTCCGGATCGGCCGCCACACCTTCGCGGCCTGCTGGTCGAGGTAGGCGTCCAGCTTGCGGTGGAAGTGCACCACCCAGTGAGCGGCGTAGGCGGCCATTTCCCCCGCCATCGCCTCGTCGGCCAGCCGCACGATGGGAACGTCGGGGTAGTCGCCGCCGGCGAACTGCTCCACCCCCGCCGTCACCGCCAGGATGGCGCGCAGGTTCGGGTAGCGGCGCATGTCTTCCGTGTCATGGATCCAGAAGACGGCGTACTCGACGGAGTCAGGGTCGTAGATGTCGGGGTAGAACTGGATCTTCATGTCCGGCAGTTCCCGGGTCAGCATCTCCAACCACTCGGCCCGCTCCGAATAAGGGTTCAGCATGATCGACACGGGACAAGTCAACCAGATTGTCGGGACCGTTACCCTATTGGCTCGAAGCGCGCGCACCGCTTCGGGCCCTACCTGGATGACCTGAATCGATCCGGCGAAACCGGGCGCTCGCTCTTGAGAAGGGAGAATTCTATGCCCGAGGTGCTTCCGTGGACCTCTTCGGAGGATGCCAACCGGCTTCTTGCCACCAGCCCGCTGGCTCTCATGATCGGGATGCTGCTGGACCAGCAGGTGAGGATGGAGGTGGCCTTCCATTCCCCTCATGCCCTACAGGAACGACTGGGGCAGCCGCTGGACGCGGCCCGCATCGCCGCAGTCGACGGGGACGAACTGGAAACGATCTTCCGGGGACCGCCGGCCCTCCACCGGTTTCCCAACGCCATGGCTCGGCGCACGCAGGCGCTGTGCCAGGCGCTCTCCGACCAGTACGACGGCGACGCGGCCGCCATCTGGAGGACGGCCGCGGATGGCCGCGAGCTGCTGAGGCGGCTCAAGAAGCTCCCCGGGTTCGGCGACGCCAAGGCCCGCATCTTTGCGGGCATCGTGGGCAAGCGGCTCGGCGAGGGCCCTCCGGGCTGGGAGGAGGTGGCCGCCGACTGGCCCTCCATCGCCGACATCGCCGAGTTCGACCAGATCGACGCTCTGCGCCAGGCCAAGGCGCGCATGAAGGCGGAGCAGAAGGCGGCCAAGGGCAGGCGGTGAGGACATCCGGCGGGGTCCGGGTCGGGGAGGGGAACCAGGACCGGTCGGAGGCGCGCCCCTTCGTAGTCGGTGTAGCGGGCGGGTCGGGCTCGGGCAAGAGCACGATCTGCGAGGCGATCGTCGAGAGGATCGGCACCGAGCACGTGGCGCTGATCGCCCATGATGCCTACTACCGGCACCGTCCCGAGATCTCCTACGAGGAGCGGACCAAGGTCAACTACGACCATCCCGACTCGCTGGAGACCGAGTTGCTCCTGACCCACCTGGAGAGCCTGGCGGCGGGGGAGACGATCCAGCACCCGTTGTACGACTTCACCCGGCACCTGCGCCGGTCCCGGACCCTGCCCATCCCGCCGCGGCCGGTGATCCTGATCGAGGGCATACTGACGCTGGTGGAGCCCGATCTGCGGGAGATGCTGGACCTTCGGGTCTTCGTGGACACGGACGCCGACTTGAGGGTTCTGCGCCGGGTGGGGCGGGACATGCGGGAGAGGGGGCGATCGCTCGAATCGGTGGTCGCCCAGTACCAGGCCACCGTGAAGCCCATGCACGAGCAGTTCGTGGAGCCCTCGAAGCGGCACGCCGACCTGGTCATTCCCGAGGGATACAACCGCCAGGCGGTCGGCGCGCTGGTGGCCATGATCCGCGAGGTACTCGACCGTCCGTAGGCACCTGGGACGACGTCCTGGCGAAACCGGAGCGGTCCTGCGGGGCGCCATATACTCCGACCATGGACAGGTCTTCAATCGCGATCGTAGGGGTCGGCGCCATGGGCGGGGCCCTGCTCTCCGGACTTCTCGAGGCCGGCTGGACTCCCGCTGACCTGACACTGATCGAGGCCTACGAACCTCGGGCCGCGGAGTTGCGGGAAGCCACCGGCTGCCGCACCGTGACCGTGCCGTCCGATGGCATCGACGGCCAGGACATCGTGGTCCTGGCGGTCAAGCCCCAGGACATCCACGGTGCCCTGCTTCAACTGGCCGAGGTGTTGACCGCGGATCAAGTACTCGTGGCGCTGGTCGCCGGGGTTCCGATCAGCGTGTACGAGCGGGCTCTCGGCGAGGTGCCGGTGATCCGGACCATGCCCAACACGCCCGCACTGGTAGGTGAGGGGATCACCGCCTGCGCGGCCGGCGCCCACGCCACCGCCGATCACCTGGCCATGGCCCGGACCGTGCTGTCGGCCGTGGGCCTGGTGGAGGAGGTCGACGAGGCCCTGATGGATGCGGTGACCGCGGTGTCGGGGAGCGGCCCGGCCTATGCCTACCTGCTCGCCGAGGCGATGGTTGCCGAGGGAATCCGCCAGGGACTCGATCCGGCGACAGCGCTGCGGCTGACGGCCCGGACGATCAGGGGCGCAGGGACGATGATGGAGACCTCCGATGACGACCCGTCCGTGCTGCGTGAACGGGTGGCGTCCCCGGGCGGCACCACCGCCGAGGCCCTGGCGGTCATGGACCGGCGCGGCTTCGTGGACGTGGTCCGTGAGGCGGTAGCCGCCGCGACGGACCGCTCCATAGAGCTCGGAGAGATCGCCGCCGGCCAGAGCTAGTGGCCAGTGGCCGGTTGCCAGTGGCCGGTGGCGACCGGGAGGCAATCAAGTTCGTTAGGCCCTTCAGTTTGGGTTGTACCTAACGTCCCTGGGTCACAACACTGACTGCCCACTGCCCACTGCCCACTGCCCACTGTTCTACACTCGGGCGACCGTCCGAAACACGGAGGGAGCCCGGATGCGCCGCAAGTTCACCGCCGCCGAGATAGTGGTGTTCCTGGGAGTGCTGGCGGTGGTCGGAACCCTGGCGAGCTGGTTTGCCGGACAGTTTCCGGGCCACGCCGAGAGCCCCGTATCCCGCAAGGTGTTCGTCAACATCCCGGCCGCGGTGGAAGGCATGTTCTACGTGGCGGTGGCGGGCTTCCTCTTCCTGACCTTCTACCTGTTCTCGCTCCGGGCCAAGAACTGGCAGCGGGGCGCGCCCGACCGGCGCACCGGTCACTGGAGGGAGCGGCTGGAGGCCATGGGCGCCGGGCTCCGGATGCAGACTCTTATGCGCGACCGCGGCGCCGGCCTCATGCACTCCATGGTCTACTACGGGTTCCTGGTGCTGTTCCTGGGTACCGTGACCCTGGAGATCGACCATCTGCTGCCGGCCGGCTTCAAGTTCCTCCAGGACGACGTATACCGGGCCTATTCCTTCATCCTGGATGCGGCGGCGCTGGTGTTCCTCGGGGGCTTGGCCTGGGCCTTCGTGAGAAGGTATGGACAGGCCCCGTGGCGCCTGCGGTCCAAGACCCGGCCCGAGGACTTCTGGATCCTCGTCACCCTGGCCTTGATCGGCGTCAGCGGGCTGGCCACCGAGGCGGCCCGGATCGCGGTCGAGAACCGGCCGTCCTACGAGGTGTGGTCGTTCGTGGGCTACCCGCTGTCATTCTTGGTGCCGCAAGGGCCGGCAGCCGGGATCCATCAGGTTATCTGGGTGATCCACGTGGCCTCCTTCCTGGCGTTCCTGGTGGTGCTGCCCACTACCAAGCTCCGGCACATGGTCACCTCGCCGGTCAACATGTTCCTCGGTCCCAAGGAGCGGCCACCTGGCGCCATGCGCGAGATGCCCAACCTGATGGAGGTTGACGACATCGAGACCGTGGGCGCGTCGCTCGTGGGGGAGTTCACCTGGAAACAGCTGCTCGACACCGACGCATGCACGGTGTGCGGGCGGTGCACATCGGTGTGCCCTGCCACCGTCACGGGCAAACCGCTGGATCCGCGTGAGATCGTGCTCAAGCTCGGTGAGGTGGCGGCCCGGACGGCCGACCCGGCCGTGACGCCCCCGGTTTCGGTGGACGAGGCCATAACCGTGTCCGCCGACAACGTGTTCGAGCGGATCACCCCCGAGGAGCTCTGGGCCTGCACATCGTGCAAGGCGTGCGACGAGATCTGCCCGGTCGACATCGAGATCCTGGACAAGATCCTCGACATGCGCCGCTACCTGGCGTTGATGGAAGCGGACTTCCCGGCCGAGCTGGGGAAGGCCTACCTGTCGATGGAGAACTCCTCCAATCCGTACGGCATGGCCCAGGCGGACCGAGCGGCGTGGACCGCCGAACTGGACTTCGAGGTGCCGATCCTCGGCCAGGATGTGGAGTCGGCCGAGTATCTCTACTGGGTGGGTTGTGCCGGCTCGTTCGACGACCGTAACCGGAAGGTGACGGTGGCGACCGCCCGCCTCCTCCATGAGGCCGGGGTCAGCTTCGCCATCCTGGGTCCCGCCGAGCTATGTACCGGCGATCCGGCCCGGCGGTCGGGAAACGAGTTCGTCTTCCAGATGCTCGCCATCCAGAATGTCGAGACGCTCGAGGACCGCGGGGTCCGTAAGGTCATCACCCAGTGCCCGCATTGCTTCAATACCCTGAAGAACGAGTACCCGCAGTTCGGTGGCGACTACGAGGTGATCCACCACAGCCAAGTCCTGTCCGACCTGGTGAGCCAGGGCCTGCTCCAGACGAGGAACGGGCAGTCCAAGACGGTCACATACCACGATTCTTGCTATCTCGGGCGCCATAACGGCGTGTACATGGCCCCCCGGGGAGTGGTGGCCTCCATCGGCGGGATCAACGTGGTGGAGATGGGCCGCTCCGGGACCCGCTCGTTCTGTTGCGGCGCCGGCGGTTCGCAGATGTGGATGGAGGAACGGGTCGGCAAGAAGGTCAACATCGACCGGGCCGAGGAGGCGGTGGCAACCGGAGCGGACGAGGTAGCGGTGGCATGCCCCTTCTGCTTCGTGATGCTCGATGACGGCGTCCGCGAGCTCGGCCAGGAGGAATCGGTGGCCGTCCGGGACATCTCCATGATCCTGGCCGACTCCGTCTTCGATGACTAGTGGTTAGTGGTCAGTGATCAGTGAATGTGTAGGCCGGCACTGTTAGAAGGAAACAGCAGGTCGGGGGCCGATGCAACTTGATTACCTCTAGGTCGCAAACTGGCCACTGGCCACTGGCCACCGTCCACTAGCGGCTAGACGTGTGGTGGGAGTGACTGCCAGAGGTCGTCGAGTTGCTTGTCCAGGAGGTCGGCCCCGGGCGCCACGTATCCGGCGTCACCGCGGCGCTTGACGATGGCTCCCACCTGCCTCAGCCAACCCAGCACGACATGACCCTGGTAGGCAGGAGGCGTCGCGCCGTCCACGGAGAGGGCCGTGAAGATGCGCCGGGTGGGGATCGGGTTGTCGGGCCCTCCGTTCGCGGCCAGGTAGCGGACGATGGCCTCCACCTGCTGCCTGGACGCCCGCACTGTGTAGCGGTTCCCGTTCTTCTTCGACGTCACGGTCTTGACGAGGATGTCGCGGTCCCGGGTGTAGTAGGCCGGTCGTCCGGTGCTTCTCGACAGGTATGAGGTCAGCCACGGGTCCTCGAACTGAGCGTACGAGGGGGCCTGGTGGTTGCCGGATGCCTTGGACAGCCGCACGCTCTCGGCGCGTGTGGCGGTCTCCTTGACCGCTCTGGCGAAGGAGGCCAAGTGGACCGCGTCGTCGTACCGCCCTTCGGACAGGGCGGTCTCGGCCCTCACCCTCAGCGTTTCTTCACAAACGCGAAGAGCGGCCTCGGCCGAGGCCATACTGTCGATTGGTGTCGAAGTGTTCCGGCGTGTCATGCTTGTCCGAGACTGTTGAACGTGTCAGGTCTCCATGAAGCTCAATTAACTGCGTGGTAGGGCGGTTCGGGAGTGGTGGCCCGGCTCGCGAGCCCTGTATTCGCGAAGAATCAGGCTCTCGAACACGCGCCGGATCAGCGGAGCTACCTGACGCGTACCGCCGCAAATTACCACGGCCTAGACCGCGAAGGTAGCACCGAACGGACCCCGTTCACAGGATTTACACACCCGTCCTCGCCTTCTCGGATGGACATCCGTAGCGAGTACCCTCCGGCCCATGAAGATCGGTTATCAAGGCGAAGGCCTCTCGTACTCGGACCAGGTGGCGATCCGACTCTTCCCGGATGCGCAGCGGGTCGGTTTCGGCAGCTTCGCCCGAGCCTTCCTGGCGCTCGGGCACGGTGATGTTGATCGGCTGGTGCTGCCGATCGAGAACTCCACCGTCGGGAGCATCTTGCCGGTTCTCGACCGGCTGGCCCGTCACCCGGTCTCGATCATCGGCGAACACCTCATCGAGGTGCGCCATGCCCTGATCGGCCTTCCCGGATCGACCATCGACGATATCGAAGAGGTCTGGTCGCATCCCCAAGCCCTCGCACAGGCGGATGACCGCATCGAGCAGGCAGGATGGAGCCCGATTCCTTTCTACGACACGGCCGGCGCGGTTCGGGCTGTTGTCGAGAGAGGCGATCCTTCGGTAGCTGCTCTGGCCCCTCTGCACACTGCCCGGCGGCATGGCGCTCAGGTACTCCAGGAGGAGTTCCTGGATCGGGACCACAACACCACCCGGTTCGTGATCCTGGCCGCGGACGGATGGGAGGTGAGCGACGACGCCAACAAGACCTCCATGGTGTTCGAGACGGCTCACTCACCCGGCGCGCTGGCCCTTGCCCTCACCGAACTCGGCCTGCGCGGCGCCAACCTGACGCACTTGCAGTCACGGCCCGCGGACGAGGCCTGGAAGTACCGGTTCTACGCCGACATGATCCATGAACCCGGCCCGCGAGGAGTCAAGGACATCCTGGAGCCCCGTCCGGCCACCCTGGCTGCGTTACGCGTACTGGGTACCTACCCGGCGGCCGAGGTTCCCTGATCGCAGGCCCGACGCTGGGATTCCACCAAGGGGCGACCTTGTCGCCCTTGAGTCGGTGGGATCAGGCCTGGCCAGCAGTCTCGTGGAGGCCCACGCTCTCGATGTAGAAGAGGGCGACATCGATCGGCCCGGCGCCGGTCTGTATCTCGGCGAAGTCGACCCCCACCTCGGTCAGCACGCCGGTGAAGGACCTGCCGCCGGTGGTGCGGAGGCGCACCGGATAGCGGAGCTGTTCAGCCTCGATCAGCGAGTCCCTGAGGGTCCGCCGCAGCGGTGGGGTACGGGCTGGGAGGTCTTGGTCATGTGTGGTACTCATGACATAAGCGTGCCCGCTGTCAGGCCGGGTTTCAACACCCATGTCTCCGGCGGGATCCGTACCCATGGCCGGCGCCCGGATATCCTGAGACCATGAACCCGATCAGGACGAGGACCGCGGGGTTCCCGGCCGCCACCATCGCGCCCGAGCGGACCGATGCCCCGCAGGTGGAGGATCGAGCCGGTCACGATCGTGGCTGGAACGTGGTGGTCTGGAACGACCCTGTCAACCTCATGTCCTACGTGGTGCTGGTGTTCCGCCGGATCTTCGGGTACTCGGAGGAGAAGGCGACCCGGTTGATGCTCGAGGTGCACCACGAGGGCCGCTCGATCGTCAGCACCGCACCGCGCGAGAAGGCGGAGATCGATTGCTACACCCTGCATCGCTACGCCTTGTGGGCGACCATCGAACGGGCGTGATGCCACGGTTCAAAGTCTTGGCGGATCGCATCGAGATGCGTCCCGTGGGAGACGACCTGATGGCCCTTTCCCTCATGCAGGAGATGCTCGCGTCACTGGGTGAGGAGCCCGACGACCCGGCGGTCGAGCGGCTGTCGGTGGCGGCATACCCGGATGACGGGGACGCTCAATCCGAGTACGAACGCCTCATGAACCCGGAGTTGGATCGCCAGCGCCGGATGGACCGGGACGCGGTGGCTTCCGTGCTCAAGGCGGCCGAGAGCGGGAACGTGGACCTCACCCCTCTGGAGGCGGAGGCGCTGTTGATGGTGCTCAACGAGGCTCGGCTGGCCCTCGGCGCCCGGTTGGGGATCGTGGAGGACGGCTGGGGGTCCGACGAGAGGCGAACGTCCGATCCGGTCGCGTTGCTCCTCCGCTACCTGACCGGCTACCAGGACGATCTGATTCGGGCGCTGGCAAAGCGGATCGAGCCCTAGTTTCCACGTCATCTAGGATCGTTGGTTGTCCATCTTCGCCTCGGGAGGTACCGGTGACCAGCAGCGCCATTCGTTACGGGATCTGCACCGATCAGTCGCTGCCCTATCGCACCCTCGTGGACCGGTGGCAGTACTACGAGGAGCTGGGCTTCGACAGCATCTGGGATTGCGACCATTTCATCCGACCCAGCGATCCCACGAACGACTATTTCGAGGGTTGGACGCTCCTGACCGCGATGGCGGCGGTCACCAGCCGGATCCGGGTGGGTTGCCTGGTCGCCAGCAACACCTTCCGCCATCCGGCCTTGCTGGCCCAGCAGGCCATCACGATCGACCACGTCTCCGATGGCCGGCTGGAGTTCGGGATCGGAGCCGGGTGGTTCGTGGAGGAGCACGAGCGCTTCGGGATACCGTTCGGCGAGCCCGGCGAACTGGTTACCAGGTTCCACGAGGCGGTCGAAGTGGTCGACTCCCTGCTTCGAGGCGAAGCCACCACCTACGAGGGCCGTCACTACCAGCTCCAAGGGGCGCGCCTGCGTCCTCAACCCGTGCAAAGGCCTCGGCCGCCGCTGACCATGGGCGCCCACCGGCCCCGCATGTTGCGGATTTGCGCCAGGTTCGCCGATCGCTGGAACTCGTACGGGACGCTCGACGAGATGGCCGAGCGCAACCGTATCCTCGACGAGGCCTGCCTGGAGATCGGGCGGGACCCGGGTGAGATCACCAGGTCCTTCTACGGGTGGATACCCAACCTGACCACCTTTGACATGCCCGATCCGTGGACCGGGCCGGAGGCGTTCGCGGAGGTGGTGGGCCGCTACGCGGAGGTCGGCGTGAACGAGTTCATCTTCGATCAGCCCCGGGCCGACCAACTGGACAATGCGGCGGACATCGCCGCCGAGGTTCTCCAGAGCCCGTAAGTGCCGTTCCCCGACTCTTGCCTGGCGCGGAGCCGATCCACCCCGGCGACGGGGCCAAAACACGGGCAAATCTCGACAAGAATCCGGCGATTTTGATACCGTCTGGGTAGCCAGCCGCTCCGAAAGGAAGACGCTTGATGAAGGTGTCCATGTCAGTCAATGGAAGGCAGGTCTCCGGGGAAGCAGAGCCACGTACGCTGCTGGTTCACTTCCTACGGGAGAACCTGGGGTTGACGGGCACGCATGTGGGATGCGAATCGTCCTATTGCGGTGCCTGCACTATCAGCCTCGACGGCCAGGCCGTGCTCTCCTGCACCATGCTGGCCGCCCAGGCCGATGGTGCGGATATCACCACCGTCGAGGGTCTGGCCCGCAACGGTGAACTGCATCCGGTCCAGGAGGGCTTCTGGGAGCGCCACGGCCTCCAGTGCGGCTTCTGCACACCGGGGATGATCATGTCGGCCGTAACCCTCCTCGAGGAGAACGACAATCCTTCAGAAGAGGAGATCCGGCGCGGCATCGAAGGCAACCTGTGCCGCTGCACCGGGTACCACAACATCGTGCGGGCAATCGAATACGCCGGCGCCAAGATGCGCGGCGAAGAGCCCGCCCCGGCCGAATGGGAGAACGCATGAGCTCGACAAGTGTGCTGGGCGGCGTCGTAAGGCGCCGGGAGGATCCGGCCCTGATCCAGGGTGGCGGCCGCTACACGGACGATGTGAAGCTGGCGGGCACCGCCCACGTGGCCTTCGTCCGGAGCCCTTTCGCTCACGCCAACGTCTTGTCGGTCGACACGTCCGCCGCCGAGGCGATGGACGGCGTACTGGCCGTCTACACCGCAGCCGACGTGGAGCACCTCGGCTCTCTGGTGGCGCAGGTGCCGGTCGGAGCCCTGCGGCCGCTGCTCAACAACGGTACCGTGAAGCACGTCGGCGAAGCGGTGGCCATGGTGGTCGCGGAAGATCCGTACGTGGCCCGCGACGCCGCCGATGCGGTCGATGTCGACTACGACGCCCTACCGGCGGTCGTGGACCTGAAGCACTCGCTCAGTGACGAGATGCTCGTTCACGAGGACATGGAGTCGAACACCCTGATTTCGTGGACCGGCCCGTTCGGCGCGGACGCCGATGCCCTGGCGGCCGTCAAGGCGGGTATCGATGAGCAGAAGTCGAGGGACGACGTGGTGGTGGTCTCCCAGGAGATGATCAACCAACGGCTCATCCCGGTTCCCATCGAGCCCCGTTCGGTCATGGCCGACTACCAGGTCGGCTACGGCCGCTTCGATGTCTACTCGTCCACCCAGATCCCGTCGGCGCTGGCCGGGGCCATCGGCAAGTACTTCGGTATGGCCCTGAACCAGGTGACCGTCAAGGCGATGGAGGTGGGCGGCGGATTCGGCTGCAAGCTCAACGTCTACAACGACGAGGTGCTCGTGGCCTTCGCCTCGAAGCAGTTGGGGTGCCCGGTCAAGTGGACCGAGACCCGGCGGGAGGCGGCCAACTCGACCATCCAGGGACGCGGCTGGATAGCCACCGCCACCATGACCGGCACGACGGACGGTGAGATCCTCGGATTCGAGTTGGACGGCATCGCCGACATGGGCGCCTACTCGCAGAACTTCACCGTCGCCATCCCCTTCCTAGGGGTGTTCGTCGGGTCGGGCCAGTACTCCTTCCCCACACACTGGAAGATGGACTGCGTCACTACCCACACGATGACCACGGACGCTTACCGGGGCGCCGGCCGCCCGGAGGCCGCCTACTACCTGGAGCGGGTCCTCGACATGTACGCGCGGCAGATCGGGATGGACCCGGCCGAGGTGCGCCGCAAGAACTACATCTCGGCGAGCGAGTTCCCCGGGGCGGTTTCGCCCATGGGGTTCCCGATGGACACGGGTGACTACGAGACCAACCTGGACGCAGCCCTCGAGTCGGCCGGCTGGTCCGGCCTGCTGGCCGAGCGGGACGCCGCCCGGGCCGAGGGACGCCACGTCGGGGTCGGGATCGCCACCTATGTCGAGGTATGCGGCTTCGGACCCTCGGGCCTGGTGGACCTCGGTTTCTCATGGGCCGAGTACCAGATGCCGTCGGCGTTCAACGGTTCGAGCCTGGTCAGGGTCCATCCGGACGGATCGGCCACCGTGTCGATCGGGACCGGGCCCTCCGGCCAGGGCCACCAGACGACGTGGGCGCAGATAGTCGGCGACGGCCTCGGAATGGATGTCGACCGGATCCGGGTGATCCACGGCGACACCGAGGAGGCCCCGCCCAGCATCGGCACCTTCGGGTCCAGGTCCGCAGCGGTGGATGGCTCCGCCTGCTACGAGGCCACCCAGAAGGTCCAGGCCAAGGCCGCCAGGATCGCGGCCCACCTGCTCGAAGCGTCCGAGGACGACATCGAGTTCGCCGACGGAGGCGCCCATGTGGCCGGGACCGACAGTTCGGTCGGTTGGGACGAGATCGCCAAGGCGGCCTACCAGCCTCACGTCCTGCCGGAAGGCATGGAGGGGGGCTTGGAGGCGCATGCCATCTTCAGCCCCGGCAACGCCACGTGGCCGTTCGGAACCCACATCGCCATGGTGGAGGTCGATGCCGACACCGGGGACGTGAGGCTGTTGCGATACATCGGGATGGACGACTGCGGCAATGTCATCAGTCCGATGATCGTGGACGGTCAGATCCACGGTGGCATTGCCCAGGGTGTCGGCCAGGCCATGTTCGAGGATGCGGTCTACGACATGGACGGGAACCTGCTGTCGGCCTCGCTGGTGGACTACATCCTGCCCACCGCGGTCGACCTGCCCTCGTTCGAGTTGGGCCGCACGGTGACGCCCACCGATATCAACCCGCTCGGGGTGAAGGGCATCGGCGAGGCGGGCACCATCGGCGCCGCGCAGACGGTTGTCAACGCGGTGGTGGACGCCTTGGAGTCGTTGGGGGTGACCCATATCGACATGCCGTTACGCCCGCAACGGGTGTGGCAGGCGATCCAGGACGCCCAGGCGTAGGGAGGAGGAGCCCATGTATCCACGACAGTTCGATTACGTAGCGCCCTCCAGCCTGGATGAGGCGCTGGCTGCTCTCGATGCGAATCCGGGAGCCAAGGTGCTGGCCGGTGGCATGAGCCTGCTGCCGATGATGAAGATGCGGCTGCTGTCGCCCGAGATGGTGGTGGACATCGGCCGGATCGCCGGGTTGGGCGACATCACCGACAACGGTGATTCCATCTCGATCGGTGCGCTGGTGACCCATTCCGAGGTTGCGGCCAGCGGCCTGGTCCAGGACCACGGCGCGGCACTGGCCACGGCTGCTTCCTGGACGGGTGACCGCCAGGTCCGCAACCGTGGTACGTGTTGCGGGTCGATGGCGCACGCCGATGTGGCGGCCGACCAGCCGGTTGCGGCGCTCGCTCTGGGGGCCACGATGGTGGCGGCGTCGTCGGGAGGCACGCGTGAGATCGCGGCCGCCGACTTCTTCGTGGACACCTTGATGTCCGCGTTGGAGCCCGGCGAGATCCTCACCGAGATGCGGATTCCCAAGGTCGGCGCCGGTACCGGTTCGGCTTACGACAAGCTGGGCCGCCGGGGTGGTCACACGGACTACGCGGTGGCCGGCGTGGCCGCTTCGGTGACCCGTTCCAACGGTTCGGTCAGCGCGGCCACCGTCGCGGTGACCGGTGTGGGCAGCCGTCCGGTCCTGGCCGCCGGAGTGGCCGATGCTCTGGTCGGTTCCGATGGTTCCGACGCCGCCGTCGAGGCAGCTGCGGCCCACGCGACCGCCGGGATCGACGTGCTGGAGGACCTGTACGGGTCGGTGGCCTACAAGACCCACCTGGCCCAGGTCTTCACAGCCCGGGCCGTGAAAGCAGCCCTGGCCGCAGCCGGGTAGCCCGCCGGCACAGCCGAAAGACAACACAACCGACCCAACCGGCCGCCCCACCAGACCCCGGGGCGGCCGGTTTCGTCTGCCCTCACCCCTCCACGTGGAGTTCTCCCGGCGTTCCCCGGATAGGCCACGGTGAAAAGTTGTACTAGAAGCCGTGAAATAGTTGTACTCCGAACGACGAAAAAGTTGTACTCAAAGCTGCGAAATAGTTGTATTGTGGTGAGATGGTTGAGTATCGGAAGCGTCTGATCGACGGGGTTCTGGCACAGCGAATGGCCGCTCTACCTGCGGTTATGCTGGTAGGGCCCAGGGCAACGGGTAAGACGACGACCGCGGTCAGACATGCCCGGACGGTGGTGCGGATGGACCGGCCTGCCGAGGCAGCGGTGTTCCAGGCCGACCCGGACGCCGCGCTCGGCCGTGACCTTCCCGAACCCGTGCTGCTCGACGAGTGGCAGATGGTGCCCGAGGTACTGGGGGCCGTGAAGCGGGCTGTCGACCGGGACTCCCGACCCGGGCGGTTCATCCTGGCCGGATCGCTACACAGGACCCTCGGCACTCCCGGCGGATGGCCCGGGGTGGGCCGGGTCGTGAGCCTGGAGATCTGGCCGTTCACGGTGTCCGAACAGCAGGCGACGGCTACCAAGCCGCTGATCGAGCGCGTAGTCGATGGAGACGACCTGAGACCCGCCGATCCGGGGTTGGACATCCGCGACTACGTGGATCTCGCTGTTCTGGGCGGCTTTCCCGAGGTGTCGCTGGTCGTGGCCGAATCCGAGCGGAGGGCCTGGCTGGACGGGTATATCGACGGATTGATGGTCCGGGATGTGTTGGGTGGTCGCAATCCGGCCCTGTTCCGCAACTTCTTCAACGTCTACGCGGCCAACTCCGCCGGAGTGGTCACCGTTCAGAAGCTCCGCGATTCGGCCCGGATCAACCACCGGACCGCACAGGCCCACCGGCAGCACCTCCTGAACCTGATGGTGGCCGACGAGCTACCGGCTTGGTCCACGAACCGGCTGAAGCGACTGGGCCGGTCTCCCAAGCGGTATCTCACCGATTCGGGCCTACTGGCCGCCGCTATGGGCGCCGATTCGGAAGGCGTGCTGCGCCACGGCGACCTGCTCGGTCGGGTCCTCGAGACCTTCGTGGTGGCGCAGATACGGGCTGAGGCGACCGCGGTAAGGCGCAAGCCGGTCCTGCATCATCTACGGTCGGGGGACGGGCGGCACGAGATCGATCTGATCGTGGAGATGGACGCCTGGCGGGTCCTCGGCATCGAGATCAAGGCGACGTCCGCGCCGGACCGCGGCGACGCCCAACATCTGATCTGGCTGCGCGATCGGCTGGGCGAGGAGTTCGTCGGAGGGGTGGTCCTGCACACCGGGCCCTGGCCTTACTTGATCGATGACCGGATCGTCGCGGCGCCGATCAGCACTCTCTGGGCATAGGAGGGTGCGTCGCCTCAGGTGGGGACGTGTATCCTCCTCGCGATGATTCCCGCCACGGTCCGCGAGGTCGCCGACGCGCTCGCCGGCCAGCGATACATCGCCGACCGCTCGCTGGCGGTCACGATCCATCTCGCCCTGCAGATGGGCCGTCCGCTGTTCCTCGAGGGCGAGGCCGGGGTGGGCAAGACCGAGGTCGCCAAGGTGCTGGCCGGCATCCTCGATCAGCCGCTAATCCGGCTCCAGTGCTACGAGGGCCTTGACGCCGGGCACGCCCTCTACGAGTGGGACTACGCACGCCAGATGCTGGCCATCCGGCTGATCGAGGCTCGTGGCGAGGGTGGAGGGGCGGCTATCTCCGACATCATGAGCCGCGAGTACCTGATCGCAAGGCCGCTGCTCGAGGCTGTGGAGATGGCTGCCGGCGGTTCCCGGCCGGTCCTGCTGATCGACGAGCTCGATCGGGCCGATGAGGAGTTCGAGGCCTACCTTCTGGAGCTGCTGTCGGACTTCCAGGTGACCATTCCGGAGGTCGGAACGGTTGCCGCCGAAGAGCCTCCTGTGGTGGTCATTACCTCCAACCGGACCCGCGAGATCCACGACGCCCTGAAACGCCGTTGCCTGTACCACTGGATCGACTATCCCAGCTTCGAGCGGGAGATGGAGATCGTCACGGCCAAGGTGCCGGGTATCGACCAGGCCCTGGCCGCCGATCTGGCCCGGGCGATGGAGAAGTTGCGGAACCTGGATCTGTTCAAGCCCCCCGGGATTGCCGAGACGCTGGACTGGGCGGCAGCCCTGAACGTCCTGGGCGCGCAGGTGCTGTCGCCCGAGGCGGCCGGCGACACGCTGGGGGTGATCCTGAAGTACGAGGAGGACATCGAGCGGGTGCGCACGGCAGGGGTCGGGGGCCTGCTCGTAGCCGGTTGATCCCTGATGGCCACTGGTGTTTTCGCCCAGAACGTGATCCACTTCGCGCGCTACCTGCGCGCCAAGGGCCTCGAAGTCGATCCGCGCACCGGCATGGAATTGCTCACCTCGGCCCATGTGTTGGGTCTGGAGGATGTTCGGGACATCAGGTGCGGGTTCCGGTCGCTGGTGGTAACCCGTCCCGACCAGCTGCCGGTGTTCGAGGATGCGTTCGACCTGTTCTTCGGGTCGGGAGGGCGGAGGCGGACCCCCGTGGAGGCGGAGTCCGATCGGATGGTGCAGTCGTACCTCCCCGTGCTGACCTCGGCCGGCCAGCTCGACGAGGAGGACACGGAGGACAGCAGCGAGCAGATGGGGGCTTCTCACGCCGAGCGTCTCGGTACCCGCGACTTCGGCGAACTGACAGCCGACGAGATCGCCGAGGTGCGGAGGCTGATTTCTCGCATGGTGTGGAGACCGGCCGAGGCGCTGAGTCGCCGCTGGATGCCCGACTCGATGGGAAGCCGCCCCGACATGCGGAGGACCCTCCGGAATGCGGTCGGTCCCCGCGGCGAGCTGCTGGAGATGGAGTTCCGATCCCGCCGGCCGCGCCGGCGCCCGCTGGTGATCATCGCTGACGTGAGCGGATCGATGGAGAAGTACGTGGAATTGCTGCTGTACTTCGCCCACTCCGCCCCGGCCCGGATGGGCCGGGTCGAGACCTTCGTGTTCTCCACCCGGCTGACCCGCATCACCCACGAGCTCCGTCGCCGGGATCCGGCCATGGCGCTCCGCCTGGTAGCAGGCCGCGTCCACGACTGGTCGGGCGGGACGCGGATCGGAGAAGCTCTGGCAACCTACAATCGGCACTGGAGTCGACGGGTGGCCAGAGGCGGTCCGATCGGAATTATCATCAGCGACGGATGGGACCGCGGAGATCCGGAACTGCTGAGCCAGGAGATGGCGCGGTTCTCGCGCTCCGTCCATCGAACCATCTGGTTGAATCCCCTGGCGGGCCGCAAGGGGTATTCGCCGGAGACCCGAGGGCTTAAGGCGGCGTTGCCGTACGTGGACGACTTCCTGCCCGCCGCCCGGCTGGTGGATCTGGGTGGAGTCATCCGGCTGTTGGAGTCGATACCTCCCCACCCGAGCCAGGCCACGAGAAGATCACCTAGACGAGGAGCCCGGGCATCATGAAGGATGCGCTGAGTGTCTACAACCGATGGATCGAAGCAGGGAAGCAGGTCGCGGTGGCGACGGTGGTGCGGGTCAAGGGCTCGGCTCCTCGCCCCGAGGGCGCCAAGTTCCTGGTGTCATCCGACGGTGACATGGAGGGCTCGGTGAGCGGTGGCTGCGTGGAGAACGACGTGTTCCTGCACGCCCAGGAGGTGCTCGCAACGGGAGAACCTCGCCTGGTGACCTACGGCATCGCCGACGAAGACGCCTTCGAGGTGGGCCTGGCCTGCGGAGGGACCATCCAGGTGTTGGTCGAGAAATGGTAAGCACCCAGCTGGAGGCGGTCCGTAGCCTCGTAGAGGAGGAGCGCCTCGGGGCCGTGACCACGGTGGTCGAAGGCCCCGCCACCGGCGCCAAGGCGGTGCTGGACCGGGTGGACGGGCTGGTGGCCGGGACCATCCCCGGCGAGATACTCGACGCCGTGCTGGCCGACGCGGCCAGCCTCATGGACCGTGAGCAGAGCCGTACCCTCGGATACGGGGAGCACGAGGTATACATCGAAACGGTGGCGCCCCAACCACGGCTCCTGATCATCGGCGCCGTTCACATCGCGCAGGAGCTATGCCGGATCGCTCATGGCCTGGGCTTCAGGGTGGTCGTCACCGACTCCCGTCCGTTCTTCACCACGCCCGAGCGCTTTCCCGAGGCGCACCAGGTGATCGTCGGGTGGCCGGGAGAGATCGAGGACCAGCTGGACATAGACCGCCGGACCTATGTGGTGATGCTCAGCCATGACGCCCGTTTCGAGGATCCGATGCTGCCCCTCGTACTACCCAGTGACGTCAAATACATCGGGGTGATGGGAAGCCGCCGCACCCACCGGAAGCGGGTGGAACGGCTGCGCAAGGCCGGGTTCCCCGAGGACCAGATCGCCCGGATCCGCGGCCCGGTCGGGCTCGACATCGGCGCCGAGCAACCCGGCGAGGTGGCCATATCCATCCTGGCGGAGATGATCCAGGTCCGGTACGGGTCGGGTACCGGGGAGTCTCTCGTCGGGCGGAGGGGCCGGGTCCACCTTCAACGCACGGAGGATGCCGGAGACCTATGACCGTTCCTGGTCGGGTTCCGTCCAACCGTCAACGCCCATTCGCCCGGTCATGATGACTGCGGCGCTCGTCCTGGCCGGAGGTGAGTCGAGGCGCTTTGGCAGTTCCAAACAACTCGCCGAGTGGAGAGGGAAGCCGCTTCTGGCGCACGCGGTGGCCCAGGTGAAGGGTTGGCCGGAGGTGGGCGCGGTCTACGTGGTGCTGGGCGCCCGTGCCGAACAGATCATGGAAGCAGTCGATCTCGGCGATGCCGCGGTCATAGAGAACCTGGAGTGGCGGGAAGGGATGGGTTCCTCGCTACGGGTCGGGCTGGACTTCCTGGTGGGCGAGCGCTCGGTCGATCAGGCCCTGGTGGTGCTCGGGGACCAACCGAACGTGCCCGGCGACGTCGTGCCCCGGCTTCTCGAGGCGCGGAAGCGGTCACGGCGACCGGTGGTCATCCCCCGGTACCGCTTGACCCGCGGACACCCGGTGTTGATCCATCGATCCCTGTGGCCGACCCTGATTACCGGGCTGAGCGGTGACCGGGGGGCTCGCAACCTCTTCCTGGCCCATCCCGACTGGGTGGAGGAGGTGCTCGTGGACGCCATGCCGCCCGGCGACGTCGACACGCCCGAGGATCTCCGCCGCCTGGGCAGACCCTGACAGCCGGGCACGTCGCGATGTGCTCGATCCGGTTGGCCTCGACTCCTCATGGACAGGACCCTGGAGGCGGAGTGGGGTGGAGTTCGGCCATCTGAGCGGGGGCCAGCGATCTCGATGACTCCGATCGGGTCTATCCTCTCTGAGTAACGCGTGGAGGATGCTTGATGATCATCGTCATGAAGTCGGGGGCTACACAAGAGCACATCGACAAGGTGGTGCGGCGCCTGGCCGCGATCGGCTCCGAAGCCCACATCTCGGTGGGACAGGTCCGCACTGTCATCGGTGCTATCGGGGACCGGGAGGTGATCCAGCAACAGCCGTGGCTGGCCATGCCCGGAGTGGAGCGGGCGGTACCGGTGCTGAAGCCGTACAAGTTCGTGTCCCGTGAGTTCCAGCCCGAGGACACGGTCATAAAGGTGAGAAATGCCCAGGTCGGGGGCGGCGTCTTCGCTCCGATCGCCGGTCCGTGCGCGGTCGAGACCCGGGATCAACTGTTCCGGACGGCCGAGGCGGTGCTCGATGCGGGCGCCACCATCCTGCGAGGAGATGCCTTCAAGCCCAGGACGAGCCCCTTCTCCTTCCAGGGCCTGGCCGAGGACGGCCTCCAGCTCATGGCCGAGGCGCGGGAGGAGTTCGGCCTTCCGTTCGTCGCCGAGGTCCTCGACCCGCGGGATGTGGACCTGGTCGCCGGCTACGCGGACATGTTGCGGATCGGCACCAGGAACATGGCGAACTACGCGCTGCTCTCAGAAGTCGGCCGGGTTCACAAGCCGGTGCAGCTCAAGCGTGGGTTCACAGCCACCATCGATGAGTGGCTCAATGCCGCCGAGTACATATACAAGGAAGGGAATCACGAGGTCGTCCTGGTGGAACGCGGGATTCGGACCTTCGAGACGGCCACCCGGAACACGCTGGACATATCGGCGGCGCCGGTGATCAAGCACATGTCCCACCTACCGGTGATCATCGATCCCTCCCATTCGTCAGGCCGTCGCCATCTGGTCGCCCCCCTGGCTCGAGCCGCCATCGCGGTGGGCGCCGATGGCTTCATCGTGGACGTGCATCCCGCCCCCGAGACCGCCCAGGTCGACGGCGACCAGGCCCTGCTACCGGGCGAATTCGCCGAGTTGATGGACCAGATGCGAGGTCTGGCCGCAGCTCTCGGCGTCACGATTTAGGTCGTCCTCCACCAGTAGCCGGGATGCGTCGCGCCGCCATCTTCGGCACCGGGTTGATTGGAGCCTCGCTCGGTTTGGCCCTCCGGCGGGTCGGCTGGACGGTCGCCGGGTGGGACCCCGACCCGACGGCGCTGCAAGTGGCAACGGAGCGCGGCGCGGTGGATGACCCGTGCGACAGCCAGCAGGACGCGCTGGAGGGATCGGACCTGGTGGTCCTGGCCGGTCCCCTCATTGCCACCCTCGAGACCCTGCCGGACCTGCGTACCGACGCCTTGGTGACGGATGTGGCCGGTGTCAAGGGTCCGGTAATCGATGCACGACCGGAGGGTTTGCGAATGGTGGCCGGGCATCCGATGGCGGGTCTCGAGCAGGCCGGTCCGGCAGCCGCCTCGCCCTCTCTCTTCAAGGGCGCCGCCTGGGTCATCTGTCCCGACAAGGCTGATGCGGACGATGTCGAGACGCTCGAATCGATAGTCGAATCGGTGGGCGCCATGCCGTACCGGCTTCCGGCTGCCGAGCACGATCGGGTGGTGGCCGACATCTCGCACCTTCCCCAGGTACTCGCCATCTCGCTGATCAACCTGATCACGCGCCGGGATCCGGCCGCGGCGCGCCTGGTGGCGGGCTCGTTCCGCGACCTGACCCGGGTGGCTGCCTCCGAGCCGCGCTGGTGGCCGGAGGTACTGGCCGCCAACGAGGCCAACGTCAGCGACTCCATCGGACGGCTGATCAGACTGCTCGAAGAGGTTCGGCAGGAGGTGGCGCACGGTGATTCCGGCCCTCTTACCGCTCGGATCGAGGAGGCCAGGAGCAGAAGGCAGGCCATGGCGCCCCCGGTGGTGAGGGTAGGTGTGGTGCTCCAGGACCGGCCGGGTGAGATCGCCAAGGTGGGACGGGCCCTGGAGCAGAGCGGCGTGGACGTCCGCGACCTCCAGCTGCGCCATGCCCTCCACGGGGGAGGCGGCATCCTCACGCTTTCCGTACGGCCGGCGGAGGCGGATGTACTACGCGCCGCGTTGCTGGAGGCAGACTTCTCGCTGGAGTAACCGTCCCGAGGCCGGTTCAGGCCGACACGAGATGGGCGGTGGCCTGAGGATCGGGAACGGGATCACCGTTCTCGTGGAGCATCTCGATGTGGTAGCCGACGGCCTCACGGATCAAGGACTCTGTCTCCTCCAAGGTGTCGCCGGCGGCGATGCATCCCGGCAGGTCAGGCACGTACGCGCCGTAGCCGTTGCCGGTTCGTTCGATGACCGCGATGTAGCTCGTCATAGGGACCCTTTCTCGAGGCCGGCTTGCTTGACGATGCTGGCTCTCATATCCGGCGAGAGGTCTTTGCCCATGTGCCCAGCAATCGTAACGGTGCCTGGCTTGTGCGGGTGCTTGTATTGGCGGTGACTTCCGCGGGTCCGCACGAGGTACCAACCATCGCGCTTGAGTATCCGGATCACGTCTCTAACCTTCGGCGGCATATCCGAGTTCCCACGGGTGGTCTGCGAAGTTGAGTAGATATCCGTACATTTGTTCGAATGCTAAGATATGGATGTGATATAAACAGACCGATACATCAGCTAATCGATATATTATTCGGAAGAATCATGGTGTCGCGAGGACAGCTTTGGGATACCGCGAAGCGGCTGCCGGGAACCTGGTGCCCAGCGACGCAGAAGCTCCGGCTCTGTAGCGCCTCCTAGACTCCGCGGACTATGGAGACCATCCGGGTTGCCGGGGCGCAGATCAACCTCCGGGTCGGTGACCTTGCTCATAACGAAGCCCGGATTCGAGACGCCATGAGCTGGGCGGAAGCAGAGGGCGCTGACGTCCTCCTCCTTCCCGAGTTGGCCATTCCCGGCTATCCGCCGGAGGATCTGGTGATCCGAAGGGGCTTCGTGGATGCCAACCTGGGCGTGCTGGACGAGCTTGCCGGCCATGCCGGGTCGACGGTCACCGTGGTGGGGGTCGTGAATCGGGTACGGCCCGGCGGTTCAGCGACCGACGGTCGTGACTCCTTTCCGGTGGCGAACGCGGCAGCCCTTCTCCGCCAGGGTCAGATCAGAGGCATCTACAGCAAGGTCCTCTTGCCCAACTACGGGGTGTTCGATGAACAACGCTACTTCGTGGCGGGTTCCGTACCGGGGGCGGTCTGGAATGTCGGCAGCGTGGTGGTGGGCGTCTCCATATGCGAGGACCTATGGGTTCCCGATGGACCACCTTCTGCTCAGGTCGCGGCGGGAGCCCAGGTACTTCTCAACATCAACGGATCGCCCTTCCACGTCTCGAAGGACGCGGAGCGGGTCCGCCACATCGAGCGGGAAGCGGTCAATGCCGGGGTGCCCGTGGTCTATCTCAACCTGGTGGGCGGGCAGGATGAGCTGGTCTTCGACGGCGGGTCGATCGTGATGGACCGGGAGGGTTCCATCCAGTACCGGGCCCCGCGCTTCGAAGAGGACCTGTTCGTGGTCGATGTCGAGGTGGGCGAGCCGGCCGGCAACCGGGAGGCGGCAACCGTCACGCGGGTGGACCCTTCGACCCCCCCTTCCAAACTTCGTTCTCCCAGCCCTGCTCCTGCCGTGGAACCCATCGAGCTCATCTACCGAGCGCTCGTACTCGGACTTGGTGACTACGTGAGGAAGAACGGTTTCTCGAAGGTGGTGGTGGGCCTCTCGGGGGGCATCGACTCGGCGCTGACGGCGGTGATCGCCGTCGATGCGCTCGGCCGGGATTCGGTCCGGGGCGTCACCATGCCCTCCGCGTTCAGCTCCCAGGGATCGATAAACGACTCCGAGGAGTTGGCGCGCCGGCTGGGCATTCGCCTTGATCGCATTGCCATCGGCGACCTGTTCGACGGATACCGGGACGCGCTCGAAGCCGTGTTCGAGAGCAGCGAGTTCGGGGTCGCGGAGGAGAACCTCCAGCCCCGGATCCGCGGCACCCTGCTGATGGGCATATCCAACAAGCATCACGAGATGGTCATCGCAACCGGGAACAAGTCCGAGATGGCGGTGGGCTATGCGACGCTGTACGGCGACATGGCCGGCGGCTACGCGGTGCTCAAAGACGTCCTCAAGACCACCGTCTACGAGCTGGCCGATTGGCGCAACCGCGCCGAAGAGGTGATCCCCGAGGAGACGATCCGGAAGCCGCCGTCCGCCGAACTGAGGCCCGGCCAACTCGACACCGATAGCCTTCCGCCCTACGAGGTGCTCGACCAGGTGCTCGCCGCCTACATCGAGGAGGATCGCTCCATCGACGCCATAGTGGATGCAGGGTTCGACCGGGCGGTCGTCACCCGGGTGGCAGCCATGGTGGATCGCAACGAGTACAAGCGCCGCCAAGCGCCTCCCGGAGTGAAGATAACCCCCAAGGCCTTCGGGCGTGACCGTCGCCTGCCGATCACCAACGGATGGCGCGGCGGTTGACGAGGCGCCTCTCGTGCTGCGGACCAGCGAAGTGCGTCTATATCGCACCGGACAGGGTTACCCTTTGTTCTCTAGGCGGAAGGTGACAGAGGAACTGATG
>WTGW01000075.1 GCA_011523395.1 Acidimicrobiia bacterium
CGTCGAATAGCTGGAAACCGGTGGTGTTTGTGACTGCCGGGCAGTATGGGGCGGGTATGTGACGTTTTCAACCCCCTTGTGCGGACGCCGGGACCGTGTCGCACGACGGCCGGGTAACAGGCGCCGCAGGCGGAGGACTCGGGACGGGCTCGCGGCAGCGGTCATCACCGGTACCCGCCTGCCGCGACCCGCCCGACTTGCTACCGGCGCCCGATCCGAGCAATCGGGGTTAGCCTCATTTCCGGATGGCCGTCGATCTTCACACTCACTCCACCGCCTCCGACGGCAGCGAGAGCCCGGCCGCGGTCGTCGGGCTGGCCGTCCAGGCCGGTCTCTCCGCGGTCGCCCTGACCGACCACGACACCCTCGAGGGGATCGAGGAGGCCCGAGCCGAGGCGGGCCCGGCCGGGATCGAGCTCATCCCGGGGGCGGAGGTGGCCTGCGAGTGGAAGGGCGGCGGGCTCCACATGGTGGTCCTGTTCCTGGAGCCGGGGCCCGGCCCACTCCAGGATCGCCTGGCGGAGTTCCGGGCCGGCCGGGACCGCCGCAACCGGGCCATCGCCCGGCGTCTCGATGAGATCGGCGTGGACATCGACTACGAGGAGGTCCTCGCCCAGGCCCGGGGCGGGAGCGTAGGCCGACCCCACTTCGCGGCCCTCCTGGTCGCCAAGGGATACGTCCCCGACATCCCCGCCGCCTTCCGGGAGTACCTGGGTTCGCGCGGCGTGGCCTACGCCACCCGCCCTCTGCTCCCTCCCGAGGAGGCCATCGGGCTGGCGCGCCGCTCCGGCGGGGTTCCCGTGGTGGCGCATCCCCACACCTTGGGTTTGAACACCGCCGAGGAGTACGCGGACGCCTTCCGCCTTCTGGCCGGCTACGGCATGGTGGGCGTGGAGTGCTACTACGGCGAGTACCCGGCCGAGACCCGCCGCCGGCTGGAGGCCACGGTCCGGTCGTTCGGCCTCCTCCCCTCAGGCGGGTCGGACTTCCACGGCTCCTACAAACCCGGCCAGCGGGTGGGGGTCGGACGGGGCGACCTGGTGGTCCCCGACCGGGTCCTCGAGGACCTGCTGGCCGCGCGGGACGGCTGAAGCCATGCGCCGGCCGGCAGAAGGGATAGCCCGGGCCGCCTCGGTGGTCGCGGTCGGCATCCTGGTCTCCCGCATCCTGGGGTTCGCCCGCAACGTGGTGCTGGCCAACCGGTTGGGTGACAGCCCCGCCGCCGACGCCTACGAAGCCGCCTTCATCATCCCCGACTTCCTCAACTACCTGCTGGCAGGGGGTTTCCTCGCCATCACGTTCATCCCCATCCTCAGCAGGTACCGGGCACGGGGCGACGGCGACGGCGCCCGGGCCGCCTTCAACGCGGTCCTGGGGCCGGTGGCGGTTCTCATCATCGCCCTGACCGTCGCGGCGGCGCTGGCCGCCGACCTGGTGGTGGGGTGGCTGTTCGGATCGGGCGGTCGTCTCGACGCCGCCCAGCTGGCCGAGGTGGCCCACCTCACCAGGCTGGTGCTGCCGGCGCAGATCTTCTTCGTGGTGGGCGGGCTGTTCACGGCGGTCCAGTACGCCCACGGGCGGTTCCTGGTCCCGACCCTGGCCCCGATCATCTACAACCTCGGGATCATCGTGGGGGGTGTGCTGGGCACCTCGTCCGGCGAGGCCTCGGCCACGGGCTTCATCGTCGGCGCGGTGGCGGGGGCCTCGATAGGCAACTTCGCCCTCCAGTGGTGGGGCGCCGCCCGGGCCGGCTTCCGGGTGCGCATGGCGGTGCCCGACTTCCGGCATCCCGCCTTCCGGGAATACCTGCTGCTGGCACTCCCCCTGATGGTGGGCCAGTCGATCGTGGTGCTCGACGAGTCCCTCGGCAAGATCGTGGCGGCGTCGGCCTCCGACGGGTCGATCTTCGGCCTGAACCTGGCCCGGCGGGTCAACATGCTGCCGGTGGGCGTGATCGCCCAGGCCGCCGGGGTGGCCGCCTTCCCGTTCCTCGCCCGGCTGGTGGCGGAGGGCCGGGGCGCCGAGATGCGGGAGTCGATGGGCCGCACCATCGGCACGGTGCTGTTCGCGTCGGGCGGAGCGGTGGCGGCCGTGGTGGCGGTCGGCCTGCCCGCCGTCCGGGTCGCCTTCCAGCACGGAGCGTTCAGCGAGGACGGCACGGTGCTGGTTGCGGCGGCCCTGGTGGGTTACTCGCTCGGCATTCCGGCGTGGGGCGTCCACCAGCTGTTCGCCCGGAGCTTCTACGCCCACCGCCAGATGTGGGTCCCGGTCATCGCCGGGACCGCCTGGGTCCTACCGGCCATTCCCCTGTACTTCCTCGGGTACCGGGTCGGAGGCGTCCCCGGCATCGCGGTGGCCGCCTCGGTCACCGTCACCGGCCACGCGCTGACGCTCTGGTTGCTGTGGCGGCGCTTCCACAGCGGCGAGGGACTGGAGGGGATGGTGCGGACGGTCGGGCAGGTGGCGCTGGGCGCGCTGGTCGCCGGAGCGGCCGGTTGGCTGGTGGCCACGGCGATAACCGGAGGGCAGGTGCCGGGCATGTCGACCGGCGTGCTGGCGACGCTGGCCGGAGGAGCGGTGGTGGCGGTGGTCTACCTGGCTACGACGTACGTGATCGGCTCCGCCGAGGCGCGCTCGGTCGTGCGGCGCCGTTGATCCTGGTCCCGGCGGCGGGCCTGGGCCGGTGGTAACGGTGGTTCCACCCGGCCACGGTCCAGTTGGTGAAGCGCCGCGCCGGGGCGGGCTTGCCGTTGCGGCGTTCCTCGGCCAGGGCGTGCTCGAGCACGGCGGCGATCACCGCCGCCTCGTACGGTCCGGCGGCGCCGTCGATGCGGAAATCCACCCCGGCATGATCAGACGATCCGTTTTCGGTCATGTAGGAAGTTCGACTAGCTCGACGAGGGTTTGGTTTCCGCCTTTCGGGTGCACGAAGGCGATCCGGGTGCCTCGTCCCCCGGCTCTGGGGGTCTCGTCCACCAGGCGGGCGCCCTCCGCCTTCAGGTGGGCCAGGGCCGCATCGATGTCCACCACCGCGAACCCCACGTGATGTAATCCCTCGCCCCGGCGCTCCAGGAAGCGGCCGACCGGGGTGTCGGCGTCCAGGGGTTCCAGCAGCTGGACGAAGGACCCGCCCACCGCCAGCATGGCCTCCTCGACCCCCTGGTCCTCCACCACCTCCCGGTACAGGGGCTCTAGCCCGTAACGGCGCCGGTACTCGTCCAGCGCCCGGTCGAGGTCGCGGACGGCGATCGCCACATGGTCGAGGTTGAGGAGCTTCACGGCCGGGAGCGTAACCCGGTGGCCCGCCCGATCTGCATTCGGTTACCGTCGCCGGGATAATGCAGCATGCGGATCGGCGCCCCGCCACGGGGATGGGACGCCATCCGGAGCCGCCGACCTGGAGGCAGAATGCGTATCGGAATCCTGACCGGCGGGGGTGACGTCCCGGGACTCAATCCGGCCATCAAGTCCTTCACCAACCGGATGGACGAGGCCGGCCACTCCGTCCTGGGGCTGCGCCGCGGCTGGGGAGCGATGATCGGCATCGACCCTGACGATCCCCGAACGATCTCCGCCCACACCATGCCCCTCGATCCCCTGGCCGTGCGCACCATCGACCGGACCGGCGGGACCATCCTGCACTCCAGCCGCACCAACCCGGGCCGGGTAGCGGAGGACAGCCTGCCCCCGTTCATCACTCCCGCCGAGTCCGAGGCCCCCTACGACCTGACCGGCCACGCCGTACGGGTGATCGAGCGGCTGGGCCTTGACGCGCTGGTGGCGATCGGCGGTGACGACACCCTCTCCTACGCCCTCCGGATGCACCACGAGGGCGTCCCGGTGGTGGCCATTCCCAAGACGATGGACAACGACGTGCCGGGGACCGACTACTGCATCGGCTTCTCCACCGCCGTCACCCGTTCGGTCAGGTTCATCAACGACCTGCGCAGCGCGGTGGGAAGCCACGAGCGGGTGGCCGTGGTCGAGCTGTTCGGCCGCTACTCGGGGGAGACCAGCCTGATGTCGGGCTATCTGGCCTCCGCCGATCGGACCCTTATCGCCGAAGTGCCCTTCGACATGGATCGGCTGGCCGCCATGGTGGTGGCCGACCGGGCGGCCAACCCGAGCAGCTACGCCGTGGTGGTGGTGTCGGAAGGCGCCACGATGCTGGGCGGCGAGCGGGTGGAGAGCGGCGCCGCCGACGCCTACGGCCATCGCAAGCTGGGCGGGATCGGGGAGACCACCGGGAACCTCATCAAGCGGATGACCGGTATCGGCGTCATGAACCAGCGGGTCGGGTACCTGATGCGGAGCGGTCCCCCTGACGTGCTGGACCTGATGGTGGGCACCAACTTCGGCACCATGGCGGCGGAGATGCTGCTGGCCGGGACCAGCGGGGACATGGTGGCGATCCGCCGGGGCGTATACACCACGGCCGGCCTCGAGGTGCTGGCGGAAGGGGCCCGCCGGGTGGACGTGGACACCTTCTATGACGCCGAGGCCTACCGGCCCAGGGTCCGGGCCCTGGCCGGCAAGCCCATTTTCCTGTCCTGATCCCGGAGACCACGAGGGAGGCAAGCCGATGAAGGCTCAAGTAGTCCACGAGTTCGGTGATTACCGGAACCTGAGCTACGAAGAGGTGGACGACCCGATGCCGGGACCGGGGGAGGTCTTGATCGGGGTCGAGGCGGTGGGACTCAACTTCCCCGACATGCTGATGATCGCCGGCCTGTACCAGGATCGGCCCGAGCTGCCGTTCGTGGCCGGAGCGGAGGCGGCCGGGCGGGTGCTGGCCGTCGGCGACGGTGTCACGCAGGTGTCGGTGGGGGATCGAGCCATGGGCTACAAACTCCTGGTCGGGGCCATGGCGGAGCGGTTCGTGGCGCCTGCCGACCAGGTGTTCCGCCTGCCGGACGAGGTGACGATGGAGCAGGGCGCCTGCCTGTCGGTCACCTACGGTACGGGCTACCACGCCCTGGTGGATCGGGCCCGCCTGGAGCCCGGCGAGACGGTGCTGATCACCGGCGCCACCGGAGGGGTGGGCTCGGCGGGCATCCAGATCGCCAAGGCGCTGGGCGCCCGGGTAATCGCGGCGGTCGGCACGGACGCCAAGGCGGAGACGGCCCGGTCGTTGGGCGCCGATGAGGTGATCGTCTACACGACCGAGTCCCTCAAGGATCGCACCAAGGAACTGACCGGCGGCCAAGGCGCCGACGTCATCTACGACCCGGTGGGCGGGGACACCTTCCTGGAGTGCCTGCGCTGCATCAACTGGGAGGGACGGATCCTGGTGGCGGGCTTCACGTCCGGCCGGATCCCGAAGGCCCCGATGAACCTACCCCTGCTCAAGGGATGCTCGATCGTGGGTGTGTTCTGGGGGGCCTTCGCCGATCGGGACCCGCAAGCCAACCGTGCCAACTTCGCCCGCCTCCTCGAATGGACCGCCGAGGGGATCATCGGCCCCCGGATCAGCGCCCGTTTCCCGCTGGAGTCAGCCGTCGAGGCGCTGGCCACCATCGAGAACCGGCAGGCAACCGGCAAGGTCGTGCTGAGTCCGGGCTGAGCCCCGTCCGCGATCGCCCACGTAGGGTCCCTGGTCCCCATCGGCCCCATCGACGGGCTCCCGACCCTCAAGACCCCGAGAGATCGGCAACGGCGGCGAACCTCAGGATCAGGGCGTCATAGATGACGCCCTCTGCCTCAAGTTCCCGGCCCGAGACATTCTCGATGCACAGGGCGTCATCCACGGTGCCCTGTTCCTCAGGCTCAGGGCGTCACCCATGGTGTCCTGTGCCTCAGGTTCGCGGCGTGAGACGTTCTTGATGCACAGGGCGTCATCCACGGTGCCTCGTTCCTCAGGCTCAGGGCGTTGCCCATGGTGCCTTGTGCCTCAGGTTCGCGGCCTGGGACGTTCTTGATGCACAGGGCGTCACGGACGGTGCCATAAACCTGAGGATCAGGGCGTCATACATAACGTCCTCTGCCTCAAGTTCGAAACTCGCGAAAAACCGGTGCTTCGCACCGGGCCCCGCCCCCACCACCACCCATCCTGTTGGAGCGTGGTCGGCCATGCCCGGCTGGATGCCGGGAGTCGGCTGTTCGCTCCATAAGCCTTCATGTTCCCTTGGTCCGGCCCTTCCGATCGGTCACACATCATCGGCCGGTGTAGGTGCTTGGCGATAGGCAACATATGGCAAACCTGTGACGTGTTCAACCCTTTTCTTCCAGAACGCGAAAATCTCTTCCTCACGTGGGCCAGGACGCGGCCATGGCTTCCGCTCGCAGCCGGTTCGCACAACATGTCCGGACGCATGGGACTCGTGACGGGAGGCATGGCTCTAGTCGCCGGCCCGTCTGCGCCGAAAAGGTCCGGGTTCCGGGGACGATCGGTCATGTGCCGTCGGAAGGGGCGGCCCTAGGCGGAGGCCGTCTCCGCCCGGTCCTCCAGCGATTCCTGGACCAGCGCGCTCGTCCGGTAGGTGGCATGGACGAACTTGCCGTACGGCAG
>WTGW01000052.1 GCA_011523395.1 Acidimicrobiia bacterium
TCAACGATCTCGCCTACAACGGCGCCGAGCAGGCCGCCGCCGAGCTCGGACTCGAGCTCACCGAGGTGACCGCCAAGGCCGAGGACACCGACCAGGATCGGTCCGATCGGCTCCGGCTGCTGGCGGATTCGGGTCACAATCCGATCATCGCGGTGGGGTTCACCTACGCGGGACCGGTTGCGGAAGTAGCGGCCGAATACCCGGACGTGTGGTTCGGCATCGTCGACGACGGCACGGTCGAAGCCCCCAACGTGGCGGGCCTGGTGTTCGCCGAGGAGGAAGGCTCCTTCCTCGTCGGGGTGGTGGCCGCGCTCGAGAGCGAAACCGGCCATGTGGGATTCATCGGTGGCGTGAACGTCCCGCTCATCGTGAAGTTCGAAGCCGGCTACATCGCCGGAGCGCAGGCCGTGAACCCCGACATCGAGATCACGTCCACCTACCTGAGCCAGCCTCCTGACTTCTCCGGATTCAACGATCCGGCCAAGGGCAAGGAAGCCGCCAAGGGCATGTTCGACGCAGGCGCCGACATCGTGTACGCGGCGGCCGGCGGATCCGGCGGCGGACTCTTCGAAGCCGCGACCGAAGGCGGATACCTGGCCATCGGTGTGGATGCCGACCAGTACCACACGGCTGCCCCCGAGGTACGTGATGTCATCATGACCTCGATGCTCAAGAACGTGAACGTGGCCACCCATGCCTTCACGACCCAGGTCGTCGACGGGTCCGCCCAGGCAGGGGTGAACCTGTTCGATCTCGATGCGGGAGGTGTCGGGTACTCGACCTCGGGTGGTCTGATCGACCACATCGTTAGCGAGGTCAACGCCTACGCGGACCAGATCATCTCCGGCGACATAGTGGTTCCCGCCACGACGGGCTAGGAGTCGATGCCCGCCCCGGCCATCGAACTGCGAGGGATCACCAAGAGATACCCGGGAGTAGTAGCCAACCGGGACGTGAACCTTCGTGTCGAGTCCGGTACCGCTCACGCGGTGATCGGCGAGAACGGGGCGGGCAAATCGACCCTGATGAACATTCTCTACGGGATGGTTGTGCCCGATGAAGGAGAGATCCTCGTCGAGGGCACACCCATCCCGATGTCGTCGCCGGCCGATGCCATCGCGGCGGGGATCGGAATGGTGCACCAGCACTTCAAGCTGGCTGACAACCTGACCGTTCTTGAGAACGTGATCCTCGGTGACGAGCCCACCGGGCGCGCCGGCCGGATCGACTTCGAAGCCGCCCGGACCCGGATTGTGGAGTTGGGGGATCACTACCGGATCCCCATCGAGCCGGAGGCGCTGGTGGCCGACCTATCGGTCGGGAACCGGCAACGGGTCGAGATCATCAAGGTCCTCTACCGCGGAGCGCGGGTGCTGATCCTGGATGAGCCCACGTCGGTGCTGGTTCCCCAAGAAGTGGACGAATTGCTCAAGAACCTGCGGAGGCTGACCGGCGAAGGCCTGACCGTGATCTTCATCTCCCACAAGCTCGATGAGGTGCTGACGGTTGCCGATGAGATCACGGTGATGCGGAACGCGAGGACCGTAGCCCACACCCGACCGGCGGAGATCACGTCCAGGGAGCTGGCACAGCTCATGGTCGGCAGCGAGCTTCCTACACCCGAGCCGAGAACCGTCGAGGTGCGGTCCGAGGTCGGGCTGAGGCTCGAGTCGGTGTCCACCCTCGGCCGCGGTCACGAGACCAGCCTGTCGGACATCGACCTCACCGTCCGGTCCGGAGAGGTCGTTGGTGTCGCCGGTGTGGAAGGAAACGGCCAGTCCGAACTCATCGAGACCATTCTCGGGCTGACCAGTCCCGTGGCGGGCCGCGTGCTGTTAGGCACTGAGGACGTTACGGAGGCGGCCACCAGCGTCCGGCGCCGGCTGGGGCTCTCCTACATTCCGCAGGATCGTCACCGCGAGGCCCTGTTGCTCGATGCAACCCTGTGGGAAAACCGCATCCTCGGCCATCAGATGCATCCGCCGATGAACCGGGGGGTGTGGATCGATCGCAAGGCGGCCCGCGCGGATACGGAGCGGATCGTCGCCGACTCGGACGTGCGCACTCCCAGCATCGAGGTGCTGGCCTCGGCGCTGTCCGGCGGAAACCAGCAGAAGCTGATAGTCGGCCGTGAGATGGCCGGCGAGCCTCGTGTCCTAATCGCGGCGCATCCGACCCGCGGAGTGGACGTAGGCGCCCAGGCTGCGATCTGGACGCGGTTGTCGGCGGTGAGGCGGGCGGGAGTAGCCGTCCTGCTCGTCTCCGCGGATCTGGAGGAACTGATCGGGATCTCGGATCGGATCCTCGTGATCCTGCGGGGCCGGTTCGTGGGCGAGTTCGATCCCGCGGCTATCGGTCCGGAGGACCTGGGTGCGGCCATGACGGGAGCCGATGCCGCGTGATGGAGACCCGTATCGAACGTGTTCTGCTCCAGCTTATCGCACCGGTGGTCGCCATCTTCTTCGCGGCACTGCTGGCCGCCGCCATCCTCCACTTCACGGGCGCAGACGCAGGAAGCGTTCTCGGCGAAGTCGTGGCTTTCGGCACCACCCCTGCCAGCCTGGTGGCCGTGGTCAACAAGGCCACCACGTTCTACCTGGCGGGAATCGCCGGTGCGATCGGTTTTCGAATGCTGCTCTTCAACATCGGCATCGACGGGCAGTACCGGCTTGCGGTGTTCTTCGCCGCGGTGGTCGGCGCGTCGGTGTCGCTCCCACCGGTGCTCCACGTCACGCTCATCATCGTGGTCGCCATGGCGGTCGGGGCCGGATGGGCGGCCCTCGCCGGTTATATCAAGGTGACGCGCGGGGTCTCGGAGGTCATCAGCACCATCATGCTCAATGCCGTGGCCACCGGGATCATCGCCTACCTCCTCGCTCCGGGGAGGTTGGCCGAGCGGGCGGCAGGCAGCAACAACATCCGGACCACACCGATTCCGCCCTCCGGATGGTTCCCCGGTTTCGAGGTCGGGGGAAAGGAGGTGTTCGGCTTCACGATCGTGGCGGCGGCTCTCGGTATCGGCTTCTGGATCCTCCTCAACCGAACCCGCTTCGGCTTCGAACTGCGCGCCAGCGGCCTCTCGCTCCGGGCTGCCGCGGTCAGCGGCGTCAACTCCAAGCGCATGATCTTCGTGACGATGGTCATGTCCGGGGCGATGGCCGGTCTGGTGGGGATACCCCAACTCCTCGGGTCGTCTCACCAGTACGGCCTCGACTTCCCGGCAGGCTTCGGGTTCACCGGCCTCGCCATCGCGATTCTCGGCCGTAACCATCCCTTGGGGGTTGCGTTCGGCGCCCTCCTCTGGGCATGGCTGGAACGATCCTCCCAGATACTCGACCTGCTCGGGGTGTCGCGCGAGATAGTAACCATCATGCAGGCCACGATCGTGTTGAGCGTGGTGGTGGCCTATGAGGTCGTCCGGCGCGTCAACGTGCGCCGGCAACAGAAGCTGGTCGGTCGGAGCGAACACGCCGGCATCGAGAGCGGAGCAACGGCGTGAACACCGTCAGCGAGCCAAGGACTTCTCGCTCGGTCTGGCGGCGATGGTGGATGCGGGTGCTGCTGGCCCTCCTGCTGCTGTCGGCGGTAGCGGACATCGCGAACACCCCGGACCTCCTGTCCCGCGGCGCCGTGAGCGCTTCGCTCCGGTTCGCGGTTCCGATCGTGCTGGCCGGGCTCGGCGGGTTGTGGGCGGAGCGCTGCGGCGTCATCAACATCGGGCTCGAGGGCATGATGATCATCGGTACCTGGATGGGCGCGTGGGCGGGTTTCCAGTGGAGCCCTTGGGTGGGGGTGCTGGCTGCGGTCGCGGGCGGAGCGGTGTTCGGTGCGTTCCACGCCCTGATGACGGTCTCGTTCGGCGTGGATCAAGCCGTTTCGGGCATCGCCATCAACGTCGCCGCCCTGGGATTGGGCCGGTTCCTGTCGTCGATCTTCTTCGAAGGCCAGCCTGGAGGAGGCATCAGCCAGTCTCCGCACGTCGGCCAGATCGGAAACGTGTCGGTCCCCGGTCTCGCCGAAGCGCTGGACCCGATCGCGAACCTGGAGACCCCGGTGCTCTCGGACATCGCCGAGATAGTGATCGGTGTGACCACCGGCGTGTCGCTCCTGACCATTCTGGCGGCCGCCCTGGTGTTCCTGTCGTGGTGGGTCCTCTTCCGGACCAGCTTCGGACTCCGGCTGCGGGCCTGCGGCGAGAACCCGGCGGCAGCGGATTCTCTCGGAGTGAACCCGAACCGGATGCGCTACGCGGCGCTTACCGTGTCAGGTGCCCTGGCAGGCCTCGGCGGTGCCTTCCTGGTGACGGTTGCCTCCTCGATCTACCGCGAGGGGCAGGTGGCGGGACGCGGGTTCATCGGTCTGGCCACGGTCATCTTCGGGAACTGGATGCCGGGTCGCCTCACCATCGGAGGGCTTCTATTCGGGTTCACCGACGCGCTCCGGACCCGCCAGGAGACCACGATGACGGCACTGCTGATAGTCGGGGCGGTCGTGTTCGCCTTCCTGACAGTGCGCGCCATCCGCGACCGCAATCGGGGCGCAACCTTCGCGTATGCGATCGCCGCGGTGGGCCTGGGTTGGTGGTTCCTCGGTTTCGGGGTCGTTCCGTCGGAGTTCGTCGGCTTCGCTCCCCATCTGACCACGCTGCTCGTGCTGTCCCTGGCGCACCAGAGGATCCGGCCGCCGCAGGGAATCGGCGTTCCCTACCGGCGCAGCGAGGCCAACTAGCCGGCTGAGAGGAGAACGATGAACGCTACGTATTGGGATGGCCCGGTTCTGCGATCGGTGCTGGGCGTCGTTGAACGCTCGCAGCACGTCAAGACTTCGCAGGACGCGGTGGACCGGGCGGCCGGCTGGATGGCCTACGAGGAGTTCGCCTTCCCTCGCGGCGGGGCGGCGGGCGAGTTCGACGTGGGCTCGGACCCGGACGACATCATCGATGTCAGCATGCTGGTGGGCACTCTGAACTTCGCGTTCACCGACTTCGACACCGGTCGCAAGTTCGAGGCCGATTACATGGGGCAGACCTGGTCGGACAGCTTGGGAATGTTCGCCTGCCTCCATCAGGCCCTGTCGAACGGGGTCCCGCTGCTCGACGGCGAGTACCTGGCCTCGGTCACGCGCTCCGACCTCGACGACATCTTCCGCGGCAACATCGAGATGCCGATGCTCGACGAGCGCGCCGAGATCCTCAACGAGGCAGGAGCGGTGCTGGTGGATCGGTACGAGCGCCGGTTCCACCGTTTCGTCCGCACCTGCGCCCCGGCGATGTATGCGGACGGTGACGGGCTCATGGAGCGCCTCATAGCCGAGTTCCCCCGGTTCGATGACACGAGTACCTATCACGGCGCGGACGTGCACATCCACAAGCTCGCCCAGCTGGTTCTCTGGAGCCTTCACATGGCTCTCCACACCTCCGGCGAATGGAGCCTCAAGGATCTGTCGATGATGACCGCCTTCGCCGACTACATCGTCCCGGTGGCCCTGGAGGTGATGGGGATATTCGAGTACACGCCCGAGTTGGCGGCCCGCATCGCCCAGGGCGACATGATCGAACGTGACACCGATGAGGAGATCGAGATCCGCGCCCACACCCTGTACGCCACCGCCCTGCTGACGGACGCCATCAACGCTCTGAGACCTGCCGACCTGCAGGTGGTGATCCCCCAGGTCGACTTCCGTCTCTGGTCGAAATACCACGCGACGTTCCGGCCGCACCACCTCACCAGGACGGTGATGTACTGACCTGGCTGCTTCGCCGAACCGGCCCCGGTGGCTATCGCGCCATTCTGCGCATACCGGGGGCACGACCCCTGCTGTGGTTCGGACTGGCCGGTCGGTTTCCCAACTCCATGGTCCCGGTCGGCCTGGTGTTCGCGGTGGAGGCGATCACCGGATCATACGGGTTGGCGGGCTCGGCTTCGGCGGGCTTCAGCCTGGCGGGCGCGGTGGCCAAGCCCATCGGGGGCCGGCTCGTGGACCGCTACGGCCAACGCCTCGCGGCGCGGGCCCTGCTGGTCGCCTTCGTGGGTTGCGCCGTGGGCTTGTTGATGGCGATCAGGGTGGTGGCGGCGCCAGGGGTGATCGTCCTGCTGTCAGTGGCGGCGGGCCTGACGGCGCCCAACGTGGGCGCTCTGACCCGGGTCCGCTGGTCCCGGCTGACCGGGGCGGATGACATGCCGCGGTGGCAGGCCCTGGAGTCCGCAAACGACGAGATCAACTTCATCGTCGGTCCCACGGCGGTAGCGGCCATGGCGGCATGGTTCACGGCCTCGGCCTCCCTGGTGGCCGCCACGGTGCTGGCGGCCGTGGGCACGCTCGGGGTGACATCGCTACCCGGAGAACCGCGTTCCGGCCGGGTGAGCCGGCGGCGCGCCAGGACTTGGATCAGGCCGATCCATCTCGCCGTGCTCGGTTCCGTGGGCGGTCTCGGGATGGTCCTTGGCGGCATGAGCGTCACGGTCATCGCCTACACCGCCGAATTGGGATACCCCGCATGGTCGGCGGTGATCTTCCCCCTCAACGCCGGGGCCAGCCTGGTGGCCGCGCTGGTGCTGGGCCGCATCGGCCCCGGAGACCTGGTGTCCCAGCAGCGGAGGGCGACCTTCTGGCTGCTACTGGTGCTGCTCCCGTATGGCTTCGGGGACGGCATCGGATGGTTCACGGCCGCGGCGATGGTCGCAGGCCTGGGCACGTCACCGAGCCTGATCCAGGCCAACTCGCTGGCTGTCGCCACTATCCCGGCCGAGCGGCGCACCGAGGCATTCTCGTGGATCGCAGCAGCGGCGGGTATCGGCATCGCCGCCGGATCGGCGATCACCGGCCTGCTGGTCGATGAGATCGGCGCCGACGCGGCCAGGCTCTCGGTCACCGCCTTCGGCGCCTGCCCCGCGGCCATTACGGTCGCCATGATCTTGACCGGAGGCCGGAAGGAGCACCGATGACGACGCCGATCCTGCTGGACGTGGACACCGGAATCGACGACGCGCTCGCTCTCCTCTACGCGGTCGCCTCCGCCGAAGCCCGCCTGGTGGGCGCCGGCTGCGTGGCCGGCAACGTCTCCCTCGACGAGGTCACAGCCAACACGGCCGCCGTCCTCGACCTGGCAGGACGCCCCGATGTGGAGGTGGCGGCCGGATGCGCCGGGCCAATCGAGCGCCCGCTCGTCATCACGCCGGAGACCCACGGACCCACCGGGACCGGACATCAGACCCTGGCGGCGGCGCCGGACCGGATCAGCGGGAGGTCCGGGGTCGACCTGATAGTCGAAAGCGCCCGTTCGGAGCCGGGAGAGATCGTGCTCGTGGCGCTAGGACCGCTGACGAACGTAGCGGTGGCGCTGCAACGGGAGCCCCGCCTCCTGCACCTGCTCAAGCGGCTGGTGATCATGGGGGGTTGCTTCACGGTCGCCGGCAACACGGCCCCTCGCACCGAATGGAACATGCACGTCGACCCGGAGGCGGCCAAGGAGGTGTTCGGCGCAGCCGGCCGGGGCGCTCGCAGCCTGCCGCTCGTGATGCCGCTGGACGTCACCGAGCAGGCACGTCTCCTGCCGCATCATGTGGCTCGGATAGCCGAGTTGGCGGGTACCGCGATGGACTCGCTGCGGCCGCTGGTCTCCGATGCTCATCCGCTCATGTCCTTCATCGCCAATGCCCTCAGGTTCTACATGGAGTTCCATGACCGCTACGACGGGTTCTACGGGGCGTTCGTGCACGATCCCTTCGCCGTGGCGGCCGCCCTGGATCCATCTCTGGTGAGCGCTGTGGACACCACCGTCGATGTGGAGACGAGCGGAGAGTTGACGACAGGTGAGACGGTGGCGGACTTCAGGAGGGCATGGGGTCGCGAGCCGAACGCGGCCGTCGCCCTGGACGGCCGAGCAGACCTGTTCCTGGAACGCCTCGTCACCAGGATCGCAGGCTTGGCGAGCCGGCACGGCAGCGGGTCCTGACACATCGGCCCGGTATGGGAGCCGGACAGGTCTCCGGTCCGCGCCCCCTCTGCCGGCCATGCGCCTAGCAGGAACGCCATGTGAACGGTGGCCCCGATCGGGCCACCACTCGGGTTCTACAGTTGCATGACGATGGCCGCCACCTGATCGAGCCGGCTCACGGCCCAGGTCTTGACCTCTCCGATGGGGGCGTGGAGTTCCTCGCGGAGCCCCGATATCGCTCCGCCCAGCCGGTTCCTGACATCGGCGGCTCGGGTGGCGTCACCGGTCCTCAGGGCCGATATGTACTCGGCCTGGATCTGCTCGACCGAGGCAACCGTCTCCGAGGCCCTCTGGCGGAAGCCTTCGAAGACGGGATCGTCGGGAAGCCTGGCGAGCAAGAGGCTGGTCTCGGCGATCGACGTGCTGAGCTGGAGAGCGATCTCGTCTACCTGGCCGGGCGGCGCCTGTTCCGGTAGCTCGGGCAGGTTGAAGGCGAGGGACATCGTCAGCGAGTAGGCCATGGCATCGCCGATCTGCTTACCGATGCTTAGGGCTTGCTCCGAGCCCGAAGCGAGCAGGTCTCGCGGCCCCGCCAGAGCGTTGATGTCCGCCGTCCGGCCGAGAATCGGGGTGCTGGGCAGTGGTTCCGCGGCCAGCGAAGCCGAGCGCCGGGCGGCGATGTCGAGATCGCTTAGGTGGCTGGTCAGGGTCGACAGGCCGGCGTCGCTCGACAGGCCGTCGGCGTACACCGAGTTGGCGACCGGCCCGAGCGTGTCGAACAGCTCCTGGGCCGACTGCGTGTACTGGGCCTCGCGGGCGGCGGCGGCCTGAACCGGCATGTCGGTCAGCGTCCGGTACGAGGCGCCGATGAGCGTGACCATGATGGCCAGCCCGGCCCCGATGACCAGCATCCGCCAGAGGGCGCGACGGTCCTTGCTGCCCACCCCGGGCAGATCATCCGATAGCAGCTTGTTCTCCATGTCCCATTCGGATGTGGCGTCCCACATGGCCTTGACGGCATCGCCCGTGTTGCGGGGACCGTTCATCTCCGCGGTGACAGAACTGAGGGAGGGGAGCTGGTTCCAGTACTCGTCATCGGGCGTGGTCGGCTCGAAGGACTCGGTCCGCTCCGTCTGCCGGTTGTCGAAGGAGGTCTCGACCTCACCGAATCCGAGCAGGGATGCGAGCGGCGAGCCTTCCGAGGAGGGGGCGGCCGGGAGGAGATGCGTCTCGGGGATCTCCGAAACGGCGGGGGAGGCCACGGCGGGCGGACGTCGGGCTACCAGGGATCGCGCCCATCCGGCTCTCACCTGTCTCCGCCGCGCGGAGGCGCCGGGTTCGACTCGGGCTTCCCGTGCTGGACGGGTGCTCGCCCGGCCCGTTGGTTCCAAGGCCCGGAACTCGTCCGGACCCTCCTGGGCCGCGTCAGGGTCAGCCAAGGGAACGGCCCATACAGAGCGGTGTGTCCATGAGGGAAGGAACCGGACCAGACCACTACGCTCTACATCCATATGGGAGGGCTGGTAAGGACTCCAGCTGCGGCCGGCAAGGTGCTTGCCGCGATAAGCACGAGAGTCGGAGGCCGCACGGGTGCCGGTGGAAGCACCGGTCTTGGCCGCAGGCCGGGTGGAAATGATCGGATGCTCGGGTCTTAAGGTAACCATGGGGGCGGTGTGCTCCTAGTGCCGTACTCCGCCCGGCTTCAAGAGCCCCGATTGCATCTTGTCTGGGGATTGGTGAGGCGTGCATCTTAACGTTCTCAAGCTCGATTCGGAACTACCCTCGCCCAACCGCGCCCATCCGACCGATGCAGGGCTTGATCTGTACGCTCGCTTCCCCGTTCGGCTGGAGCCGGGAGAGCACGCCACGGTCGACACCGGAGTGGCTGTGGCGATACCGGACGGACACGCCGGGCTGGTGCTTCCCCGGAGCGGGCTGGCCCGCAGGTACGGGGTTGGGCTCGCCAACGCCCCGGGCCTCATCGATGCCGGCTATCGCGGGGAGATCCGTGTGGTGCTGATCAATCACGGTCGGGAGCGATGCAGCATCGCCCGCGGTGACCGGATCGCCCAGTTGGTGATCGTGCCGATCGTGCTCCCGGTGCCACGAATCGTTGATCGATTGGATGAGACCGAGCGGGGAGCGGACGGGTTCGGCTCGTCAGGCCGCTAGTTCGTAGTTTCTAGTCGCTAGTTTCTAGTAGCTAGTCGTTATTTTATATTAAATAATACCCCCTGGTAACTACCCACTGCCCACTGCCCACTGCCCACTGCCCACTGCCCACTGACTACAATGAGGGGGCACGCGGAAGTAGCTCAGCTGGTAGAGCGCAACCTTGCCAAGGTTGAGGTCGCGGGTTCGAGCCCCGTCTTCCGCTCCCAGCCCGGGCCGGACCGGGTGCGAACCGGCCGGCGCAGGTGTACGGCGACGTGGCCGAGTGGTTAGGCACAGCTCTGCAAAAGCTGCTACACCGGTTCGATTCCGGTCGTCGCCTCGCATGCATTGGAACCGGGGCGCTTAGCTCAGGGGAAGAGCGCTTCCTTGACGCGGAAGAGGTCACAGGTTCAAATCCTGTAGCGCCCACCATCCAAATCCCCCCATTACCTGGCGGTCTATCAGCCGCTTGGTGGGGATGGTGTTCGCGTTCTTGTATACAGGCGGGTTACGGTTAAGCTATTCCGGTACGAGAGTCGATACGTGCCTGATGTCGCACAGTTTCCATTGCCACGGACGATAGAGTTTTGATTACTATCTGGTGTGGCACGTCAGTATTTCCGGCCAGAAAGGGAGTCTTCCATGCCGATGGGTGAAGAGCACAAGGCAGCTCTTGCGAAGGGCAAGCGCGAAGCCGCCACAGTCACGAGGTATCTGAAGGCGTTGGAGGCCGGTCAGTCCGGCGGCGCGGCACGCGCCAAAGTCCTGGAGCAGAAGATCGAGCGGTTGCGGGATGACATCGCCAACGAGGGCAATCTCCTACGGCGCGTCAAGCTGATTCAGAAGCGTTTCGACACGGAGGACAAGCTCAAGGACGTGGATACCTCGATCGACTTTGAAGCCTTGGAGGCAGATTTCATCGGGGTTGTGGATTCGTATTCTGATCGAAACGGGATCAGCTACCACACCTGGCGTGAGGTTGGAGTACCCGCCAGGGTACTAAAGGCTGCGGGAATCAAGCGCACGCGGCGCATCTAGAGGTACCAGACGTCCAGTCAGACCGACGGGTGATAACAAGCTCGAGGTCAGCCGACTCGGGCCAAGCTAGCACCCTTTTCTCGGCACCCCCCTAGACCCATCCCAGTTCCGACAATCGGGCTTCGTCGATTCCCAGATGATGGCCGATCTCGTGCAGGACTGTCCGACGGATCTCCTCGATAGTGTCAACCCGGTCGAGTTCCATTTCGATGTGGCTGTCCATATAGATGGTGATCCGATCCGGTAGAACGCCCGCATAGTCCATGCCGCGATCGGCCAGCGAGATGCCTTCATAAAGGCCGAGGAGATCCTCGCCCGAGGGATGCCGCTCCTCGACCACCACCACCAGGTTGTCGAGTTTGCCGGCGATGTCGCGGGGTAGCTCATCGAGAACCTGATCGACGATCCGCTCGAACTCCTGGCGCGTCAGGCTGATGGCGCCCGCTCCGTCCGTGTCATAGGAAGGGGTTATAGATGGGGTTATGAGCAATGACAATTCGTCTCGGATCGGGCGCGGCGGACCCACCGGGCCCGGCTACACTTGCTGCCCCCGGGCGCTTAGCTCAGCGGGAGAGCGCTGCCTTCACACGGCAGAGGTCACTGGTTCGATCCCAGTAGCGCCCACATTTCTCGACCGGCGGCCCCCTCGGCCCGGCCATCTGCTTCCCACTCTCATCCTGTTGAGCCTCCTGGCGGTCGCATGCAGCGGATCCGGCCCGGATAGCGGCGATGATGCGTCTGCGCGCCGCCTCGCGGCCTCCTTCCACTCCGAAGGCAGTACTTGGAGCCAGGTTCGGGCGGTCGACCTTCTCGAGCGTCTGGTCATTGCCCGGGAACGGTGGATCGGGTACAGCCGGGACCTGTTCGTTCATTGGACGGACGAGGACGCGGACGGCTGTGATACCCGCAGAGAGGTCCTTTTGAGGGATGCCCATTCCGGCCTCCATCTGGGTAGTGGCCCGGAGTGCCGGATCGTCTCCGGTGTCTGGTACTCGGCTTATGACGATGCTTGGGTGGAAGGATCGCCGGGCGGTTTACACGTTGACCATGTGGTGCCTTTGCAGGAAGCATGGGACTCGGGTGCTCATGCCTGGGGTCCGGGCCGCCGGCGGGCTTTTGCCAACGACCTTGACGGCCTGGCCACGGTCACGGCCGCCGTAAACAAGGCCAAAGGCGCCGACGATCCGGCGCAATGGATGCCGCCCAATCCCGATCACAGGTGCGCTTACGTCGCCTCGTGGATCGCCGTCAAGGCTCGGTGGGAGTTGACCGTCGATGGTCGGGAGGCAGGATTCCTGCGTGACATCCTCGGCGGCGAGTGCCAAGGCTTGACGATATGGATGGGCGGGCCGGCACTGTCGGTACCGGCTCGTGAGTAGTCGCTCTGTCTCCTGCTAACCGTGGACGTTCTCGAGCCTTGCATGAGGTTTCTAGAGCGAGAAAACCGAAGAAAGGGAGAGTTTGTTCTCCTATGCTGTTAGCGTACTGGTGCCTAGAACGCGAAAATCGGGCGCGGCGGCGGGTTTTCGCATGTCGAGACGACAAGGAATCGGGTCGGCTGGTCGTGTGAAGGAGATGTCTTGAGAAACCGGGCGTTACTAGTAGCAGCAATAGCCATGGTCATAGCGGCGTGCGGCGGAGGCGAGGAAACTCCCACCGAGACCACCGAGGCCTCGGCAGGGGTCACCGCCACCACCAGCCTGGTCACCACAACCTCGGCGCAGGCTGCCACATCCGCCGGCGACTCCGAGCCGTCGGGGACGGTTGCCACCGAGGAAGTAGTGGTGACGGCGGCCGAAGAGGTGGCCGCGACGACCACTGCCACCACCGCGGCCCCGGCTACGGGCACTGCCGAGTTGACCAGCGACGATGTTGTGACGCTGCGTGCTCTGGGTCCCGTCACACTGGGGATGACCGTGGAGGAAGCCGTTGCCGCCTCCGGGCTGGCTCTCTCCCAGGACTTCGGCCGGGCATCGACCGACAATTGTTACTACGTGACCGCCGGAGCCGGCCTGCCGGGCGTGGCCTTCATGGTGGTCGACGGGGCCGTTGTCCGCGTCGAGATCAACGCCCCCAGCGTCATCGCCACCCGGTCGGGTGTCAGGATCGGCACGCCGGAGTCCAGCGTGCGCGAGGTCTACCCCGACAACATCCAGCAGGCCAACGACGCCGTTTCCGAGGGACAGGCCCTGGCGTTCGTTCCCAACGACGAGGCGGATGCCGACTACCGCATCTACTTCGCCATCGACGGCGGTGAGGTGTCGAGCTACCGGCTCGGCATCCGGCCGGCGGTCGACAACCTGCTGGGCTGCCAGGGCTAGCCCCTCAAGGCCCCACGAGTTAGACACAGGCGGTTGCCGCCTCGCGCTTTCTGTGATGTGACAATGCGACGCGTTGGCAGATCACGGCGACTGCCAGAGGTGCTCACTCGTTCCGGTCGGCCCTGCCCCTGTCCCTGTCGGCGCGGCTGCTGCGGGCCGCCCGCTCGCCCGGCTGTCGCATCCGGCGGGCCATCTGGACGATGACAGTGCCGGCCCGGGCCGGAATGATGGCGAATGGTCGCCGCCGGTCGGCCGGCACGCCTTCGCGGGTGAAGATCCGGAAGAGGCTGAACATGGCGGTGACCAGGAACAGGACACCGACGAACCAGTAGAGGCCGGCAGGCCCGACGGCGTCCATGACCTGTGCGCCGGCGATCGGGCCGATGATCGAGCCGATCCCGGCGGCCAGCGATAGGACGGTACTGACACCGACGGCCGACCCGGGAGGCACCCGGTCGTTGATATGGCTGAGCGCCAACGGGTACATGCTGAGGGCCACCCCGCCGACCAAGAAGGAGATCGTCAGCGCCAACCAGCCGAGCGGGTCGGCGTTGACCATCCACAGGCATGCACCCGCGCACACGAAGCCCGTACCCAGTATCAACTTCCGCCGTCCCATCCGGTCGGACAAAACGCCGATGGCAGGCTGGAGCACCACGCTTCCGACCACGGCGGCGGAGGTGAACAAGGCGATCCGGTCCACGCTCATGCCCGATCTCGCCCCGAACACGGCTCCCAGCGTCAGCAATGCCGCTACCCCCACTCCCTGGCTGAAGGAGGCGAAGATCCCCAGGGGCGCGGCGTGCCACACCTGAGCGATCGGGAGCTTGCCGGGAAGCACGGGCCTGGGAGCCGGAGAGGTCGACAGCGTGATCGGGATCACCGCCATCGACACCAGTATCGAGGCTGCGATGAACAGGGCGATCCCGGATGGATCACCCAGGACGATCAGCATCTGGCCCGCCGCCAGCCCTCCCATCAGGACCACCATGTAGATGGCGAGCAGGCGCCCCCGGGTCCGGTTGGTGGCGGCCTCGTTGAGCCAACTCTCTCCCACGATGAACAGGCCACTCATCGCGAATCCGTTGATCAGCCGCGCCAGCGACCAGACGGCCGGGGATGCGTTGAGGATGTAGATGAGGGTCGAGGTCGATGCCAGCGACGCCAGCGCTGCGTAGACGCGGATATGGCCTACGTCCACCACCAGGCGCCGCGTTATCCAGGCGCCCGCCAGGAAACCCACGTAGTAGAACGCCAGGACCGTGCCGGTGGCGGTGGTCGAGAACCCCTCCAGTCCGGCCCTGATGCCGAGCAGGGGGTTCATCATCCCGTTTCCCAGCATCACGAAGAGGACGGCGAGGAGCAGGCCTCGCGATCCGAGGATGGTCCTGGTGGTTCCGCCGGAGCCGGGAGCGGGATGGGGGAGGGTCGACAATCTCATGAAACACATACCTTGAGAGGGTTCGGATAGAGGAGATGACAGCGAGAGAGGGCTCGGGTCTAGGAGAAAAACAGCCTGGCCGCCGTGGTTATTCCCGAACCACCGAGTCCGATCGCGATGTTCGGGAGAGGGCCGCTCTTGATCACATGATAGTGAGATCTGGGCCGGCACCTGTTGTTCGGGACCGGCATGTGGGCGGCGTCGGCACCCGCTTGGCGCGTGTTCGGCTACCGACCTTTCCAGACCGGGTCGCGCTTCTCCGCGAACGCCCGCAGCCCCTCCTGAGCATCCTCCGACTCCAGCACGTTCCGGTAGGTCTCGACCGCGCCGGAACGCAGGTCATGGAGCGCGGCGGATGCCTGCATGCCGCCGCTGCGACGGCAGATGTCGAGGATGGCGGCCACTGAGAGTGGGGCGCTGGCGGCGATGCGGCCCGCCAGGTCGTGCGCCGTGTCCATGAGGTCCCTCCCGGGCACTACCTGGTTGACCAGGCCGAACCGGTGGAGCTCCTCAGCGCTCAATCGGCGCCCTGCCAGGAGCACCTCGTTGGCCAGTGGGGCCGGCAACAACCTGGGAAGCAGGACGGACCCCGCATCGGGGATCAACCCGATCGAAGCCTCGGGCAGGAAGAAGGTGGCGTGTTCGGCGGCTACCACCAGGTGGGCGGCCATCACCAGCTCGAATCCGCCTCCGACCGCCATGCCGTTGACAGCCGCGATAACAGGCTTGTTGAGGTCCGGTAGTTCCGCGAACCCACCGAAGCCTCCCGGTCCGAAGTCGCTCTCGTAGTCCTCCCCATCGGCGCCTGCGGCGAGATCCCATCCGGCGGAGAAGAACCGCTCGCCCGCGCCGGTGAAGATGGCCACCCGGAGGTCGGGATCGTCCCGGAAGCCGGCGAAGACCGCGCCGAGCGCCTGGCTGGTGGCCGCGTCGATAGCGTTGGCCTTGGGCCGGTCGAGGGTGACTTCGAGCGTCGATCCCCGGCGGATCGCCCTGATGGTCTCGTCAGTCATGATCGAAGTGTATTGGCCCGGACCGAGGCGAGGCCGGGCTGCGTGTCCACGGCGGCCCGGGAACCCCTCCGAAACCTATACTCGTTCCGGTACGAAGACCCGGGTGCTCAGACGTGGCCGCTTACCGGCGATCTAGCCCCGGTAGCCGCGAGTGCCCCCCGAGGAATGCCCACATGACACCGGAACAGGTTCTTGCCGAACCGGCCAGAGTGCTGACCCAGCAGCAGCGGGAGTCGTACTTCGAGGGCGGGTACGTGAGCGTGGAGTCGCTCATCCCCCAAGAACTGATCGATCGGCTCAACGAGGTTACGGCGGTCTTCGTGGAGCGGAGCCGATCGGTCACGCGGTCGGGTGAGGACTACGACGTGGCCGATGGCCACGGCCCGGACTCGCCCAAGATAAGGCGTCTCAAGATGCCCGACCGCCTGCACGGCACGTACTGGGAGTTCGCCACCGGCCTGATAGCCGATGTGGCCGCCGACCTGGTGGGGCCGGACGTGGTGTTCCATCACTCCAAGCTCAACTTCAAGTGGGATACCGGCTCGGATGATGTCAAGTGGCATCAGGACATCCAGTTCTACCCGCACACCAACTACAGCCCGCTGACGATAGGTACGTACCTCACCGACACCGGCATGGACGACGGTCCCCTGATGGTGATTCCGGGCAGCCACGACGGGCCTCTGTTCGATCAGTACGACCCGGAGGGAAACTGGGTCGGATGCCTGTCTGCGGAGGATTCGGCGACCGTCGATGTCGGGAGGGTCGAGTACCTCACCGGACCGGCCGGGTCGATCACCGCCCACAACTGCCGGACGGTCCACGGCTCACCACCCACCTCCAGGCCGAGCGGGCGGCCCCTGCTGCTCAACGCCTATGCCTCCGCCGACGCCTTCCCGTATACGGCCCACCCGCAACCGACCCGCAACACCGGCAAGGTGATTCGCGGGCAGCCCGCCCGGTGGGCCCACCACGATCCCCGGCCCTGCCTGATCCCCCCGGACTGGTCCGGCGGGTACGAGTCGATCTTCGCCGCCCAGGACGAGGAAGGCTGAGCCAGCACCCCCAGAGACCCCACGGCTCCTGTTGCTGTCAGGAGTGGGTTGTTCCTGTCACACCGCCGCTATATGGTATTGAACACCGTAAGCACTTATAGCGGTTTGATGTCGACCGGGCCGCTGGAGGGAACATATCGTCGGGCAACCCCGCCAAGGGGTAGGACGGACGCGCCCGACACCAAGGTGGTGGCGGCGGGGGAGGGCCCAGCGGGCGGAGCCCGGCCGCCGCGATTTTCGCGTTCTTCGGGCGAACCAGGCCGCTAGGAGCAGGACCCGTCTTCCTGGTTGGTGGAGATCAGCGCGTCGACCGCCCAGAGCGCTTGCTCGGTGAGGATGAGGGGGTTTATCTCCACCTCGAGGATGCCGGGGCGGCGGGCCAGCAGGTCGGTCAGCCGGTCGATGATCTCCCGGATCGGTTCGGGGTCGGCGAAGAGTCCGGGCAACTGGTGCTCGAGCAGGCGCCCGATGCGGAGCCGGCGGAGCGCTCGTCGCAGTTCGGGCCGGGTGACGGGCGCCAGCAGGTTGGTGGTGTCGGCCAGCCACTCCACCAGGGTTCCGCCTGCTCCGAGTGTCACGACCAGACCGATCGGCGGCTGCCGGGTGACCGACACCAGCAGTTCGGCAACGGCGCCCGTCACCTGCTCCTCGACCAGCACCTGACCGCTACCACCTCCCAGACGCTCGATCGCTGCCTCGAGTTGTCCCAGGTCAGCTATCCCGGTAACCACCCCGCCGGTTCGCGACTTGTGGGCCGGGCCGACGGTCTTCGCCACCAGCGGGAACCGCAGCTGACGTGGCAACCGGGCCGGGACGTCCTCTGACCCGCTGTCCACGAGGACGCCGTCAGGTACCGGTATTCCCTCGCTCGATAGGATCGATTTCGCGGTCGGCTCGTCCAGGGTCACGGGAGGACCGGTCCAGGTCCCGGCGGGATGATGGAGGGACGGGGGCGGACCCTCGAGCCATCGCCCCCAAGACGCGGCCGCCGCCAGTCCTCCAAGAGCTTCATCGATCGAATGCGCCACTCCCAGCCCTCGCTCGGCGGCGAAAGCCCGCACCGGTCCGGGAAGGCTCTCCGGGAGCCCCGACACGATCACGCCGGCCCGGCCCGCACGGTCGGCGGCGGTGGCGAAGGCCCGCAGGGAGGGCCACCAGTCCGTGTCGTCGTTGCCCTCGGACGGCCAGTCGATGACCAGCATGGCGGCGTCGAACGCTTCCGCCACCACCTCGGTGAAGCATCGCTCCAGGGCCGGCTCGTCACCCCAGATGAAGGTGTGGTAGTCGAGCGGGTTGGTGATGGACACCATCTGCGGCAAGGTGGCCGCGATCCGGTCCCGGTGCTCGGGGCCGAAGGCAGGGAAGGTGGCCTGATAGCGGACCGACCGGTCGGCCACCAGCGCCGCCTCGCCTCCGGAACACGATAGGGAGACCAGCCGGTTGCCAGGGATCGGCCCGATCGTGTCCAGCAATCCCAGCGTGGTCATGAAGTCCGGGATGGACTCCGCCGTCGTCACCCCGTAGCGCTCGAAAAGGGCGTCGTAGGCGGCAGCCGGTGCGGCCAGCGCTGCGGTGTGCGATGAGGTGATGCGCTCGGCTTCCTCCGACCTTCCGGTCTTGAGCACCACGACCGGAGTGTCGGTGTCCCGGCAGGCGAGCGCCGCCCGACCGAAGGCGATCGGGTCGACGACCGACTCGGCGTGGATGCCGACCGCGGTCACCTCGGACCGGGTGGCGAGATGCTGCAGGCAGTCCTCGGTGGTGACCGAGGACTGATTGCCCAGCGAGATCACGTAGCTGAAGTCCACCCCCCGGCGGTTCATGGTGAGGTTGAGGGAGATGTTGCCCGACTGGCTGATCAGGGCGGGCCCGCTCCGTACCCGCCGGCAGCCCTGTACGTCGGGCCACAGGGCGGCGCCCGAGACCGCGTTGATGGTCCCGTAGCAGTTGGGTCCGACCAGAGGCATCAAGTGCCCGGTCACCAGCCGTTGCTGTAACTCGGCGCCCTCCTCGCCGGCCTCGGCGAATCCGGAGGCGTAGAGCACCGCCCCGCCGCAACCCATTCCCGCCAGTTGCCGGACAATCTCGACCGTGAGCCGGCGGTTCACGGCCACGAAGGCGGCGTCCGGCACTCCCGGCAGGTCATCGAGCGACGGATAGACCCGGCGCCCGGCCACCGTGGAGCGGGTGGGATGGACCGGCCAGATCTCTCCCTCGAAGCCGAGCCGGTCCGACTGGCGGATGGCTCGTTCGGCCGGGTCGCCGCCGATCACCACCACCGTCCGGGGACGCAGGAGGCGGTCCAGGTCCCGAACCGGCACGTCGGGCTACCCGCCCAAGGGTCGGAGCATGGCCCGGGAGATGATGTGACGCTGGATCTCGGAGGTCCCGTCCCAGATGCGGTCCACCCGGGTGTCCCGCCATAGTCGTTCCAGCGGTAGCTCATCCATCAGGCCCATGCCGCCGAAGATCTGGATGGCCTCATCGGTGACGAACTGGCACATCTCGCTGGCGTAGACCTTGGCCATGGCGGCATCGGTGTCCGTCATGGCCCCCTGACCGTCCTTCCAGGCCGCCCGGAGGGTCAGCAACTCCGCCGCCTCGTAGCGGGTCTGCATGTCGGCCAGCTTGAAGGACACCCCCTGGAACTTACCGATCTGGCGGCCGAACTGGGTGCGCTCCGCAGCCCATCGGGTGGCCAGGTCGATGGCGCGCCGCGCCCTTCCCAGACACACCGCAGCAACCTGGAGGCGGGTCGACCCCAGCCACTCGTTGGCGACCCGGAATCCTTGGTGCTCCTCTCCGAGGATGGCGGACGCGGGCACGCGGCAATCGTCGAACTGGAGGACGAAGTTGTGGTAACCGCGGTTGGAAACCGCCCGGTAACCGGGCCGCACCTCGAACCCGGGAGTGCCCATGTCGACCAGGAAGGCGGTGATCATCTTCCGGGGGCCTCGGGGGCCTGGTTCCTCGCCGGTGGCGGCGAACAGGATGACGTAGTCGGCCAGGTCGGCGTGGCTGATGAAGTGCTTGGTGCCGTTGATGAGATAGCCGTCGCCGTCCCGGACCGCCGAGCAACGCATGCCCCTCAGATCGGAGCCGGCGTCGGGCTCGCTCATCGCCAGGCACTCCACCCGGTCTCCCCGAACCGTGGGGAGGAGGTAGCGGTCGACCTGTTCATCCCGGCAGGCCTGCAGGATGTTGGAGGGTCGGGCCACGATGTACTGGAGGGCGTAGGAGGCGGCTCCCAGCTCCCGCTCCACCAGCGCCAGCGTGAGCGGGTCCAGCCCGGCCCCGCCGTACTCCTCGGGCATGTTGGCGGCGTAGATGCCGGCGGCGATGGAACGCGACCGGATCTGGTCCACCAGTTCCTGGCGCACCCGGCCGGAGCGCTCCACCTCCTCCTCGTACGGGAACAATTCCTTGCGGGTGAAGTCGCGGGCGACATCGACTACGAGGCGTTGCTCGCCGGTGAGTTCGAAGTCCATCAGCTCGTTTCCCTGGTCTTCATCACCCGGCCCAGGTACCTGGGCTTGTCCGCGGCGGCGTGGGCGCGGCGGATCGCTTGCAGTGCACGGGCGGGCCGCCCGCGGACCGGAGCAGGGCGCCCCGCCACGGTGTCCATATGCAACAGCATCTGCTCGGTCGTCGCCACCAGGTCCCCGGTCGCATCGTCGAACATCTCGTGATAGATGTGGAGGCGCTTGTCGTCGAGGCCGACCACCAGGGTCGTGAAGCGCAGGGAGTCGTCGCCCGCCACCTCCCGCAGGTAGTTGATGTGGGTCTCCACGGTGTAGAAGGAGTGGCCCGCTGCCCGGTAATCCTCATCGTCGCCGATGTACCGGAACAGCGCATCGGTCGCCCAGCCGAAGGCGGTGAGGTAGGCGGCTTCGGTCATGTGCCGGTTGTAGTCCACCCAGTCGGGTTCCACGTCGCAACGGTACAGCTCCAGCGGCGCCGGGACCGCCATGCCCTCCGACCAGGCGCGGGAGGTCCCGCCGTAGCGACGAGCCTCCCGCCTGGCCAGGATCTCGCCGGCGCCCAGCCCCACCGAACGCAACGCTCGCATCGTGGCGATGAGGTAGTCGTCCCGCAGCCGCTCCAGCTCCTCGACGCTCCGACCGTCGGCCTGCCGGCGGGTTCCCTCCACCATGGAATCGATGAGAGAAGCGGTGAGATCCGGCGCCTCCAGCCTGGTCCAGGGGAGCTTGAGCGCAGGGCCGAACTGTTCCAGCATGTGCCGCATCCCGTCCCTCCCGCCGGCGAGGTGGAAGGTCAGGTTGGTGCCCATGCCGGCCCAGCGCAGGCCGGGTCCGTAGATGATGGCGTCGTCCAGCTCCGCCGTGGTGGCAGTGCCGTCGTTGACGAGGTGGAGGGTCTCCCGCCAGAGCGCTTCCTGGAGGCGGTCCGACAGGTAGCCGGGGACCTCACGGCGGACGACGAGCGGGTACATGTCCAGGAAGTCGTAGACAGCGGAGGCCCGGTCCACGGCGCCGGCGGAGGTCTCGGCCCCACCCACCACCTCGCAGAGCGGGAGCAGGTAGACGGGGTTGAAGGGATGGCCGATCAGCACCCGGTCGGAATGGGCGCAGTCGGAGGCGATCCGGCTGGGGAGCAGCCCGGAGGAGCTGGAGGCGATGATCGTTTCGGGCGGGGCGGCTGCGTCGAGGCGGGCGAGGAGGGTGCGTTTGAGATCCTCGTCCTCCGGCGCCGACTCCTGGATGAAGTCGGCGGCGCGGCACACCTCCTCCGGCGCGCCTACGAACCGGACCCGATCGGGCGCGGCGCCCGGGTAGAGGCCGAGCCTCCGTACCGAGGGCCAGGCCCGGCCGATCGCCTGCCGCAGCCGGTCTTCGGCGCCGGGCGCCGGGTCCCAGGCCACCACGTCGACTCCCCGGCTCAGGGCCCTGACAGCCCAGCCGGAACCGATCACGCCGGTCCCCACGACACCGAAGGTCGTCGGCTGGATAGCCTCCTCGACCGGCGTCATGGGCCGTTAGAAGGCCACCTGACCGAGCCCCTTTAGGGCCAGGCGCCGGCGGGTCTCGGTCGGATCGGCGGGCTCGCGGGACAGCTCGCGCAGGATACGCACGATCTTGGCTACCTGCTCGGCGTTGGACTCGGCCAGCTTGCCCTTGCGGAGGTAGATGCCGTCCTCGAGGCCCACCCGCACGTTCCCGCCCAGCGTGGCGCCGGCGGTGACTATGTCGAACTGGAACCGGCCGCCACCCAGGATCGACCACTCGAGGTCGTGCCCGAACAGCCGGTTGGCCACCGTCTTCATGGCCACCACGTTCTCGATGTCCGGTCCGATCCCCCCGAAGGTGCCCATGACGAACTGCATGAAGATCGGCGGTTTCACCAGGCCCATGTCGGCGAAGTAGGCCAGCGTGTAGAGGTGGCTGATGTCGTAGGCCTCGAACTCGAAGCGGCATCCGGTCTTCTCGGCGAGCACCGTGAGCATGTACTCGATATCGCCGAAAGTGTTGACGAACGGCTCCCACTTGGTGCTCTGGAGAAAGGGCTCCTCCCAGTCGTACTTCCAGCGACCCTCGTAGCGGGGGATCATCTGGAAGAGTCCGTAGTTCATGGTGCCCAGGTTGCAGGTGGCGAGCTCGGGCTTCAGCACCTCGATGACCCGGAGACGCTCCTCGATGGTCTGGCCGGTCGCGCCTCCGGTGGTGATCGAGATCACGGCGTCGCACTCGTCCTTGATGCCGGAGCAGTACTCCCTGAAGACCCCCGGGTCGGAGATCGGCCGCCCGTCGAGCGGATCCCGGGCATGGAGGTGGATGACGGCGGCGCCCTCCCGCGCCGCATCGACCGACTGGCGGATGTGGTCCTCCACCGTCACGGGGATGTCGCTGTTCATGGTGGGAGTGTGGGAGGAACCCGTAACCGCGCACGTGACGATCACACCAGCCATTCGGGCGCTCCTTTGTTTCGCCGGACCAGGAGGGTAGGCCGTTTCACCGCCCGCTGCCGCGCATGATACGGCGCGAGTCCAAGCTATGACGTCAGCAGCCGGTGGCGTTGCAACCCAGCCGTTACGTTCCGGCTACCGGATCCCGTGTTATCACCAGGACTGGACGGGCATCTACAAGAGCAGTGGCATCGGTGATGACATCGTCCACCGTGACCCAGATCTCACAGCGCTGCATCGGCCCAATCGGTCCAGTCTTCCGCGACTCCCCAATCTGCGATCCGGCCAATCGCCGCGCCCTCGGCTGCGAGTAGTTGCTTCTCCTGCCGATCGGTGTCTTCAACCGGAGCGAGCCATGCCAGGTGCCGGCGGAGCGACTCCCGAATCACCTCGGAACTGGTTGTGCCGAGGCGGTCCGCCCACCGCTTGACCTCGCGAGCATCCTCGTCACTGATACGGAAGCTGAGCATCGCCATGCAGCCACAGTACTCGTGCATCACAAGAGCCGGAGTCGGTGATCCGGTCGGCTTGCCATGCCGTTCGGTCATCCGTGTGAGGACGACTGCTTGGCCGGATGCACAACCGGAACGCCATAATGCTCCCCAGTTGGCGAAAGGGAGGAGGACGGACGTGAAGGTGGGAGACAAGGCGCCTGACTTCGAGGCGCTGGACCAGCACGGCAACACGCTGGTGTTGCGCGACCTGCTCGATTCGGGGCCCGTGGTGGTGTATTTCTACGCGAAGGCGATGACCCGGGGTTGAACGCGCCAGAGCTGTTATTTCCGCGACCTGTCCGAAGAGTTCGCCCAACTCGGAGCCAGCATCGTGGGAATCAGCGCCGATCAGGTTGATCGGCAACTCGAGTTCGATGACGCCAATTCGCTGGGCTTCGCGCTGCTCGCCGACCCGAGCCGCGCCATCGCCCGCAGCTTCGGCGTGTCACGGGGCCGCTTCCTCCCGGACAAGCGGCGCACGTTCGTGATCGACCGCGACGGGACGGTGCTGCGGACCGTTCGATCCGAGCTGAACATGCGCCTCCACTCCGACCGCGCCTTGGAGGTGCTCCGCCAAGCGACTGGCGGTCGCTGACTAACCGGACCCGTATCCACAGGCTGCGGTGGGGATGAAACGCTGTGTCGGGGGCCGGCCGCCGCCATTGCTCTCCGCGTTAGCGACGCACGGCACGTTGCTCTCGGTGGTTACGACTCCCCCGGGCAGGGCGCGCCAAGGCCCAGCTTGCGACCTTCGACCGTGGAGTCCGGCAATGCGACCTCGAGGGTGATGCACTCCGGGTCCGCTACCCACAGGTATCCGGTGAAGAGCAGCCACTCCGTCTCGGACTCACAAGGTCCGAATGCCGCTCGAAGCGAGGGAGGGGAACGGCCGTAGTCGAGAGCGACCCGATCATGAAAACTGCTGGACACCCGAAGCTCGAACGTGGCGCCCCGCCGCACGAGTATTGGTGTCTTGGCCGCCAGGCGGAGCGTCGGGTCGTCATACAAGTCGAGCGCACTCACCTGAGCTACATATCCGGCGGTCTCGCTGGTGCGTAGGGCGACTACTCCGCCGATGATGTCGAAGTCAGGATCGACGGTGTTCAGGTCCGGTTCTGGAGGAGAGAACTCGGTGATCGTGTACTCGCACGGAACCTCGATCAGGTCGGCGACATCCGCCCGCGTGGACGGCGGCAGCGAGGATGGCTGCGTTACCGGGTGTTCCCGGAGTCCGCACCCTGGCAGGAGCAATGTCATGCCCATCACCAGAAGCAGTCTCCGAAGGCGAACGCTAGGACTCACCTGGCTGCCCCGAGTGTTGGCCGGGGAAGGGAATCTCGCTCATCGTGATTGAGGGTACGCCGGGCTTGTGCCTCAGCTTTCGTAGACCGTGACTCTGGTCAGGCCTCGGGGGTAGGACTGCTGCCCATCGGCCTACCTGACCGAAGGTTGCCTTCGGAGGGGTTCTTACGGCAGGCGCGCCAGGATGGTGGTGCCCATGGCTAGCACAGCTCCCAGAGTCGCCAGCCCGATGCCGGCAATCCACTGGGTCATTCGCAGCATGTCCCTGCGGAGGTCCGCCACGGCGTTCGCTATCTGTGTTTGAACTTCGCCTCTCACCGCGTCGTCCTTCGCGTCCACCAAAGACTCGGTCACTGTGGTCAAAGCCTAGCTCCTTCCGTTATCGCTGGACGGAACGTCATGCCCGTGCCGGCTGCTGTGTGGCACCCTTTAGAGGTCTGTTCTAATAAAGGTATAACAGTGATCGTCCACCAATTGAAGTGGTTCGGATTCACTGGCTATACGGGCTGGGCTGGGCGGTCTTCGAAGGATATGCGAGGGCTGCAGCGGCCAGGGCGATCACCGCTGACACCAGGACGACCACGCCGTAGGCCTCGGGAGTGCCGTCATTGAACAGGCCGACCATGGCGCTTCCGGTGGCGCCCATGGTGAAGCGGGCGAAGGTGGAGAACCCGGATGCGCTGCCCGCCAGGTAGGGCGGGAACTCGTCGAGGACGCCGGCCTGCGTGCCGGGCGTAACCAGGTGGATCATTGACAGCACGACCACCGATACCGACACCACGCCGGCCAGCCCCCACAGGTCGGTCCGGGTGACCCACCAGAGCGCCGTCGAGAGCGTCGCCATGCAGAAGGCGCCGACCACGACGATCCGCCGGTAACCGATCCTCATCACGTAGCGGATGTTGATCAACTGGGCGATCCAGGCGCCGACGATCCCGATGCCGAAGAGCACGCCGAACCATCGCTCATCCAAGCCGTAGTAACTGATGTATATGAATGGGGCGGCGGCCAGGTAGGAGAACAGGACGGCCGCCGCGGCGCCACCGGCTATCGCATAGGAAACAGCGACTCGCGACCTGGTGATGGACACGTAACCCCGCAATGCGGTGGCCAGGTCGAGCGGGCGACGGTCCTCAGGGGGAAGCGTCTCCGGTAGGCGGTACCAGACGGCTACGAACACCAGGCCGCCGATGATGCCCAAGGCGACGAAGATGGCGCGCCATCCCCACGCCAGGAGGAGTAGCGCGCCCAGGAACGGGGCAACTATCGGGGCGCCGAGAATGATCATGGTCAGTATCGACATGGCCCGCGCCAGGGCGTCGCCCGAAAGAAGATCGCGGAACATGCTCCGGGCGATCGCTATCGCCGTCCCGCCGCAGGCCGCCTGGGCCAGCCGCAGGCCGATAAGCATCTCGACCGAGCCGACCGTCGCTATCGACAGGCTCACCAGCGAGTAGACGACCAGCGATCCGAGCACCAGCCTGCGTCGGCCTACGGCGTCGGAGATCGGGCCGAAGACGATCGGTCCCACCACGAGCCCGAACAGGAAGGCGGTGACCGACATCTGTGTCATCCCGTCGGACGCGTCGAGCGACGACGCGATCTCAGGTAGCGCTGGTAGGTACGTGTCGATGGAGATGGGACCCAGCGAGGCGACCAGACCCAGGATCAGATAGAGACCGAGGCTCAGGTTGGACTTCCGCGGCCCGGTGCCGCCATCGCTCATGTGAGGCGTCCTGAATTGAACCTAGCCGCGCCAAAGGCCGGCGGAGGACATCGAACTCTCGAACGAGGCTTTCTGAACTGCCCCACGTCCGGGACCGGCACCGATGGGGGCTTGAGCGCGGTTGCCGGACGCCGTGGGAGTCACCATGACTCCAGCGTACACACGGGCCTTCGCTGTCCTGTCGTACCAGGAACGGGCGAACACGAGAAGGCGGGTGATGCCACCGTGGTCGGCCTCTTGCAGTTCATACCGGTTAGGGCCTGTAACGAAGGGATGGATTCACAGGCCATAACCTGTCAAGGTTTGGGCCATGATCCTCGCCGGAGGGGATTACCAGCGGGCGCTCTGGCCGGTGACCTCTTCGACGGGGAGGGCGATCGGGAGGCGGGCGCGGATCCACTCATCCTGGG
>WTGW01000151.1 GCA_011523395.1 Acidimicrobiia bacterium
GTCCAGGCCCCCCATCACGAGGATGGGGCACACGATCCCGGCCTCCCGGAGCTTCGCCCCTTCCTCGAGGAACGCCACCGCCAGGCCGGCCGGTCCGCAACTCTCGAACAACCGGGCTACCTCCACCAGGCCGTGGCCGTAGGCATCGGCCTTCACCACCGGCAACATACGGGCCGGGGCCACCGCTTGTTCGACAGCCCGGTAGTTGGCCGTAAGCTGGTCGAGATCGATCTCCACATGGGTTGGGCGGGACACCCGCGGGGCTACGGTGGGTTCGAGGATCATCGGTCAGGAGGTTACAGATGGGAGGTCCGGCGAGAAGATGAGCACAGGCGGCGGGGCAGACGGGGGACGGCCCCGGTTCTTCGACACCCGAACGGCCTACATGATGTTCATCACCACCACCACGGAGAAGGCGGAGGTGGCGGCCCGGATCGCTCGGGAAGCTCGCCTGGTCTCTCCGGGGCCGGACGCCTTTCGCCTGTTCGACGCCGGCCTGGGGGATGCCACGGTGCTGGTGGAGGTGATGCGGAGCCTCCATGCGCTGCGGCCGCACGTCCCGTGGCTGGTCGTCGGCAAGGAGATCAGCATCGAGGATGTCCGTATCGCCCTGGACCGGCTACCCGACCGTTTCCACGAACACCCCGAGATGGTGTTCGTGGTGACCAACATGACCTACGGCGAGGCCACCAACCTGCGGCCGGGACCCGGGAAGGGCGAATTGGCGTGGCGGAGCACCGCTCTGGAGGGCGCCACGACCGTGGGCTTCGCCCGCCAGATCCGTGACCTCCATGACACCCTGGCCGAGGACTGGCAGGTGACGACCAGCCCCAGGACGGGCAACCCGGTCTACGTCCGCCCCGCGGTCCATGTGATCTACCGCAAGGATCGGGAGTTCATCCTGCGGCGGGTGCTCCCCGATCCGAGCACCTACCGGGCGGCCTTCGATCTCGTGATCGCTTCCCAGCCCTACCGGGCACGCACCTCGGCCGAGCACAAGGTCCGCACCGTGATCGCCCCCCTGGCCCGGGCGCTGGCTCCCGGTGGCCGGCTGCTGGGCATCCACGCCTACGGCCACGACCCCGGCATGGAGATCATCCACACCCTGTGGCCCGACGAGGATCCCTTCCGCACGGACCGCCGGGCCCTGCTGGCCGAGACGGCCAGGCAGCTGTCGAGCCCGGCCGATCGAGACCTGGTGATGGAGGAGTGGGACGACTCGGAGTCGATCTTCCGCTACGAGATGCGGACCATGCCGGTCGAGGCCAAGGAACACATCGGCACGTCAGCGATCCTGGCGGCCTGGAACGCGGCCGCCTACGTGGCCCAGATCGACGAGGAGCGGATGGAGGAGGCGGTGGCCTTCGGCGCCTACCACGACGGCACCAGGTCGGTGCTCCAGCGCTACGGCCGGGTGTGGTTCAACAACGAGAGCTTCGTGATCCGCCGGGAGCCGGCATGAGAGGCGGTGGGCCGTGAACGACACGATAACCGCGGTGCCAGGTGTGGAAGTGGGGCACTGGACGTCGGAGGAGCACCGTACCGGGGTCACCGTGCTGGTGTTCCCCGAGCCCAACGTGGCGGCGACGGAGATCAGGGGAGCGGCGCCGGGGAGCCGCGAGACAGCGTTGCTCGACCCGGGGATGCGGGTCCAGCAGGTCCAGGCGCTGGTGTTCACCGGGGGGTCCGCCTTCGGGCTGGCCGCGGTGGACGGGGTAGTCCGGGAGCTGGCCGGCGACGGCCGGGGGCATCCCACCCGCAACGGCCCGGTTCCCATCGTCCCCGCGGCGGTCATCTACGACCTCGATCGACCGTCCGGCTTCCACCCCGGAGCGCCGGAGGGGGCGCTCGCCTACCGCCGGCGCTCGTCGGCGCCCGTGCCTCAGGGACGGGTGGGCGCCGGTCGGGGCGCCACCACCTCGCAATGGCGGGGCCCGGCCGCGGTCCAGCCCTCTGGGCTCGGATCAGCCCGGATCGAGGTAGGAGCCGCGACGGTCGGCGTGCTGGCGGTGGTCAACGCGGTGGGCGACGTCTTCACCCTCGAAGGGGCTCCGCTCACAGGCGGCGAGATGGCTCCCGGCCCGCCGGCCTCCGCCATCACGCCCCATGCCAACACCACCCTCGTGGCGGTGGCCACCGATGCCCGCCTGGAGCGGAACGACCTGTTCCGGTTGTGCGTAAGGTCCCAGGATGCGGTGGCGGCCTGTATCCGGCCGGCCCACACCCGATATGATGGCGACTCGGCGTTCGCGGTGTCCTGTGGAGAGTTGATGGGAGATCCAGATGCGTTGGGCGAGGCCGCCTTTGTCGCCACCGGACGGGCTATCGCCGCGGCGGTGACCGGCGCTCGTCAGAACGGTCCTGACCGGACGGAGGCCGGCCCATGACCCCGGTTGAGATCAGGGCGCGTCTGGACGAGCTGGCCGGGCAGGCGGGGGCCTGTGTGGCCTGCCGGCTTCACGAACGACGCACGCAGGCAGTCTTCGCCGATGGTTCTCCTGAGGCGGACATCATGTTCATCGGTGAGGGTCCCGGGTACAACGAGGACAAGGAAGGCCTGCCGTTCGTGGGCAAGGCGGGCATGCTGTTGAACCGGCTTCTCGGCGAGGTGGGTCTCGATCGGAGCGAGGTGTACATCGCCAACGTGGTCAAGTGCCGGCCTCCGAACAACCGGGATCCTCGCCCGGACGAGATAGAAGCCTGCAAGCACTTCCTGGTCGACCAACTCCGGCTGGTGGACCCGGCCGTGGTCATGACGATGGGCAACTTCTCGACCAAACTCCTACTCAAGACTACGGTGGGGATCACCCGCACCCGAGGCCAGGTGTACCCCTGGTGGGGGCGGGTGGTGATCCCGACCTTCCATCCGGCGGCGGCATTGCGGAGCGGTCCCGCCATGGAGGCGACCATCAAGGCCGACCTGGAGATGGCGGTGCGAACCGCCCGGGAGCGGCTGGCGGACCCGGATGCGCAGGCCGGTGTGCCGGAGCCGCCCGACTCCTACGAACAGCTCGGCCTGTTCGGATGATCGTTGTCGAGGCACCTACCCCGAGCGACACCCGCCGGATCGGTCGGGCGCTGGCAGGGTTGGCGCAACCGGGCGACATAATCCTCCTCTCGGGATCCCTCGGAGCCGGTAAGACCGTACTGGCCGCGGGTATCGGCGAGGGCATCGGCGTGACGGAGCCGCTCACGTCGCCGAGCTTCGTCCTGGCCCGCCACTACCGCGACGGGTTCATGCCGTTGCTCCACGCCGACGTCTACCGGATCGGTTCGTCCGGTGAGTTCGAGGACCTCGACCTGATCGAGACGGCTCGCGACGGTGTGCTGCTCATCGAGTGGGGCGACGTGGTGGCCGGTCGCCTGCCCGACACCTGCCTGTCCGTGGAGATCGAGGGCGCCGGTGACGAGGCGCGGACCATCCGGCTCTGCCCCTCCGAGCCGTGGACCGGCCGCAGGCTCGAGCCCGCCATGCGCGAGGCGGCACAAGGTGGCCGAAGGTGAGGATCCTCGGTATCGATACGGCCACGGGAGCCTCGTCGGTGGCGCTGGTGGAGTCGAGGCGGCTGGTGGCCTCGGCCGGCCGCACCGGGAGCCGGGACCACGATGCCTTCCTCATTCCGGCCATCGACTTCTGCTTCGCCCAGGCCGGATGGCATCCCGAAGACCTGGATGGCGTGGTGGTCGATGTAGGGCCGGGCCTGTTCACCGGCGTGCGGGTCGGCATCGCCACCGCCCAGGGGCTGGCCACGATGCTGGGCGTTCCGATCATGGGCGCCTCCTCGCTGGATGCTCTGGCCCTGCGGGCCACCACGGGCCACAGGTACATCTGGGCGGTGGTGGACGTGCGCCGCGGCGAGGTGGCGGTGGCCGGTTACCAGCCGGTTCCCGGCGGCGCCGCGCTGGATGCGCCCCCCGAGTTGGTCGGTTACCAGCAGTTCCGGGGCATCCTCGAGTCGGATGCCCGAGAGATCCTGGTCGTGGGCGATTGGGAGGCTCTGCCCGGCTCGGTCTTGCGCGGATTGAGAGGAGTCCGGACCGGCATGCCCCGCTACCCGTCGGCGGACGCCCTGGCCGAGATGGTGGTCGCGAAGGTAGGGCGGGGGGAGTTCGGTCATCCCAGAGAGGTGCGGCCCTTCTACATGCGGGAGCCGGACGTCACCCTCGGCTCGGTACACCGCCGGGAGGCGGGCCTGTGGTCCTGACCGGTGGGCTCGTGGTCAGGGACCTGCTGACGGAGGACCTGGATCAGATCCTGGAGCTCGAGGCCGCCACGTTCCGGATGCCGTGGTCGCGCGAGGTGTTCGAGGCGGAACTGGAAGCTCCGGGCCGGTCGTACCTGGTGGCAAATCATGAGGATCGGGTGGTCGGCTACGGCGGCCTCATGCTGGTGGAACAGGACGCCCACATAAACACGCTGGCCGCGCAGCGCCCGGCGCCGGTGCCTGCTGTGGGAACCCGTCTCATGCTGGCGCTGGTGCAGATCGGGTTGGCGGGAGGCGCCGAGCACCTGACCCTGGAGGTCCGGGCCTCCAACCGGCGCGCCCAGGAGTTCTACCGGAAGTTCGGCATGGCGCCGGTGGGGGTGCGGAAGCACTACTACCGGGACGAGGACGCCCTCATCATGTGGGCGCATGACATCACGGGCGCCGGCTACCGGGAACGGCTCCGGGAGATCGAGGAGGCTCTGCCTTGAGAGGTCCGCTGGTGCTGGCCTTCGAGACCTCGTGCGACGAGACGGCGGTCGCGGTCACCGAGGGCACCCGTGTCCTGTCCAACGTGCTCTCGTCGCAGGTGGACATGCACGCCCGGTTCGGGGGAGTGGTCCCCGAGGTGGCTGCCCGCGCCCATGTCGAGGCGATCCGCGCGCTCACCCACCGCGCCTTGCGGGAAGCCGGGGTCCACCCTGACTCGCTGGACGGCATCGCCGCCACCAGGGGGCCGGGCCTGGTCGGTTCGCTCCTGGTGGGCTTCTCGTTCGCCAAGGCCATGGCGTGGAGCCGCGGACTCCCGTTCCTCGGCGTGGACCACATGGAGGGGCACCTGTTCGCGCCCCGCCTGGACTTCGACGACTTCCGGCCTCCGGGCGTGGTGCTACTGGCCTCGGGAGGTCACAGCCAGGTGGTCCTGATCAACGGATGGGGGGACTATCGCGTCCTCGGCCAGACCATTGACGACGCCGCCGGCGAGGCATTCGACAAGTTGGCCCGCTTCATGGGACTGGGCTTCCCGGGCGGACCGGCCATCGACGCCCTCTCGGAGACCGGGGACCCCGACCGGATCAGGTTCCCCAGGGCGCTGGCCGACCGCCGCTACGACTTCTCCTTCTCGGGCCTCAAGACTTCCGTGGTGACCACCCTGGAGAAGGCGAGGGCATCCGGAACCCTGCTCTCCCGGGAGGACGCCGCCGCCTCGATCCAGGAGGCGATCGTCGACGTGCTGGTGCAGAAGACGATGAACGCGGTCGAGGATCACGGGGTGGAGATCGTCGGTGGGGGAGGCGGCGTGGTGGCCAACCGGCGTCTCAGAGCCCGGCTCGAGGAGGAGGCCGACCGCCGGGGCGTGGGACTGTTCCTGCCCAGGCCGATCATGTGCACCGACAACGGGGCGATGATCGGCGCCGCGGCGGCGTTCCGGCTGGAGCGGGGCGAGCGGACCGAGTGGCGGGCCGGGGTCGATTCCTCGATGAAGCTCTGATCCAGTAGGACGGCGCCGTAACAAGCCGCTCGGGACCCCGGCGGGGGATGATGTCTGCGGGTGAGTGAGCGGAAGGCGGCGCGGTTCGGCTAGCGATCGTCGACCAAGGCGTCCCAGGCTATGTCGATCATCCGGCCCACGGCGTCCCGGACCACGTCCCGGTGGGGGTTGTAGTAGTCCGTGTCCTCGTTCTTCTGCGCCAGCGGCTCGCCGTCCACCGCCAGGATGGCGCCCGCCTGCCTGCCCGCCAGCCCGGCCAGTACGAACAGCGCCGCGGCCTCCATCTCCACCGCCTTCACTCCGGTTTTCTGCCACATGGCCACCGGGGAGCCCAGAATGTCGTGGGTGAAGAAAGCGGAAGTGGTCAGGGTCACTCCTTCGTGGACGTTCTCGGCGCCCTCGGCGGCGCGCCGCAGCGCCATCACCACCTCCACCGAAGCCAGGGCGGGATAGCCGTCGGGCACTATCTGGGGGGTGTAGCCCTCGTTGCGTACCGCTCCGGTTGATATCACCAGATGGCCGTCCCCCACGTCGTCCTGCATGCCTCCGCAGGTCCCGGCCCGGATCACCCGCTGCACGCCGGCCAGAAACAGTTCCTCGAAGCACACCGCGGCACCCGCCGCCCCCACCCCGTGAGAGGACACTCCCACCCGGGTTCCCCGG
>WTGW01000131.1 GCA_011523395.1 Acidimicrobiia bacterium
CAGTGGGCAGTGGGCAGTGGGCAGTGGGCAGTGGGCAGTGGGCAGTGAATGTTGTGAAGCAGGACTGCTCAGGAGCAACGCACTAGGTCCGGGGGCCAGAGGACTTGACTCTGCTCGAGGCCACCGACTGGCCACCGGCAACTAGAGCGACTGGCCACTACAACCAGGAACTGATCACCTAGTCGAGGGTGGTGTCCCGCGTGATGGTCTGCCAGCGCCGGCAGCCTCCGGCGTGGAACCAGCGCTCCACCTTGACACCCTCGGTGTTGCTCATCATGAAGCCGCGGTCAACATCGCGCTCGTCGGCCCCGGTCAGATAGTCAGGAGGATCCGGAACCTCGCCGTACGCCCACTCGTCGGCCGGGCGAGGGCCGCAGTGCGGGCAGTCGAGACGCAGGACCATCAGTGGGTTGTCCCCGTCGACCCGGGATCGAACATCAGCCGGTCCCGCTTGAAGCGGTCCAGGGAGAAAGGGGCGATCAGTTCGGGCGTGCGGTCCGTGGATATGAGTTCCGCCATCTGCTCGCCGCCGGCGGGGATTCCCTTGAATCCCCCCGTTCCCCATCCGGTCGTGACGAGGAAGCCTTCCACCCCCGTGTATCCCATGATCGGGGACATGTCGACCGACATGTCACAGATACCGGCCCACTGGCGCAGGATCGTCAGATTCCTCAGGAACGGGAGAAGGGTGACCGCGGGGAGCGAGCAGTACGACAGGAACTCGTAGCTGGAACGGTACGAGTAGCTGGGCTGGGTGTCGATGCGGGAACCCAGGAGCATCTCCCCTCTCGGCGTCTGGCTGACGTAGAAGCCCATCTCGGCCGAGGCCACGATGGGGCGGAAGGAGCGGGCGTAGTGGTTGGTGACGAACGCCTGGAGGGGATGGGTACGGATCGGGAGCCGTACCCCTGCCATGGCCGCCAGGGTCGATACATGGCCCCCCACCGCGCTCACAACGACCCCGGCCGCCACCGGTCCCCGGTCGGTCATGACACCCGTGACCCGGTCCCCGGCCTTGAGCAGGCCGGTCACCGCGGTCCGCTGGTGGACGTGGACGCCCAGCTTCATGGCGCCCTCCGCCAGCGCCCACACCACCCGATCATGGCGCGCTGTCGCGGCGTGGGGGCTGTACGAACCCCCCATGACCCGGTACTCGCCTCCGCCCGCGTTCAGGTCCACGTCCGGACAGATCTCGCCAACCTCCTCCGGCGTCACGTACACCGTGTCGGCACCGAAGGCCTGGTTGACGATGGACCGGGCCCGCTCGTTGCGGGTACCGGGAACCCCGTGAACCAACCAGAGGAGTCCCTTGCGGTCATGCATGATCCAGCGCCCCGTCTCCTCCTCCAACCTGGAGTAGAGATCAACGCTCCGCTGGTAGAAACGGACCGCCTCCGGGATGCTGTAGTTCGCCCTGATAATGGTGGTGTTACGACCGGTATTGCCCGATCCGATGTAGCCGCGTTCCAGCACCGCCACGTTCGTTATCCCGTGACGGGTGGCCAGGTGATAGGCGGTCGACAGACCGTGCCCGCCTCCGCCCACGATCACGACGTCGTAGGACGATCGCAGGTCCTCCCATCCGAACGCGACCTGGGCTTCGATGAACTCGTTCACTACTGCCGTTCCCCCATACCGAGACGCTCCTCCAGGTGGTGCGTCAGCGCAGCAGGAACCAGGACCAGGATCCCACCCTCTTCGAAGAGCATCTTGACCGGTATGCCGGCAAGATGGCCCTGCGCGAAGTCCGGACGGCGCCGGGGGAACTCCCAGGTCGACACGGCTTGCAGGCGGGCCAGCTCGGAACGGTCGAACCACGCTGCCGAGAATCCGGTCTCGGGCTCGATGATCGCATAGGGGTCGGCAACATCGACCCGCTCCAGGGGCGGTATCACGAGCAGGTCGTCCGGCGCGAGACGCACCAGGTGCCCGCCATCCGGAGACTCGACCTCGTCAAGCGCCCCGGGGGCGGCGACGATCCTGGTGGCCTCCAGCCGCTCGAAATAGTCAGGCGCGGACACGCAAACCCTCCGGGTCGTAGAAAGGCACGGCCACCCTCCGGGCGGGACGCCCATCGATCAGAACGTCATCGGCGAACCCCCCGTCCCGGGCATTCATCCAGGCCAGCATCACGGAGCGGCCCAGTACCCGGGACCAGGTACTGGAGGTCACGAATCCTGCATAGGCACCCTCCACGCGCAGGATGGCGCCTCGGGGCGGCGGGGCGCCGTCCATCTCCAGGCCCACCAGCAACCTGTCCAGGTCCATCCGCGAGGTCCGGGCCACCGCGCGCCGACCCACGAAGTCCCCCTTGTCCATCCGGACCGCCCAGCCGTGGCCCAGCCGGCGGGGTGTGGAGTCGGGCAGGCTGTCCACCCCCACCAGAATGTGGCCCTTCTCGAGCCGCAACTCCTCCAGCACCTCGATCCCGTGCGGCCACACGTCAAGGTCCGCGCCGGACTCCAATAGAGCACGCCAGAGCTCTCGCGATCGACTCGCCTGGTGGTGGAGCTCGTAGGAGATCTCGCCGGTGAAGCTCATCCTCATGACCCGGCAGGCGACACCCGCCACCTCCATGTCCGTATGACCCATGAATGACGGGAGCAGATCAGGGGCGCCGAGCCTGGAGAGGAGGTCACCGGACCGGGGTCCGGTCACGTTGATCGCCCCCCAGGACGCGGTGCGGTCCAGGATCCTCACGTCCATCTCCCAGCCCTCCGCACAGTCCCGCAGCCACATCTCGAAATAGCCCGCGCCGGCGGAGGTGGAGGTGAGCAGGAACCGGCTCGCGTCCTCGCGACACACCAGCCCGTCATCGAACACGTAGCCGCGCTCATCGAGAACCAGGACGTACTTGGCCTGGCCGGGGCGGAGCGGGGCGATGGTGGCCGGGTAGATCCGCTCCAGGAACCCTTCCGCGTCGGGGCCCGACACCAGTACCTTCCCCAGGGTGCTCACATCGCAGATCGAGACCCCGGCCCGAACCGCCCAGTACTCGCGGTCGGCGTCTCCGTAGGTCCACGGCCTCAACCAACCCCCGGATCGTTCCATGAAGGCTCCCAGCGCGAGATGCTCTTCGTGGAGAGCGGTCCGCCGGTCGGCGTGGTGGTACCAGCCCGCCGCGGCCTCGCCCATCGTGATCTGGGTAACCACCGGACGAGCGGTGAACGACGGAGGCAGCTCCTGCCCACCGGCCGCCACGAAGCTACGCACGTGGGGCATGCAGACCGCCCCCTGGCACGGACCCGTGCCTGCCAGCGTGGACCGCTTGATCAACTCCAACTCGTGGAACCCGCGGTCCCACACCGATCGCAGATCGTCCACCGTCACACCGGAACACGGGCAGACCACGCCCGCCTCGGGCACGGGCGGCCGGTCAAGATCTCCGGCGGCGCTGCCTACCGACCGCACTCCGGGCGAGCCGTGGGCCATCCGGGCGAGCGTGTCCCGGGGACCGGATCCGAGACCGATCACGGCGGTATCGCAGGGATAGGTGCGTTCGACGCCGGTGTTGTCATCTACGGTCACCACCCGCTGGACGGATCCCTCCCCCTCGAAGCGGACCAACCGGCCGCGGGCCGGCTCGTGGTGGATTCCGTCCGGTCCCGCACCGACCGACACCACCCTTCCCAGGTCCACTCCCGAAGCCGCCAGACCCTCGGCGGCTCGCCTGGTGAGGATGCCGGCCAGCTGGTTCCCGGGGCAGACCGGCTGCACCTCCACCGATCCGGTCGCCACCACGACCTCCTCGCAGAAGATCCTCAACATGCCATCGGGGGTTCGGGCCACGACCTCGGGACCGGCGTAGACACCGACCGCTTCCCTTCCTACCCGCGCGTCGAGGGCGACCACGCTCCGGCCTCTCTCCTCTGCCTCGGCAGCCGCCTTCCTCCCCGAACGGCCCTGGCCGATGACCACGGTGTCGCAATGGATCATCTCGAAGCCGACCGCGCTATCCCGGGTAGACGCTCGGGTCGACGATGGAAGGGACGGGTATCCGTCGGATGGGTGCGACTCGACCCTCAGACCTTCCGCCGCCGGTGTCCGGCAGGCGCGGACATACGACACTCCCCCAAGGGTGACCAGGCAGTAGGGGCAATCCCCCTCCGCGCAGAGGCATCCGCGCCACGGCCAAAGACCGGCCCGGAGAACAGCGGTCAAAACGGTGTCTCCCTCCTCGAAGGGGACCGGCGTCCCGTCGAAGTCGATCACCGTGCCGGGTACGTCATCGCAGCCCGAGAGGGTAGCCGGATAGCAACTCGGCGCCGTGATCCGTCACCAGCACCTGCTGCTCCAGCTTGACGCCCTCCCCCCGACCCCACCGACCCACGAAGGACTCGACGCACATCACCATTCCGGCCTCCACCACGCCATCCCATCCGGACTGGTCCCAGGTGTCGGGATAGACGATCATCGGCCACTCGTCGGCCATGCCGACCCCGTGGAACTGGGTGGTGTAGTGGCGGAACTGCTCCACGTCCGGCACGTAGGTGTCGAACGTCAACTCGCGGAAGGTGATGCCAGGACGGAGCATCGCCATGTTGTGGTGGATCACCTCCTCCGCCCGCCCGAACACATCGAGCTGGTGGGCATTCGGCGTTCCGTCACCCGCGATCCACGTTCTCGAGATGTCCACGCACATCCCGAACGGGCCGATCAGATCGGTGTCGAAGGCCACGAGGTCACCGTCCTCGATCACGCGGGCGGACGCCTCCTGGAACCACGGGTTGGTGCGAGGACCGGAGGACAGCAGGCGGGTCTCAAGCCACTCGCCGCCGCGGCGGACGTTCTCCGAGTGGAGCACAGCCCAGAGCTCCAGCTCGGTGATACCCGGTTCGAGAGCCGCACGCATCGCGTCCAGCGAGCGATCGGTCACCACGGTCGCCGCCCTCATCAGCGTGATCTCCTCTGGGCTCTTGACGGATCGGGCTACCTCCATGACCTCGCCGCCGTTGCGTAGCTGGAGGCTACGCCCCTCAAGGGCGTGGATGGCGTCGGGACTCGCCCGATCGATCGCTACCCGACGGTTCCCACCACCGTGCTCCGCTACCAAGGAGGCCAGTTCGGCGGACCATCGGCGCAGGTTCCGGTCCATCTCGATCCCGGACAACTCGTACATCCACTGGGTGGCGGGCCGCACCTCCTCGACCAGTCGGGCGTGTCCGGCCAGGAAGGCCGCATCGCCGTAGTCGAACAGGATCATGGGACCCTCGGCACCGACCCAGAGGTACCGGCACGGGTTGTGAGCGGTCCAGAGCGACATGTTGGTCGTGTCCGACGCGTAACGGATGTGGACCGGGTCGTAGAGAACGATCCCCGCGTAGTCGAGTTCCCGCAACCGATTTCGCACCCGGTCCAACCGGTAGCGGCGCACCACGTCCAGGTCGGGAAGGACGATCCCGGCGGCCTCTATCTCCGAGAGCGCATCCGGGGGCAGTCCGATGGAGTGCCAGTTGCCGGCTACCGCTCGCCGGTACTCCGCATCGCCGCTTCCGCGGGGGCCGATCCGGCTATCGACACGCGGTCCGAACGGGTCGCCGCCGGTTGTCATCGGCGATGGCGGACATCCGACGTCGCCACCCGAGCAAGGCTTGCCCAAACCGGATCCTGCGACGTGACCACTTCCACCCTTGGCCAGCGCCCGCCATCCCTAGGTACCGAGTGCACGGGGTCACCCTAGTGACGATGGCAGCATCCACGATGTAGTCATCGCCGGCGAACAGCTCGATAACGTCCGCCTGGATGACGCTCTGCGTCTCCATCTGGATCTCTAGCCGGCCGCAACCGCGCCTGAACCGGAAGGACGGCTGCTCAGCCGTTCAGCATCTCCTCGGCGGTGCCGCACAGGATGCCGCGTAGCTGGTCCTCCGTGAGGCCCGCCTGGTCGGCGGCCTGCCGGACATGGTCGGCGGGGCGGTCGAGGCTCATTGGGAACGGGTAGTCCGTCCCCGCCACGATCCGGGCCGGCTCCACCGCGTTCATCAGCAGGGTCAGGGCCCGGGGATCGTGCAGGATGGCGTCGTAGTAGAAGCACCGCAGTATCGAGTCCGGATGATCGACCGACCGGTCGAAGCCGGGGGCGTGACGGGAGGCGTGGGCAGCCCGGCCCGCGAGCGTCGGCAGGACGCCGCCTCCGTGGGCGAGCAGTACCCGCAGGTCCGGCCACCTGGTGAAGGTTCCGGCGAAGTACAGGCGGAGGGCCGCCAGCGTGGTCTCGAAGGGATTGCCGCACACGTTGCCCAGGAAGTGCGGCCTCATCCGATCGCCGCCCATCACCCGGTAGGGATGGATGAACAGCAGGACACCCAGCGACTCGGCCGCCTCCCACAGGGGCTCCAATCCCGCCGCATCGAGGTCCCGGCCTCCGACCTGGGTGGGAATCGCACCGCCGCGGAAACCGAGCTCTCCCACAGTTCTGGCCAGTTCACGAGCAGCCGCCTCCCCGTCGGCGACCGGTAGGGCTGCCAGCGCCCGGAAGCGGGAATCCTCCACGAGATCCGCGGCGCAACCGTCGTTCAGCACCCGGCACCAGGTCTCGGCTGCGGCGGGATCGAGATCGTCTCCTGCCACATCCATCCACGGGGACAAGACCTGGAGGTCGATGTCCCGCTCTTCGATCCATCGCGACCGTGCGGCGAGGTCCGTCAACGGCGGTGGAACCGGCCGCGACGGGCCGGACGGGAAGTCGAGAACGCGGGAGTCGGCGTCGAAAGGCACCGGAAGCCCGCCTCGGGCCGCCGATGCGAGCGCGGACGGCGAGAGGTAGTGGGCATGCATGTCGATCATGGACATTGGCCGCCCGACCCCTATGCCACCGGACCGATCAGCTGAGCGATCCGCTGCGCCAGGCAACATCACCACCCACGACTGTCATCGCCGGGGCGGTCTCCGCCATCTCGTCGGGCGGGAGCGGGCGCGGATCACGGGGTAGAACGGTGAAGTCCGCCAGGTAGCCCGTGGCGATCCTGCCCCGGTCGCCTGACTGCCCGTCCGCCTCGGCCGGCCACGCGGTCATGGTGGCCATGGCCTCGTCGAAGCCCACCCCCTCCCCGGCACCCCATACCCGGCCGCTCGCATCGACCCGAGCGGTAGCCGTGGCCATGGCCGCCATGGGAGCCGCGTCGGGGATGACGGGCGTATCCGAGCTATGGACCGGCTTGAGGCCGGCGTCGATCCAGGTGCGGAGCGGGTACATCGCCCCCAACCGCTCCTCGCCCAGCGCGGCCAGGAAGGCGGGGGCCCGGAAGCGCATGAACGACAGTTGCGGCACCGGGATGATCCCACCCTGCCGCATGGAACGGACGGCGTCAGCCGAGGTGAGGCAGCAATGCTCGATCCGGTGCGAACGGGTCCCGCCCGACGGAGGGTGGGCTGCCAGGAGACCGGCCACCGTTTCCACCGCGGCATCGCCTATGGCATGGATGCTCATCTGCCATCCGATCCGGGCGCCCTTGCGGATCGTCTCCTCCAACTCCCCGAGGTCGATATGCATGGTGCCGGACGTTCCAGAGTCCGAGTAGGGCTCCAGCATGGCGGCGGTGCGGGGACCGAAAGCGCCGTCGGAGAAGACCTTGGCCCCGCCGACCCGGAAGTTGGGCCCCCCGACGCCGGGACTGAGCCCCAGGTCCCCCGCCGCATCCAGCAACTCGGCCCTGATCATCGACGTGAAACGGAGCCGGAGGGCCCGGCGTTCGCTCATCCGGAGGAAGGCCGCCACCTCCTCACCCCGATGGGACATGGTGAGCGGAGCGGCATTGGTCACGTAGGTGAAGCCGTGGGACAGGAAGTAGTCGGTGGCGATCTCGATCGCCTGCTCGTCCTCCTCTTCGGACCAGGGCGGCACCACCGGATCCATCAGGGCGCGAGCGCCGTCGAGCAGCTCACCGGTGGGAACGCCGTGCTCGTCCCGGACTATCTCCCCGTCGGCGGGATCGGGAGTGCCGGCGCCGATACCGGCCGCGGCGAGGGCGGCGTGGTTGACCACCCGGCGATGGAAGTCGAAGCTGTCCAGCACCACGCAGCGACCGCCGGGCAGGTCCAGCTCGGAAGCCGTGGGCGCCCGCCCCTCCGCCAGGCGGGCCGGGTCGTAGCCGCGGCCCTTGATCCAACGGCCGGCCGGGAGTGTCCGGTCGGCGTCCGCCACCCTTCCGGTGATGTCGCCCACCGAGGAGACATCCGACGGCCAGCACGGAACGCCCATCCTGGAGCGCCCGTAGTTGACCGCGTGGACATGGCTGTCGGCGAAACCGGGGAAGGCAACTCCCCCGCCGAGATCGACAACCTCGGCAGTGGCGGCCACCGTGTCCCTTACTTGGTCAAGATCACCCAACCCACGGATCCTCTGACCGCTGACGGCGACCGCCCGGATGGGACGGTCGCCGCCTGCGACAAAAGATGCGTTTGTCAGTATCCGATCAGGAGCCAATCAGCAGTCGGTGTCCAAGTCGTTGGCCTCGTCGATGATCTCCTGCTGGTCGAAATCGTTGATTTGGTCGAGCAGGTCGTCGATGACGTACTGGCCCATGTCGATCTGCTGGGAGATCACACCGCCCTGGATGAAGATGTTCACGTAGGTGTTCCATCCGGCCGCATCCAGGAATCCGAACACGTAGTCACCGCCCTCCTGGGGAGCAGTGGTGATCTCGATGACGGCAGCCAGACCGGCCCGTCCTTCGGCGTCGTCAGTGAACTCTTCGGGAATGAGTTCCTTGAGCACGCACACGGCGCCGTCGATGTTGGCGTAGGCCACCAACTGGCCCTTGGCCGTGGCGCGGCCCAGACCGATCAGCAACTCGTCGTCATCCTTGTAGTCCTCGGCGGCCAGGAGGCCCTCGGCAGGAAGGGTGTTGAGCGAGGCAGGCGCGATCGACACGGTGCCGAGACCGGCCGCGTTCATCGAGGCGATGTCGGACTTGGCGGACGAGTAGGCGTCGATCCGTCCCTCATCCATGGACGCCTTGACGCTGGGGGCGTTGGTCCCCACCTCGATGATCTCTACGTCGGAGTCAGGATCCAGTCCCGCTTCAACGAGTAGGGCCCGCACGAGCGGGACCTCTCCACCGGCCAACTCGGAGATGCCGATCCTCTTGCCTGCCAGCCCGGCGATGTTGTTGATCGACGAGCCGGTTGGTACCACGACGTCGAACACTTCGCCGTATGCGTAGGTGAAGAACGGGTAGAGGCCCGCGCCGGCCTCGATGGCGGGCAACATCGCCCCCGGGACGCCCATCCCGGCTTCGGCGTTGTTGGCGGCGAGTATCTGGGCAACGTCGGACGACCCGCCCGTGCCCTGCAGGCTCACGTTCAGGCCCTCGTCCTCGTAGTAGCCGAGGCCTACCGCGATCCAGTAGCCGTAGCCGAACCCACTCGTAGTCGACAGGGCAAGGTTCACATCTCGGAGTTCCTCATCCTCCGCGCACGCAGCCCCGATCATCGCCAGCACGAGCGTAAGCGCCAGCACGGCCGACCAGGGTCGGCTCCAGCGGGTAGTTGGTTTCATGTCCCTTCCTCCTTGTCCGGGTGAGCATGTGCCCGACCCGATTCTATATGGTGGCCGGCTAAGCGACCTCTTCAATGTCCGCATGCCAGAAGAGCAGCCTCCGCTCCAATACGTTGGCCAATAGGAAGAGCGCCAGACCTATCAGGGACAGCATCAGCAGGTAGGCGAACACATCGTCGCTGCGGAACTGGAAGGCCGCTGTCTCGATCAGGTGGCCGGCCCCTTCGTTGGATTGGATGAACTCACCCACGATGGCGCCTATCAGGGCGAAGGTAAGAGCCGTCTTTAGCCCTGCGAACACGGTCGGCGCGGAACTCGGAAGCCGGAGGTGGCGGAAGGTCTGCCATCGGGTTGCCCGGAGAGATCTCATGAGCAAGCCCGCGTTCTCGTCGATAACCGTCAGACCAGTGATGGTGTTGATCAGGACAGGGAAGAAGCAGATCGTGGCCGCCAGCGCGATCTTGGAGCCGATCCCGAATGCGAACCAGGCGATGAACACCGGTCCCAGCGCCACCCGAGGGGTCGACTGGAACAGGATGATCACCGGGTAGAAGGCTTTTCTGAAGGTCGGTACCAGCGCCACGTAGATCCCGAGCAGGAACCCCCCTCCCGCGCCCACGACAAACCCGATCGCTGTCTCCTGGAAAGTCACCCAGAAGTGCCGTAGCACGAAGTCGGTAGTTATGGCCTCGAAGAAGGCCGGGATTATCTCCGAGGGTTTCGAGAGCACGATCTCCGGCCAGAAAGGAAGACGGCTCCCGCTGATGTCCTCCCAGCTGCTGAGCAGCTCCCAGATGAGGCAGAAGGCGAGGACCACCGAGCCGGTCAGCAGGATCTGGGAACCGATCCTGCGAAGCCGGGAGTCCGAGCCGGAATCGGGAAGCGGAATCATTCCGAGGGTGTCCGCTCCGGACATGTCAGTATCCAATCGAGACTCCCTTCGCTCTCTAGAAGAGACCGAGCACTTCGCGGATGTGGTTGACGGTCTCGGTGAACTCCTCCAACCGTCGAGAGCCCGGAACTCTCGGTCTGGGGAGGTCGACTTCCACCAGGTCGAGTATCCGGCCGGGTTTGGTCCCCATCACCGCCACCCGGTCGGAGAGGAAAACCGCCTCCCGGATGTTGTGGGTCACGAACACCGTGGTCTTGTGCTCGTGCTCGGCGATACGCGCCAGCTCCGTATTGAGGTGCTCCCTGGTGAACTCGTCCAGAGACCCGAACGGCTCGTCGAGCAGCATCAGGTCCGGTTCCGAGACCAGCAGCCGGCACAGAGCCACCCGCTGCTGCATGCCACCCGAGAGCTCCCGCGGGTAGTGCGTCTCGAATCCCTGCAAGCGGACCAACTCGATCACGTCCGCGATCCGTTTCTCCCCGTCCGGCTCCATGGTGCCCGTGATCTCGAGTGGAAGGGCGATGTTGCGGATCACGTTGCGCCACGCGAAGAGGGTGGAGGTCTGGAACATCAGACCGATCTCCTCCCGGGGCTCCGTGACCGGGCTACCTCCGAGGTATACGCTGCCGGCCGTCGGGTTCAGGAGACCGGCAATGATCTTGAGGAGGGTGGACTTCCCGCATCCCGACGGCCCCACCAGGGTGAGGAACTCCCCCGGCCGGACGTCCAGCGACACGTCATTCAGAGCCACCAGCGGCTCGCCGTCCTTCTCGAACACCTGCGTGATGCGATCCACGGCCAGCGCCGGGCTGCGGCCCGCGAAATAGCGGCGGGACGAGCCGGTAGTCGGCTCAGATACCACGCGTCATTCCTCTCATATCGGTCGGGATGGCGCTGTGATGCTAGCGGCTCAGCCCATCAGCTTCCCAAGCCTCGCCGTGAGTACGCTTGCAGCTCGTGGCAGTGTCCGTTCCTGCAGTGATGAGAGCGGCCGAGCTTGTCGAGGGCGGCGCGCTCCGGCTGGTGGAGCGCCCCGTTCCGGGAGTGCCGGACGGCTGGTCGCCGGTCCGGGTGAGGGCGGCCGGGGTGTGCGGGACCGAGCTCCACTTCCTGGAGGGGCTGCTGGACCCGATGGGCATCCCGCGCGTGCTCGGCCACGAGATCGCCGGAGAGGTCGACGGCCTTCGGGGTAGATCACCGGGCTCGCGGGCGGCCGTCTACAACGTGATGAACTGTGGTTCGTGCCGTTACTGCGACACGAACCGGGACCGGCTCTGCTTGCGTTCAAAGGGAATGATCGGGTTCACCGCCGACGGCGGCTTTGCCGAGTACGTGATAGTCCCTGAGAGAAACCTCGTTCCCCTGCCGGAGACCGTGACGTTCGAGGCGGGTGCGGTCCTGGCCTGTAGCGGGATGAGCGCCGTCCATGCGGTCCGGCTGGCGGGAATCGGGATCGGCGACCCGGTGGTGGTCAACGGCATCGGAGGGGTCGGACTGATGCTCACCCAGGTTGCGGCCCACGCGGGCGCCACCGTGCTGGCGGTGGCGGACGACCGGGCCAAGCTGGATCTGGCACAGGACCTCGGCGCCCGGGCCGGCCTGGTCATAGACGATCCGGACGGCTACGAGGCCCTTCCGGCGGCGGCGGCCCGGATGCTGGGCCGAGCGCCCGACGTGTTCTTCGAGGTCGTCGGGACCCGGGAGACGATGAGGGCCGGGTTCAGCTGCCTCGCTCCGGGCGGTTCCTTCGTCCAGATCGGGTACACGCGCCAGCCCCTGGACATCCATCCGGGAGCTCTCATCAAGAACGAACTCCGCATCCTCACGTCGGCGGCCGGCTCCAAGAACGACCTGGAAACGGCCATCGCGCTGGCAGCCCGGGGTCGCTTGAAAGCGGTGATCGCCGGCTCTACCGACCTTGACGGGCTCGAGGCCGCCATCCTCAGCCTGAAAGACCGCCGCGTCCTGGGCAGGAACGTGGTGACGTTCGCATGATCGGGCTTGGCGCACGCCGTCGGCGCTGAACTACCGGGACCCCCAAGGAACCGGTACGTAAGTCAGGCCGGGGTCTGGCCCATGGACTCGAGCATGGCGGTGGCCGTCTGCTCGTTGATCGGCCGCGGCACCGGCTGCGGGCCGGGCCGGAAGTCCCCGGCGGAGGTGGCCAGGACAGCCAGCGACCGGGCCTGCAGCGTTAGCCCGAGATCCATGGCCTCGATGGGATTGCCTATACCCCCGGCGGCAGCCAGATTGACGATCCGGCCCTTGGCGAGCAGGAACACAGTGCGACCGCCCGCCAACTCGTGGGCATAGAGCGAGGGGGATACCAACTCGCCAGGTGCTTCACGCTCCAGGCGGACCACGTCGATCTCGGCGTCGGTGTGGCCGGCGTTGGCCAGGAGAGCGCCGTCGGGCATCGTCTCGATGAGTTCGTAACGCACCACCCGCTCGCGCCCCGTCGCGGTGATGACCACATCGGCGCTCCCGACCGCACCATGAGGAGTATCCACGTCGAAACCGTCCATGGCGGCCTCCAGCGCCTTGACCGGATCGGGCTCCACCGCCACTACATCGGCGCCCCGGCGGCGGGCATAGAGGGCAATACCCCGACCACACCATCCGTAGCCGAACACCACCACCCGCTTCTTGCGCAACGACATGTTGGTGGCCCGCACGATGGCGTCCACCACGGACTCCCCCACCCCGTGCTTGTTCTCCACGATCGCCTTCAGCGGGCTGTCGTTGATCACGATGACGGGGAACTCCACCGCCTCCGCCAGGCCCTCCCTCAGCCGGAAAGCACCCGATGTGGTCTCCTCGGTGGCCCCCTTCGGCGCCCGGCCGGCGCGTATGCAAGCCTCGATCAGCTCGGCGCCGTTGTCCAGCACCAGATCGGGGCAGGCCGCCGCGATCCGGCCGAGATGGCTCCCGACCGCGTCCTCGCCGTCGCCGGGACGGTCGAGCACCTCACATCCCCGATCGGACAACGCTTCCGCAGTACCGAACTGGGTGGTTCCCTCGTTGCCCATGGCCACGACCCGGGCACCGCCCGCCAGCAGCCCCTCGACGAGCACCGCCGTCTTGGGCTCCAGATGGAGGCGGAACCCGATCGTCAGCCCGTCGAACACCCGTAGCCGCGCCAGTTCTGCCAGAGCCGCCCCCAGCACGGGCATGCGCCTCCTGGCCCAAGCGATCCGCCCTTCGGCCACCGCCCGCTCACTCACTACCTACACCATTCCCCCCTGAGCATCCGGCAGAGGTCGGCGGCGAAAACGGAGTTGTCGTTCATCAGGCACGTCGTCCCGTCACCTCAGATGCGCCAAAGGATCTAGTCCATCCCACAGTTCTCGGGACTTCTATCCCACAATCCTCAGGGCATCGACACGACAATATTGGGAGCATTCAACCTACATTTATCCGGTCCACGGACCCTACGGGATCACCGCTACGAGGTCGATCTCGACCATGATGCCGTGGAGGTCGCTGCCCACGGTGGTGCGGACCGGTTTGGGATCACCGAAGCGGCGCTCGTACACCCGGTTGAAGGCTGCGAAGTCGCCGAGGTCTTGTAGATGCACCGTCGCCTTGACGGCATGGTCGAGGCTGGTGCCCGCCTCCTCCAGAACCGCGCTCAGGTTGTCGATGGTCAACTCCGTCTGCTCCTCGATCGTGTCGCCGACGATCTGGCCTGTGTCGGGGTGGATGGGTCCCATCCCTGCCGTGAATACAAGATCGCCGACCCGCATGCCCTGCGAGTAAGGACCCAAGGGTGCTGATGCAGCATCGGTGCGAATCTCTTCTTTCATTTCAGTACCGTCACTCCCGGAGGCTGTTACCTATTGATCCACCGGGCCCACACAGGGACACCTTCCCGCGGGACGCAGCTTCACCGGCAACGAGACTAACCCCTTATACCGGAGCGACAACCCGGACCCCCACTGCCCGTGCACCTTCTCCCAGACGGCGATCGTAGGTGACCACACCCTCGAGATCGTCACCCAACTCGAGGGCCGCGGCCATGTGCAACGCATCGAGGCTGCGGAGCATTACGGGCTCGAGCACCGCCGCCCGCTCGCACACCGATGCCGACAGGCTCAACAGAACCAGCGAGTCGAGAAGCGCTCGGGCCTGCCCCAGATGTTCCGGATCAACCCTTCTCGTGACTCTCAGCAACTCCGTTCTGAGGAGATCACTCGAGAGGACCCGGTCCCCTGCGCCAACGCTCCACCTGCGCATTGCAGCCGACTCCGGCTCGGCGAAGACCAGCTTCACGGCTGCGGACGTATCCAGGTATAACAAGGGTCAGTACCGCTCGCCCTCGCGCATCTCCTCCAGCGCCTCGGATGCTCCCGGCCGGCCCGGTCGAACGGGCACGGGGGGCGGTAGCTCGCTCAGCGACAGACTCGCCGGCCGTGCCCGCCCCGATTCGATCAGGTCTTCAACCCGGCTCTTGCCCAGGGGCACCAGCCGGGCAACCGGCCGACCACGATCTGTGACCGTTATCGACTCTCCGGCCGCCACGCGCCTGACGACGGCCGACGCGTTCTGTTTCAGGGCGCGGATTCCGATCTCCACCATGTTCTACAATGTAGCACAAGTCCGAGGGTCGGCCCACTCAGAACTGACCGACTCCAGTGGAGAGAACCGGGACCATACCTTTGAGGTGGCTACCTGCCCCCATCAAGCACCGAAACCGACGAGTCGGTTGCTAGGTACCGAAGGGAAGCTCCGGCGGCGCACCGCCGCCGCTAGAGAACCAACCCGCTGGGGTGCAACATGCCTCTTCCATTGGCCCCACGCCCACGATATGATTCGCCCATGACTACTAAGACAAGGTACTACAACGCTACCGGACGGGAGTTCCTGTCCAAGGCCCGGACCTACCTGGCCGAAGGCGACCTCTTACAGGCCTCGGCGAAGGGCTGGGGTGCTGCCGCCCAGATGGTCAAGGGCGTCGCCGAGGCCGGAGGATGGCCCCACAATGGCCATCACGAACTCTGGCGCGCTGTCAACCTGATAGTCGACCAGACCGGGGATCGCGAGATACGGATCGCCTTCGCTGCAGCCGCAGCCCTGCACACCAACTTCTACGAAGGCTGGCTGCCCCGCGAGACCGTCGAGGACTACCTCGCCCAGGTCGACGGACTCGTGTCCAAGCTGGAGGGTCTTACTTCCTAGCCGCGGCGGTTGGGTCTCAGCCGAGCGGACCTGTGACTGCTTCTACCGCATCCACCAGTGCCTCCTTCGAAAGAAGCTCCTCGGCTTCCCGGAACTCCGGCGACAGGAAGCGATCGGGCCCCGCCCCGGGCACGCGGCTCCTCAGCAGCCGTATCGCGGCCGCGGTGCCGGCCGCCGGTTCGAGCGGCGCCCGCAGGTCGATTGACCGCGCCGCCGTGACCCACTCGACGGTCAGAATCCGGCGCAGGTTCGCAATGACCACGCGGAGCTTGCGGGCGGCGGACCATCCCATCGACACATGGTCCTCCTGCATGGCGGAGGTGGGATAGGAATCGACCGACGCGGGGGCGGCGAGGCGGCGGTTCTCGGCGCACATGGCGGCCACGGTGTACTGGCCGATCATCAGGCCGCTGTCAACACCCGGGTCGTCGGCGAGGAACGGCGGGAGCCCGTGGGAGCGATTGTGGTCGAGCAGGCGGTCGAGCCGCCGCTCGGCGACGGCGCCCACCTCGGCCAGGGCGACGGCCAGGTAGTCGGCCGCGAGCGCTACCGGCGCCCCGTGGAAGTTGCCGCAGGACTCGACACGACCGTCAGGAAGGACCATCGGGTTGTCGATGGCCGAGGCCAGCTCGCGGTCGGTCACGTCCGTAACGAAGGCCAGCGTGTCGCGGGCCGCGCCGTGGACCTGGGGCGTGCACCGGATCGAATAGGCGTCCTGGACCTGCAGGTCGTCGTGGAGGTGGCTGGCCACGATCGGTGACCCGGCCAGGACGGCCCGGAGGTTGGCGGCGCTGGCGGCCTGGCCGGGATGGGGCCTCAACGCCTGGAGGTCGGCCGCGTACGCCCGGTCGGTCGCCAGGAGACCCTCGACGCTGAGCGCCGCCACGATGTCGGCGGCGGCCAGCAGGTATGAGGCATCGTGAACGGCCAGGCACAGCATCCCGAGCATCCCGTCCGTGCCGTTGGTGAGCGCCAGGCCCTCCTTCTCGGCGAGGACCACGGGCACGATGCCGTTCCGGGCCAGGACGGCGGCGGCCGCCTCTACCCGTGCGCCGTTCATCACCTCACCCTCACCGATGAGGACGAGCCCGACGTGGGCCAGGGGGGCCAGGTCCCCGCTGGCCCCGAGCGAACCGTGTTCCGGCACCTTGGGAACGATCCCGGCGTTCAGCAGGCTTACCAACCCCTCCGCGACCAGCGGCCGCGCCCCCGAATACCCGAGTGCCAGGGTCCGCGCCCGCAGGAACATCATGGCCCTGACCACTTCGGCCTCCACCGGTGGTCCCATCCCGGCGGCGTGGGAACGGATCAGCGAGCGTTGCAGGTCGGCCCTCCGCCCCGTCGGGATGGCGGTGGTGGCCAGGGCGCCGAAACCGGTGGTAATCCCGTAGGCCGGGTCACCTTCGGCCAGTTGCTCCACTACGGTGCGGGCGGCCCTCATGCGCTCCAGGGCGCCATCCGTGAGCCGGACCCTCTCGCCTCGGCGGGCAACCCCGACCACATCCGGAACCGTTACACCGGTGCCCTCGAGCAGCACTGTCATCCCGGCACCGCCAATCGCGGGAAGAGCGCCAGCGAGGTCATCCGGGCCGCATTCACCACGGCCTCGGCGGTCAGGTCCAAGCGCTCCCCCACCAACCGCTCCGCCGGTCCCAGGACCGAGAAGGCGCCCACGACCCCCACCGACCCGTGGATGGGCGCCACCACCGCGGTCACATCGGGCTCGATGGCTCCCGTGTTGAAGAACGGGGCGGGAGGCTGACCGGGATTCGTCACCTCGGTCGCCAGCGCCTCACCCAGCGCCGTTCCCTCCACGGGCACCGACCTACCCACCCATCCGACGTGGCGGATCGCTCTGCGACTCTCCACCGTCGCTATGTAAACGGCCTCGCTGCCATCCCTGACCGCCAGGTACGCGGACTCCTCGGTTACCTCGGCCAGGCGCTGCAGGGCCGGCTGGGCCGCCGCCGTGAGCCGGGCGTAGGGGCCCGATTGGAAGGCGGCCAGGGCGACCCGTACGAAGCTCGGCCCCACCGAGTACCTGCCGAGATCGTCCCGGACCAGGTAGCCGCGGCCGGTCAGGACCCGCAGGTGGCGCAGGGCCGTGCTCACCGGTATGCCGGTCGCCTCGGCCGCCTCGGTCAAACCGACTGCCCCTCCGGTCACGACCGCATCGAGCAGGCTCAGGACCCTCTCCGCCGAGCGTGACGCATGAAGCGTCGACCCGGATCCGCGCGAGGACCGAGCGGCGGTCGCGGCCACCCGATCCTGAGACTCTGCTGCTTGCCGGAATTTCATTATCTGAAATCTCTTTCTGTTCATTGACAGGATAGAGCCGGATCAGGTATTATTCAAGGAGCAGTTCGCCCTGCGAGAACCTGTCCCTTCGGATCGGCGAGGTCTGCGATGACGGCAATCAGGCACCCCGGTTCAGGCCCGCCGGTGGGAGGTGTCCGCGCCCCGACCGGAACCGACCTGACCTGTCGCGGCTGGCCGCAGGAAGCAGCCTTCCGCATGCTGGCAAACAACCTCGACCCCGAGGTGGCGGAACGTCCGGACGACCTGGTGGTGTACGGAGGTACCGGACGGGCCGCCCGATCATGGGACGCCTACCACGCCATGATCCGGACGCTCACCACCCTCGCCCATGACGAGACGATGCTCGTCCAGTCGGGCAAACCGGTCGGAGTCCTCCGCACCCATGAATGGGCGCCCCGGGTGCTGATCGCCAACTCCAACCTCGTTCCCGACTGGGCGCACTGGGACGAGTTCCGCCGCCTGGAACACCTCGGGTTGACGATGTTCGGGCAGATGACGGCCGGCTCCTGGATTTACATCGGGACCCAGGGCATCCTGCAGGGCACCTACGAGTGCTTCGCCGCCATCGCCCGGAAACGGTTCGGCGGCACCCTGGCGGGCACCCTCACCATTACGTCCGGTCTGGGGGGAATGGGCGGCGCCCAACCCCTGGCGATCACCATGAACGGCGGCGTGGCCCTATGCATAGAGGTAGACCCCGACCGGGCAGAGCGCCGTCTCGAGACCCGTTACCTGGACGTTGTCGCCGACGGCTACACGGACGCCCTCCGCCGCTGCGCGGAGGCGGTGGCCGCCCGCCGGCCGCTCTCGGTGGGGCTGGTCGGCAACGCGGCGGAACTGCTGCCCCGCCTCCTGGAGGACGGAGTCGCCGCCGACATCGTGACCGATCAGACGCCGGCCCACGACCCGCTGGCCTACATCCCCGACGGCCTGTCCCTCGAGGAGGCCGACGATCTCCGGGAGGTCAAGCCGGACGAGTACACCACCCGGTCTCGAGCCGCCATGGCCACCCATGTCGAGGCCATGGTCGGATTCCTCGACTCCGGAGCGGAGGTGTTCGACTACGGCAACAGCCTGCGGGCCGAGGCCGATCTCGGCGGGTACGACCGGGCGTTCGCCTACCCCGGATTCCTTCCCGCCTACATCCGCCCCTTGTTCTGCGAGGGCAAGGGACCGTTCCGCTGGGTGGCCCTGTCAGGCGACCCGGCCGACATCGCGGCCACCGACCGGGCCGTCCTCGAGGAGTTCCCCGACGACGAGGGCCTGCGACGCTGGATCACGCTGGCCGGGGAACGGGTCGCCTTCCAGGGGCTTCCCGCCCGGATCTGCTGGCTGGGCTACGGCGAGCGCCACCGGCTGGGATTGCGGTTCAACGACATGGTGCGGTCGGGAGAGCTGAAGGCGCCCATCGTGATCGGGCGGGATCACCTCGACTCCGGATCGGTCGCCTCGCCGTACCGCGAGACCGAGGACATGGCGGACGGCAGCGACGCCATCGCCGACTGGCCTCTCCTCAACGCGCTGGTCAACACGGCGTCCGGGGCGTCCTGGGTCAGCATCCATCATGGAGGAGGGGTCGGGATCGGCCGCTCCATCCACGCCGGCCAGGTGTGCCTGGCCGACGGCACCGATCTGGGGGCGCGGAAGCTGGAACGCGTGCTCCTCAACGACCCGGCTACCGGCGTCATCAGGCATGCGGACGCCGGTTACGGACAGGCCACCCGAGTTGCCGCCGATCGGGGGGTACGCATCCCGATGACGGAAACGGGTGACGCGTAATGGCTCCACGACGTGGCCGGGGCGGGCGCCGTGCCCGCATCGCCGACCGCGGCCCCGCCCACCCCCAACTTCCGTTCCGGCAGCCGAGGCTCCACTGGCAGCCGGTCCGGGCCATTCCCGACGAACGTGTCGAAGCCATCCACGAGGCGTCCCTGAAAGTACTGCGCGACGTGGGGATGGACATGCTGCACCTCGAGGCCAGGACGCTCCTCGGTCGGGAGGGGGCGGATGTCGATCCCGACTCGGCCCGGGTGCGTTTCGATCCCGAGATGGTCACCGAACTGGTCGGCCACGCACCATCCGCGTTCACCCTCCACGCCCGCAACCCCGCCCACAGCCTCCACCTCGGAGGGAACCACCTGGCGTTCGCAGCTGTGGCCAGCCCGCCCCAAGTCTCCGGTCTCGGCCGTGACCGGCGGACGGGAAACCGGGACGACTTCAGGCAACTCGTGCGCCTCAGCCAGCACCTGAACGTCGTGCACCTGCACGGCGGGTACCCGGTGGAACCCACCGACCTCCATCCTTCGGTCCGTCACCTGCACGCCACCCACGATCTCTTCACGCTCAGCGACAAGGCCATCCACACCTACAGTCTCGGACGGCAGCGGACCCTCGACACGATCGAGATGGCCCGGATCGCCCGGGCGATAACCGGCGAGGACCTCGAGTCCCAGCCTTCGCTGTTCACGGTGGTCAACACCTCGTCGCCGCTGCGGCTCGACACCCCGATGATCGAGGGCATCCTCGAGATGTCGGCCCGCAACCAGCCGGTGGTGGTCACCCCCTTCACCCTGGCGGGAGCGATGGCCCCGGTGACCGTCGCCGGAGCGCTGGTTCAGCAGAACGCGGAGGCCCTCGCCGGCATCGCCCTCACCCAGGCCGTACGGCGGGGAGCGCCGGTCGTCTACGGCGGGTTCACCTCCAACGTGGACATGCAGTCGGGCGCTCCCGCGTTCGGGACCCCCGAATACCTGCAGGCCGCGCTGGTCGGCGGTCAGCTGGCGCGCCGCTACGGCCTCCCGTACCGGTCGTCCAACGCCAACGCCTCCAACGCCGTGGACCTCCAGGCCACGTACGAGAGCATGTTCTCGCTGTGGGGAGCGGTGATGGGCGGTGCCAACCTGGTGATGCACGCGGCCGGGTGGCTCGAGGGCGGGCTGCGGGCATCGTTCGAGAAGATGGTGCTGGACGCCGACCTGCTGCAGATGATCTGTGCGGCGCTCGAGCCACCGGCCACCGATGAAGGCTCGCTGGCCCTCGACGCCATCGCCGATGTCGGACCGGGCGGCCACTTCTTCGGTACCGCTCACACCCAGGCCCGCTACCGCGACGCCTTCCACAGCCCCCTCCTCTCCGACTGGAGCAACTTCGAGACCTGGGACGAGGCCGGGCGGCCCGATCCCGCCCGGCGGACCGAGACCCTGGCCAGGGAGTTACTGACGGCCTACGAGCTCCCCTCGATGGATTCCGCGGTCCGTGAGGAACTCGATGACTTCGTCGCCCGCCGAGCCCGCGAGGGCGGCGTGGCCACCGACTATTGAGAGGAGTTGCGTGAAGCCTGTCCGTTACAGCCCCGTCCGGCTCCGTACCGACGAGAACCCGGCCGGCCGGCCGTGCGCGGACCTGCAGCATTACCGGGCCGACCTGGCACTGCTGGACCACCTCCTCCAGGACCTGCGGGCGCTACTTCGCCGCGCCAGGGCGGGCGAGCTGGAACTCCGCCCGTACGAGGTCAGGAACTGGGACGAGGACGGGCTGCGCCGCAGGATCGTCATGTGCGACCCTGTAACCCTGCTGGAGGGCACGGATGTGTTGATCGTGGGCTTTCTCGGGAACCGGAGGTCGACACCGGAGGCCCAGGCGATCGACGAGTTCGACATCGACGTGATCTCCGAATTCCGGCAGTACCCGGGAATCCTCAGCTACAGCTCGACGGAGAGAACCCCGAAGCAATGGGCGAACCTGGTCGTGCATCAGGAGGTCGGGGACCGTGAGGCCTGGCGCCACAGCGCGGTTCACGTAGAAGCGGCCGAGGTCCTGTCCCCGGTCGTCTACCACAACGTCCGCATCCACAACGGGCGGCTGCCCGGTGGCCCGATCGGCGACGGCCGGGTGACCGTGGATGTCAGCAAGTACTGGGACTACGACTCGGACCCGATGTGGCACGCCGTCCGGACCCTCCCCGGAGGGATCACATCCGCAGAGCCCTGGCCGGGCCGGCGATGACGGTCAGGCCGATCCTCTCCATCGGCGATCCGGGGCTTCGGGTGCGGGCCACAGAAGTGTCCCGCCACGACATCTCGCTCCCGGCGATCCAGGACCTCATCGACGATCTCATCGACACCATGCGGCACGCCAACGGCTCGGGAATCGCCGCTACCCAGGTAGGCGAGCCCGTGCGGATCATGGTGATGGAGGTCGACCACAACCCGCGCTATCCCTACAAGCCGCCCATCCCCCTCACGGTGGCGATCAACCCCGAATACGACGTTCTCGACGACCGCACGGTGGTCATCAACGAGGGATGCCTCTCGGTCCCGCTGCGAGGCGAGTTGGAACGCCGGGTCAACCTCAGCGTCCGCTACACCGACCGCCACGGGACCGATCATGAACGAGTCCTGCGCGGCCTCACCGCCGGGACCTGGCAGCACGAGTGCGATCACCTCGACGGTGTCCTGGTGGTCGACCGGATCGACCCCAAGACCCTCAGCACCTGGGAGGAATTCGACCGGCATCACCGTGACGCGTTCGTCGAGCGCATCAGCCGCTTCGTGGCCGAGGTGGGCTCGTGAGCAGCCGCTACTGGTGCGAGCTGGCCTGGCTGGGCGGCCCGACGGCCGTCCCCGGAGTGCTGATCGAAGTGGACGGTGACCGCATCGTCGGGGTCTCCCCCGGCCACGCCTCGCCTCCCCGCGACGCCATCGAACTGCCCGGCCTTACCCTCCCCGCGCTGGCCAATGCCCACAGCCACGCCTTCCACCGGGCATTGCGGGGCCGGACCCATGGCGGCGAGGGAACCTTCTGGACGTGGCGCGACCTGATGTACGGGGTGGCCGCCAACCTCGATCCGCAGAACTACTACCTGCTCGCCCGGGCGGCTTTCGCCGAGATGGCGCTGGCGGGAGTGGGCGTGGTGGGCGAGTTCCACTACGTCCACCACCGGCCCGGAGGGGATCCCTATGACGATCCCAACGCCCTCGGGGCGAGCCTGGTGGCCGCGGCGCGTGACGCCGGAGTCCGCCTGACCCTGCTCGACACGCTCTACCTGCACGGAGGGTTCTCCTCCGGCTCGGGATCCGGGTACTCCCCACTGCGTCCCGAACAGGCCCGGTTCAGCGACGGGTCGGTCCGGGCGTGGAGGCGCCGGGTCGAGAGCCTGCGGACGAGCGCGCCGGGACCCGGCACCAGGGTCGGGGCAGCGATCCACTCGGTCCGCGCCGTGGATCCGCCGTCGATCGGGAAGGTGGCTCGCTGGGCCAGCGACAGGGCCCTGCCCCTCCACATACACGTCTCCGAGCAGCCGGCCGAGAACGAGGCCTGCCGCGAGGTCCACGGTCGAACCCCGACAGCCGTGCTGTCCGGCGCAGGTGCGCTGGGCCCGGACACCACCCTGGTGCACGCCACGCACCTCTCACGCGACGACATCAACGTGATCGGCGCCGCCGGAGCTCTCTGCTGCATCTGCCCCACCACCGAGCGCGACCTAGCCGACGGGATCGGCCCCAGCCCGGACCTGGTCCAGGCGGGGGCAGCCCTCTGCGTTGGATCGGACTCCCACGCGCTCATCGACATCCTCGAGGAGGCGCGGGCGGTGGAGATGGGCGCGAGAACCCTGACCAACAGGCGGGGACTCCACCCCGCCGAGATCCTGGCCGCCATCGCCACCGTCAACGGCTACCGGTCGCTCGGCTGGAAGGACGGAGGCGCCCTCAGGCCGGGCTACCTGGCCGACTTCACCAGCATCGGCCTGGACTCGGTCCGCCTGGCCGGAGTGGACACTCCCCACATTCTCGACGCGGTGATCTTCTCCGCCTCCAGCGCTGACGTTCACAACCTCGTGGTCGGTGGCCGGCCGGTGGTGGTCGGCGGCGCCCACGTGTCGGTCGACGTGGCGGGCGAGCTCGACTCCGCCATCGCCAAGGTGGTGGCGGCATGACGCTGGCGATCGACAACATCGGCGAGTTGGTGACCAACGTCCCCGATCTCGGGGCGGGCCCGCTCGGGATCATCGAGAACGCTTCGGTGGTGATCGACGGGGACACCGTGGTCGCGGTCGGCCCGGCCGGAGCGGCGGCGGACGAGCGTATGGACGCCGGAGGCAGGTGCGTGATGCCCGGGTTCGTCGACTCGCACACCCATCTGGTGTTCGCCGGCGATCGGGCGGAGGAGTTCACCCGGAGGATGGCGGGCGAGCCCTACGACGGCGGAGGGATCCGGGTGACGACCGAAGCCACCCGCACGGCCGGTCGGCAAGCCCTGCGGGCAAGCCTGGACCGGCGGCTCGAGGAGGTCCGCCGGGCCGGCACCACCACCGTGGAGATCAAGTCCGGGTACGGGTTGTCGGTCGAATCCGAGGCTGCGACCACCTCACTCGCCGCCGAGGTCACCCCGGAGAGCACCTTCATGGGCGCCCACGTGGTACCGACCGAGTACCTGGGCAGGACCGACGAGTACGTCGACCTGGTGTGCGGACCGATGCTCGAGGCCGTTCGGCCCCATGTCCGCTGGATCGACGCGTTCTGCGAGAAAGGAGCCTTCGACGCCGACCAGTCGAGGGCGGTCCTAGAGGCGGGCCGCGACGCCGGCCTCGGTCTACGCCTCCACGCCAACCAGTTGGATTACGGTCCCGGAGTCCGCCTCGGCGTGGAGATGGGCTGCGCGTCGGTGGACCATTGCACCTACCTCTCCGACAAAGACATCGAGGCCCTCGCCGCCGGCGACACCGTGGCCACCTTCCTCCCGGCGGCGGACTTCTCCACCCGCCAGCCGTATCCCGACGCCCGGCGGGCCATCGACGCCGGCGTCACCGTGGCCATCGCATCGAATTGCAACCCCGGGTCGAGCTACACCACTTCCATCTCGTTCTGCATCGCGCTGGCGGTACGCGACATGAACATGACCATCGACGAGGCGATCGCCGCCGCCACGACCGGCGGGGCGGCCGCACTCCGGCGCGAGGACGTGGGCAGGCTGGCGCCCGGTGGGCCTGCCCACCTAACCATCATCGACGCCCCGAACCGTCACCACCTCGCCTACCGGCCCGGGGTTCCGCTCATCTGGCGGACGATCGGCGCCGGCTACGCGAACCCTACCGATAACGAAGAAACCCGTGAGAGAAAGGCAAGCCCATGAACGTTCCCAACCCCACCGGACACAACCAGTGGTACCCGTTCGCCAACCGCCCTCTGCCGCCCGATGTCAACGGCCAGGCGGCCAACCCGGCGGTGATCCCAGTCTTCGATGCGGCCCCCCTGCCCCGGAGCGCCCGGTTCGTGGTGGTCGGCGCCGGTGTCCACGGGCTGTCGAGCGCCTACCACTTGGCCATGTACCTCGAGCGATCAGGGAAGGGCAAGGGAAGCGATGTCGTGCTGATCGACAAGCAGGGACCCGGCGCCGGGGCCACCGGCCTGGCCTGCGGGTGCGTCCGCAACCTCTACATGACCAACGCGCTCCACCCCATCCTGCGCGCCAGCGTGGAGGTGTGGGAGTCCGATCCCGTGAACTTCGGCTTCCAGCAGGTCGGTTACGTCTCGGTCGGCGAAGCGAACCAGTATGAGGACTACGTCGAACTCCACGCTTCGCAGGCGGCCAGCGACTACCCATCGGACCTCTACACGGGATCGGACGCGCATGCGTTCCTGACCAAGCTGTGGCCCGACTTCAAGACCGATAACTGCGACGTGGTGCTACACGAGCACCGCTCCGGATATGCGGGAACCCACATCGCCGTGTGGGGCCTCGACCAGAAGTGCCGCCAGTGGGGTGTGCAGCGCGTCTACGGGACCACGGTCACCGGCTACCAACTGGACGCATCAGGTTCCGTGACGGCGGTCGAGACCGACCAGGGATCGATCTCCTGCGAACAGGTTGTCGTCGGTGCGGGAGCGTGGACACCCACGCACTGGGAGTGGCTCGGCGGCCCGTCACACCTCGATGTCGTCTATCCCGACGGTCACATCGAGGAACAGATGGACATGTGGACCTACTGGCGCCTCCTGGAAGGTGAAGTGCTCCTCCCCGAGGGCGTGGACTTCCGCACCGCCCAGTACCGGGACTCACCGGTCCTGCACGTGGAGCTCTTGGACACGCCGATCTACGGCGAGGACGGGACGATGATCAAGGACCACACCTACGTGTACACGCGCTACGCGGCCGAGCGAGTCGGCGCTCCGGGTCTCCAAGGGGGGACGATCCCCATCAAGATCGGTCCTCGGGCGGAGGTCGAGCCCTACGGTCACCTCAATGACCTCTACCAGGCGGAAGACTGGTTCGCCGATTACTACTGCTCCGCGCTGGGGATGCTGTTCAAGCGCCTCGAGAACCTGCGTCCCTACTTCAAGGACCGGCGGAACGGAGGGATCGGAGCCTTCACACCCGACAACGTGCCGGTGTTCGATCATATCGGTGACAACGCGTGGGTGATCGCCGACTCCAACCACGGGTTCAAGATGATCGGGGTGGGCAAGCTCA